>NZ_CP166961.1:3065911-3372503 GCF_041410465.1 Thalassotalea sp. 273M-4
ACCTTTTTTAACTGCCTTGTATTCAAACTGAATGATTAATTCATCTTTATCACCAGAGCTATCAACAACGACAGGCAATACTTCTTCTTCGTAATCTAGGCCATCATCGTCATACTTAATGCGCGTATGCTCTTCGACTAACACGAAACGGCGGTCTGCATCATTGTCCTTTCTATTGTCTTTCGCAGTGTCTGCCGCAAGCAGCTTAAAGGTTACTTTGCGACCGTCTTCAAGTTTGAAAGAGTAATTAGAAAAATTCTCGCCGCTTTTTATGTAATACTGGTCTTTATTAGCCCAGTGAAGCATCACTTCTTCACCAGCGTAAGGGATAGCGTAAGTGTCACCTTTATAACGACGCTTACTGACGAAATCTCCACTGTCATAATAACGAGAGAAGAAGGTTAACAAATGAGTAAATACCGCATTTTCATGCTCGTTGGCACCTTGCGATGAAGCTGCGATTTGTACTCGAAGGTCTTTTACTTTTGGGCTATCATCTGGATTAAACCCAGCACCTTCTGCATTTTTAATAGCTTCTGCCAATTGGCGTTCCAATTCTTCTTTATTGGCATTACCCGCCGAAGCCAACGCATCACTAATTTTTTTCATTAGTGTGTTCTCAAGGTAGTTGTTAATCTCATCCGCTTTGGCATTCAAGATACGATAAATACCGAAATCTAATTCCGGTTTATCGATTTGGAAAATTTCCTTTAGTTTTTTAACTAAGTCGTTATATTTGCTCATTATTAGTCTCTTATTTAATGTCTATCACAACAGTCTGGACATAACTGAGTTACTGTCACACCTAATTGCTGCATTAGTTCTTTCTGCTCAATCCAGTCGCTATCTGTCGCATTTACTACATCTGCATTTGCGACTACTGCAGTTGCTAACAGTTTTCTATCGGATCGATCAAATTCATTATCGGGTAATTCTTCAAACGATTTGGCTTCATCGTCACAGGGAGTTATATTGACCAAGTTGATGTTGCTGCTCGGATCATATTGATTGTCATAAAGATACTTAAAAAACTTATCACCTAAACCAGGTGAGCCTTTATAACTACAATGAATTTCATACTCATCCATAATCAAGCCTGTATGATCAAGAGCTATAGTAAGATTCTTATAGGTTTCTATAAATTCAATACACGATAATTCACAATCGATAGATGCTTGATTACTTTTTCCATTTGCTACTACTAATACATTAGTATCTATCACCTTAGGCATTTTCGGTTTGACTCTCTTGAGCTGCTTTTCGTTTTAGTAATGCAGCTTTGCGAGTTGCTGATATTTCTTCCATTTCATTTCCGAAAAAGTTATCAGGCCAATTATGAATTGCACCAAAATCATCAAGTTCAAGTTGCTTGTAACTTGCTTTACCTCGTTTAGTTGAAAAGAAATACAGTTTCAAATCACTACTTTCAGCTTTATCTTCTGCTACTCGCCGCTGTAGTCTTCTAATAAAATGCTCACTATGGCTTTCAACTATGACTTGAATATTTCTCGTTTGGGATACTGTCAAAATCAAATCAGCTAATTTACTCTGAACAGCTGGGTGTAAGTGAATTTCAGGTTGCTCTAATAACACAGTTGAGCCTTCAGCTACATAATAGAGCAACACTATTACTGGTAATATTTGCGAAACTCCAAAGCCGACATCAGTAATTGCTACTTCAGCACTACCGTTTTCTTTCTGAACATAAGTTTTAAAGTGGTTTGAATTAGGAGCTATTTCCTCAACCCGAAAATTATGGATAAGTCCCAGCTCTTTCAACCAATATGCTACCATTTCTTGAAAAGTTTTATAACGTGTACCTTTAGTTAAGTTTCGTTTTTCGCCTTTTAAGGTTGCTGCAAGAATCGCATTGATAGTGAGCTCCCCTTGCTGACCAACGTCAGAAGGACTTGTTCCTGACCATTGGTAACTTCTTTTTGGAAAGCTCCTTAACGGACCAAGGTAATAAATATTATCCATACACTCTTCCAAGGCGCTTTCAAACTGACTTAAAAAGTCAGCATTTTGATAATAAGTTTTTGCCTGGTCAGGAAATAAGTAATATTTAGTTGCTTGAGGAAGCTTCCAGTTTCGCCCTAATGTTCGTATAAATCTAAATTTATTTTTATCATCTGGAACTTCAGCTTTCAGTTCAAATTCATTAGATTTATTTTCTTTAGGGATTATAGAAAAGTTTGATCCGGCAAATTTATAGCTTAAATTTTTAACTTCAAGGAGTTTACCTTTCAGTCCTACATTGGAAGACAGTTCAAGATCTTTACCATTAAATAAAACGCTTCTGGAGCTTTCCTCTATATTCTGAATTTTTAATTCATCGACTAGCTGCCAAGAAAGAGTGAAAGATAAATTTCGACTCTCTTCATGTTGAGAAACCACATCATGATAAGTACCTAGGTCAGCTAGCTTTTCTTCACTACCGAAGTCTAGTGCAATACCACGATCCGAGTTGTTTTTAGTTTGCTTCAACATCAACAGCATATGTATTAAACTGCTTTTACCCGAACTATTCGTACCAAAAATTCCGGTTACCCTACCAATATCTAAATCTAATTTTTCCCATACTTTAAAGTTTTCTAATATTATTCTTTTTAGCATGCTCTTCTCCTAAACGACTGCCCAACGAATCGTAAACAATTCTTCTATTTCAGTTTTTTGTTTCATCCGAGCTTCTAATGCCGCTATAAGCTCGTCCCGTTTTTCAGCGATTTCATCTTCAACATCCCATATTTCAGCTCGTTGCTTTCGTTGTTTACGTTCTAAATCTTTCAACTGTTTTTGCATCTGTTGTTGCGCTTCAACAAAAACTGCGTGACGGCTTTCTCGTTTCAGCGATTTGATTTGGTTCTTGGTGTCAACAAGTGCTTGCTCGGCAGATAAAATTTTATCGTCCGCCCACTTCTCAAGTTTATCTCTCTCGTCTTGAAAGTACTTATTATTTAAGTCCATTGCTTCAGCAAGTTTTACATCTAGTTGTCTGGTCTGGTTCTCTAGCAAACGCTCAGGAACAGAAACACTTACCTCTTCAACACTTTTACTACCAACGTTAAACAGCTTTTTACAAGCCTCGCCATCAATGAGTTGACCTCTATCCGTCATACCTGTGAAAACAAGATACTCTTCTGTTTGAAAAGCTTCTATGCGCAATAAGTTTAGTGATAGCCAACCAGACTGACCTTGCAGTTGCTCTGCCACAGAAACTTTCGTTTGATGGCTTTGATAGTCAAATATAACCTCTTTATGTGGCGTAGCTTGTTTTCTCGCCGATTCAATTACATGCTCGCCTAGTGGATGAGTAATTCGGTACTTATGTGCGTGTTCTTCAATCACCTGTGCCGTTTCAGCTTCGGCCTGCTTTCCTTTACGAATAAGTTGATATTTTCCTTTCGCGAAACCGGAAATTTTATCGGTTAACGTGAAGCTGTAGTTATTCTCATTAAAAAGTGCATGATTGCGAAGTTGATGCACTGTTACAGCCCAAAACCATCTAGAAACTTTGTCTAAGCGTTCCTTGGCTTGATCTAATTTAATTCTAAGTAGGTCGTGAATATCTTCGTCAAAATGCTCTAACAACGCCTCTTGTGTTTGTTGCATTTTTGAACTGATATCGTCTTCTAGCTCTTTTTGCAACGAGGTAAAAGCTTGCTCAATTTCTTGTGGTGATCGGCATTCTTGATAGATTTGCTGAATACGTTTTTCAAAGTCTACGCCACTTTCTAAACTACCGAGCACAGAATCAGAAGCGCCAAAAACACCGTCAAAAAGAGTGAATTTATCAGTCAGTAATTCAAGTACTCTTTGGTCAGCCAAGTTGCGCTGGTTCATGAAGTTAATCACAACCACATCAAACTTTTGACCGTATCGATGACAACGCCCAATACGCTGTTCAACCCTTTGTGGGTTCCAAGGCAAATCGTAGTTTATCAGTAATGAACAAAACTGTAAGTTAACACCTTCAGCTGCCGCTTCTGTGGCGATCATTATTTCGGCATGGTCTTTAAAGTGGTCAATAAGAGCCGTTCTTCTATCAACCTGAGGCGATCCGGTTACCTTATCTGAACCTTCATTTTTTATTTTCCACTGCTTATAAATTTCAGTTGCTTCCGGATGTGTATTTGAGCCGCTAAAAGTAACGATTTTGTCTTTAAAGCCATGTTGAGCTAAGAATGCCGCTAAGTAACTTTGAGTTCTTTTAGACTCAGTAAAAATAATGACCTTTTGGGCAGCTCCCATTTCGGCCATTTGGATAAAGCCTAAATCGAGTGCCTTTAATAATGCCTTGGCTTTTTCGTCGTTCTGAATACCTTCAGCCTGCTTTATAAAGCCTTCTAGCTCCTGAATTTCAAGCGATAACCTTTTTTCATCAATAACTTCTTTAGCCGCTTCGTCGTCAAGCAAATCATCTATATCGTCCTCATCAAGATAATCTGTTTCTAGATCATCATCTTCGATAATAGTGCGGAGTAAATCGTCATCATGTTCTACCTTTTGGTGTTTTAGTTGCTCCAGACGACTTTTCATCACTTGCAGCGTATTTAGAACGGCAAACGAACTTGAGGCGAGTAGCTTTCTTAGAATTAAGCCTGTGAGATGTTTTTGTCTTCTAGGTAGCGCATAGCTATCATCCTTTTCTAAAAACGCAGAAACGGCATCATACAAAGCTTGCTCTTGGTCAGATGGAGTAAAGGGAACAGTAATAGCTTTGCGCTGGGTATATTTCACATACTCAAGCACTTGTTTGCGCAGTGTACGCTTTACAAAGCTTGCAAGTCGCTCCTTTAGTTCTTGCTGATCACTATCGCCCTGCATGAATTGTTTACGAAACGCTTTGTCGTCGCCAAAAATATGTTCATCGATCAACGTCGACATACCATACAGTTCCATTAAAGAATTTTGCAATGGCGTTGCTGTTAACAATAGTTTCTTTCGACCATGAAGCGCTCTTTTAAGCGCCTGTCCCATCTTATTGCTTTCACGATGTGCATTACGTAGTTTATGCGCTTCATCTATAACAACCAGATCCCACATTTCACCAACGAGCCTATCTTCAAGCCTAGCAGCATAGTGATAAGACATAATCACTACCTGCTTGTTGTTTAATGGATTGTAGACACCTGATTTCTGTAACTGGTTAAACGTTTTAGCGTCTAGTATTTGAGAAGGGAGATTAAATTTTTCCAATAATTCTTGCGCCCATTGGCGGCGCAAAGATGCAGGGCAAATAATAAGAAGCTTACGCTTTCTTTCCGCCCAGTACTGGCAGAGAACAAGCCCTGCTTCAATAGTTTTCCCTAATCCCACTTCGTCAGCCAACACAACACCTTGATTCAGTGGGTTATCTAATGCAAACAAAGCCGCCTCAATCTGATGAGGATTAAGATCTACACTAGCATCAAACAATGACTGAGATAGCCTGTCTACACCATTATTGCTATGTAGAATTGATAGTTCATGTGCAAAATATTTCGCGTGGTAATCAGTAATCAATTAACGTTGCTCCCTTTGCTTTCTTCAATCCATTGCTCAATATCTTCGCGTTTAAAACGCCAGCTACCACCAACTTTAAAACCAGGCAACTTACCTTCGCTAGCCAAGCGGTAAGCTGTCTTTTCTGCTAACTTTAAATACGCCGCTACTTCTTTCAAGGTTAATATTGGGTCTGTCATTTAGTTATTTTTGTTGATTTTTAATCAAAAGAGTTATTGAGAGAATATGGGAAAATTGAGGAATCGTCAACGAAGGTTTGTCATCACTTGAAGAAGCCTTTCCGCTATTACATCATCTTTACCCTTATGATTTAAATAACTAACTTTACAAAGACTTCGTTTCAAAATAACGGTGGTTCGTTTTAACTATTTAGCCTCTGCCTTCTATCTTTACCATTATCCAATCTTCAACTTCACTTGCCACCCAAACAACACAATTTGAGCTTAATTTCACCTGCTTTGGAAAACGATCTTCCTTCATAAATTTGTAAATTGCTGAACGACTTAAGCTGGTTAAATTCTTAACTTCATCTAATTTAATAAAACGCATTTTTAAATCCTCTGGATATGTTCAAAGGATTCGCAAGGCCAGTTATTTTTTAGGGCATAAAAACGATATAAAAACATTTCAGACATATATCACCCCTGTGCATAAACATGTTTAATCATTAAGGAGAACGTTATGCACAGTTCATTAGCTGAGACATACAAGTCTCATCGTCCATTGCATGAGTTTCGTGTACTAGAAAAAGCCGCCAAGATCATCGAACGCTGTTATTTAAAAGGTCAGGCGTTTACCAGCTCTAGCGCCACCCAAGATTTTTTGATGTGTAAGCTAGGCACATATAAGCAAGAAGTGTTTTCTGTCATGCTGCTCGATAGCCAGCATCACCTGATCGAATACAAAGAGTTATTTTTCGGGACCATAGATGCGGCAACCGTTTACCCTCGCGAAGTAGTGCGAGCGGTATTTGAAGCCAATGCAGCTGCTGTAGTATTTGCCCACAACCACCCTTCTGGCATTTCTGAGTCGTCTATTGCCGATAAAAATATTACTGAGCGCCTAGTAAAGGCGCTTGGTTTAATTGATGTGCGGGTGCTGGACCATATTATCGTGGCAGAAACACCGGTGTCGTTTGCAGAAAAAGGATTACTGTGAGGTATGGCTATGGAGGTGAAAATAAAGAGAAGTACTGAATTATCGTTACCTGGTACGTTTTACCAGTTAATCGAAAAAGAGATCATCGATGTGGGTAAACCAGATGAAGATGCCAAGCGCATTACCCTGAATTTTTTAGACCCAGGTTATTGTGCTCAAACGGGTGGTTATCACCCTGTGAATGTTGGCTTAGTTAAAAACATGAATGAGTGGAGACTAGTTTCAATATCCGATTACGCTTACCAAGATTCATCAAACGACTTGGTAAAAGAAATTGAGATCTGTTTTACCACCAATAAAGCCTACAGCATGTTTACTGGGTGGCTAGATAGCGGTGATTCACAAGAGCTGCTATCGATGCTGATAAATAACTTCGTAGAATACTACGCGATGGGCGTTTATCGCACCGCCGCCTACATCGACTGATTCCAAAACCTCAGGTTCCCATTTTGGCATTTTGGGAACCTGACACCCCAGTAAAAACAAGGCCTTCAGCGACATACCTCCGCTGAAGTTCCCATTTTCTACAAATACAGCAAAAAAGGAACCTGAAATATGGCCGAAGTTCAAGCGATCACGCAATTTGAAAAAGTCCATCTGATAAGCCATCTGCTGTCGATTCGTTGCAGTGAACAAATGGCGGACATTTGGAACATTGGTTTAAACCTGGCTCTTCGAATATCGGATTTACTATCGATTAAGTTTTCCGACATACAAGGCGATAGGCTTATCCTTAAAGAAGGCAAGACCGGCAAAGTTGCCAATATCCAACTTAACAACAAAGCGCTGAAAACCATCAGTAAAATCAAAGAGAAGCACCCTTCGCATATTTACCTGTTTCAATCCCATCGAAGCCAAGGTACGGACAACCAAAATCCTAAGCCGCTAAGTAGACGCGCAGTAACTAAAGCATTCGCACAAGTTGGTGAAGAACTTGGCTTATCACTTGGTACCCACAGTATGCGTAAGACCCGTGGTTATCACTTGTATAAAAACACCAAAGACATCGCCAGAGTGATGAAGATGCTCAGGCACAGCTCTGAGGCCGTCACGCTCAGATACATCGGCATGACCCAAGCCGAAATCGATGCTGACTTTGTTGAACTCGAAATCTAATAAGGAATACTCTATGTTTAAATATTTTTTACTCGCTCCAGCGATTAATCTGGTTGAAAGCCTCGTCGATGAATTTCGCGATAGCGTAACCCCTAAGATAGGCAGTGTCGTTTATTGTGACATGTGTTGTGGCTACGCCGATCACAGTGGCATTTATGTGGGTAATAACCAAATCATCCATTTAAATGGCAAGGGGGTTATTGAACAAGTTAACCCTACAGGTTTCACCGATGGTACCACCGCTCTGAACATCTACGTATCTGCCAAAGATGAGTATGCCTGTGGTGATGAAGATGTGGCTGAACGAGCACTTGATATGCTCGGTACAAAAACAGAATACAACACGCTATCAAATAACTGCCATCAGTTTTCTGCCTATTGCTTAAATGGTGATTTACATAACGCCTGCTCGTTTATGTGGATGTTAAAAGATGAAGCGAAAAGCTACCTTGGTGCCAATACCTGGCGGCATTGGGGATAAAATGGTTATGGGCCTGAAGGTAGTCAGGCCCAATCCTAAAAAGCCAATTTACTTTCGACTGGCTCCATACATATTCCCCTCTCCTCCATATTTTTTTTGTCGTAACTTTGCAAAGTAACTGATCCTAAAGAAGAATGCTTTTAACTGAGCAATATCCTCAGGTGATCTTTTACCGATTATATATACGCCTTTTTCAGGAAAATGCACTAGCTGAGTCACATCACATAGTTTCTTATTCAGTGCACTTGCGCACGCTTTTCGACATCTAGCGGCCATATTTCCTGATACTCGCTTGAAGTCTCCTAATGTTCTATAAGCCTGTTTATTAAGTAGAATAGCTAGATGGTAATGTGGCTTAAGCCCTTTGGAACTATAACCCCACTCCTTCACCCATATAACTCTAACTTTTGTTCGGTGAACCCTAACACCAGCTTTAATGCGGCGCTGCTCATCAGCATAAATCTGCGCTTTAATTGAGCTCTCAAATCGAGATATGAATTTGCTATCTGTAGCATCGAAGTCGCTACAAAACCTTAGATCGAGTCGAAAAGCAAAAGTTTGCTTATAGTCACTCAAAGCGTAGTCAATTGTTTTCTTCATTGCCTTTAAGCAACCGACAAGTAGAGGACCTTTTTCGATATTTACCGGTAGCCCTTCAAATAAAGGTGTATGGTGAAGAGAATAATGTTTTGGTAAGTTTGTACTGCTCATGATAAACCTTATGTTGTGAATTACATAAGGTATTGCGAAGCGATAAAAATTAATTGAAAAGCAGCTAACTATCAAAGGTAGCAGTGTCTACTATTTGCTTATGTATATTACTACATACCTACAATATCTGATTCTACATACACCTGGCTAATGCACGAAAATAGCGGTGAAGACTTATTAATATTTGTATTTTTGAACTCTGTTAATGAGCTAAGAGTGCATGGGAACAACTGAAGATCAATCAAAGTAATATGACATGGATTAACTGCAAAACATTTACGATTGTTTCGTTGAAGGATAGAGCTTCTTAACTCCATGATAGGGTTTATACAGCTCACCCCAAAAATAAGTATGCAAATCAGCTGCAACTGATTCAAGTCTGATTTCCACAAAAGCAGAGGTTGTTTCGAAAGCACCAAAGGCCATCATTTCTCGTAAATACATCTCATGATTATTGGAATTCAATTTCTCTGTTTGTAACAATGTTGCAAATGTATCTCTGGCTATAGCCCCTCTTAAAGGACCAAAACCTCTTTCTTCGCAAGCATGCAATGCTTGCTTAAACAGGTTTAATGCGGCTTTAAAGTCATTTAAAGCAATAAAATGTTTTGCCTTAGCGCAGAGGAGCGGTGCCTCCCAAGCATCAAACCCTGCATGTTGTTCGATGTTATCAAGCAGGTTTGATATCACTTTTTGACTATCGATTGGTCTTTTGTTTTTCGGTAGATCTAAAATATAGCCGCTTTCAAGCAATATAGCTCCCGCTTCTTGGAGCGATGTTTTAGCAACTTCATAAAGTCTTTTTATAGCAGCTTCCTTGATGCGGTAACCGTATGAGTTATCATTTGCAAATTTCGATATAACCCAGTAGTTATTTTCTTTTTGAAAAGCCCGCCAAGGAGCCCCTTTTCGAAGCAGTTTTTCTAATTCCTTTTCAGCTTTCGTTTCGTCAGCCCATAATTTTTGCTCAATCATTTTTTGCTTAAATACATCCAAGTTTGCTTCAGGATTTGAATCAAAGAGATCAGGGAGCGGTTGTTCACAATTCATTCGCTCAAATCGTTTTGTAAGTAGGTCTCCTAATAACGAGGAAGAATGTGCAAATCGGGAAGGGGCAATGGACAAGAACAAACCATTTTTATCTATCTCTAATAAGTGTTCATCAAACCATTTATTCTCAGCATACTGTCCATGATTTAAACGAGATGCTTCAATAGTTAAGTTATAAACGTACTTGTACATATGACAAAGTTGCAGCACTTTATTTTTATTAACATCAGCGCAAATCGGGTCGACTTCAGGGCATAAAAATTTTAAAAGTCGTTTATAACCATCTTGGATAGCCTTCGCAAGATAAAGACGCTGGCGGATAATTTTAAAAGTGGGCTGAGCGTATCTAATAGCCATAAGCTTAATAAAGCTTTGGTTTTGATCACTACTTCCTTTGCCCTCTATAATTTTTTCAATAATACCGGTGTCAGTAATTGGAATCTCATGAGCTAGTAAGTCAACTGTTAGATTTTTGTGCTTTATAAATGCAAGGACCTGCTGTAGTTGTTTTTTTTCATCTAAATTTTTATCTACACGTAAACAACCTTTAAACTCTAGCTGATTATCATCAGAAAACGTTTGTTTGATAGTTTCCAAGCGCGGTACTTTACCTTTTTTCCAGTTATAGATATTTCTAATAACACTCTCTGTATTAGTGTTTTCCACATTTAAATTTCGAAGTTGCTCGAGCCGTAGACCTAGCAGATCCAACAACCATGTACAGACTTGCTCCACAGGCATCATTACACGTGAACGATCTTCTGTTTCTGTGGGGAGATACCAAAAATAACCACCAGGCATTCCTTCATCGATGATATCCTCAAAGCTCCAGTTCGCTACGAATCGGGCAATACCGGGAATATAAGAATGGCTAACTAGCTGCCAGACAACTTGCTTACTATTGGCATTAAATGTCCATATTTTATGTTCTAGCTCTTTTTGGAATTGAGCAAAATTTTCCATGTTGCCCATCAAATCTATACAAGCATCTCTATCCTTATTAATTTCCAAGGCTCTAAATATTCCATCCATAATTTCTTCGAATTGCTCATGATGTTTTTTCAACGGTCGCTTTAACTTTGCAAACGCAGATTTCTGTTTGCTTGTATAAGGTGGTAACTCAAGACTCTGGTGCACCTGTAAAAGTATTGATTCAAAAGATGGAATGCTGCTCATTTGTAATCCTTATCAAATCTAATTCTCTTAATAATTGCATCATCAGCTCTCAGTGAATATGAAATATCGTGTCCCCCCTCATAAAAATATCTTCCCAAAAAGGGGGGAGCAGAAAGTTTCATGGTTAGAATAGGCTGTAGCTATTACGATTCAGTCATCAAGAGATTTGTTGAATAATAAATCCTTGTATGTACTCAAATATACTGATATTTGAGCCGTTAGTCAGGAATTAATAATTCATTTTCATTCAAAATAGGAGAAGTCTCATGGGACAAAACCCAAACTGGCCAAGTAAAACAGGTAACCCTTCAGGTCCTGGCCGCGGCAACAACCCACCAAAGGGTAAATAAACCAAACAAAGGGGATGAGGCTACTCTCACCCCCTTTCAATCAAAATCACTTCATTCACTCACAATAAAGTTCCATCACACTCCTGAAGGTTACATTTTTATTAGAGTTTTGAAAATCAACACTACATAAAAACAACTAACCACCTACGGACAAGCTACTGATATACAACATTAAACTTGCCATAACCCAACTGAAAAGATACCATCAAATCACTACAAGGTTACGCAGTAATAAAGATTAAGGGAGATAAGATGGCTGTAAAGGGGTTTAATTCAAAATGGTTTTCCGATATCTGTGAACGAGAAAGCTATTGGATACTGATGTACTTTATCTCTGAACATTCTATCGACCAGCTTCAAGCTCATGCGAGCGTTAAAGATAGAGGCCGAATACTCGATAGTTGCGTCGATAATTGGCAACAGTATGGTAAGAATATTACGAAAGAAGAAAGCTCAAAACTTTGTTCAGATATCAAAATATTATGCAAGCAGTCAATACTTAAAGATCAAGAATTTGAATGGTTGGATAAAAATAACCCTAGAATGTGTTACTGGGCTTGGTTGTATGTGAACAAGTTTCCCCTACTCCCCCCCCAACCAATACAACCAAATCAGTATTCCCGCTACATGCCACGCTATACTCGCCCCCCATTACAACAAGTTAAACCTATACTAGACTATGGATCCACTATAGACCCTGTTTACCCAACAAATTCACAGGAACGAATCGATCAAGTCATTCGAGTTTTTGATTTTAATTTCCCGGGTGATGCGAATTACAAAAGACAATACCTTGAGAAAATGAAGACACAATGGGCTAGGTGTTTTGAGTTTAATAAGTTTCACCTTTGGTTAGAGCAAGACAATGAAAAACAAATCAAGTGGGCTTGGGACCACCTACCTCGTAATATATTTCATTACACTCAGCAGCCAACATCTGTTACAGAGCAGTATTTAGCTATTGTCGGTGCTTTTGATACTTGGCATGATCATTTTGCTGTTCTTGAACAAATAGTGAGTAAAGCTAAGCGAGCATGGAGTCAAAAGAAACATAGAGATAAGCGAGGAGATAAAAAAGCTTACAGTTTCGTCATTTCTCAAGACGCAAAAAATAAGCTTGATACTATTGCACGTATTACCGATAAAAAGCTTAGCGAAGTAATAGAAAAGATTATCGACCATGAATTAGATCGTCTAAAAAAATCTGGTAGTAACAATATCGAGATCTGATTGGTGGGTGTATTGGTGAGTAGAATCGTAAAAATCTTTAAAATTCAAAATAAATCACTGTATTTATTGAGAATCACAATGAGGCACACATTAAGATCCAAAATATAGAATAATATCCATTAGAGTCCAAACACCTCCGCTAGAGCCCAGTCATACTGGGCTTTTGTGTTTTTAGTGCCTAAACATGTCTCCAAATTTAGTTGTCCGTTACAATAAAAAATATAAGAACATGTTGGACACTGCCATTTAAGCCTTTCACGGTTGTTTGCCTCGATTGGAAATCCATTTTCCGGTTTAAAACGTTGAGCATTGGCTGGCAAGTTTTTTTGTTTTTTCTCTTTTCCTATATATCCCATATGCTACCTTGACCTATCGTTTTGCATTCTTTTTGATGACACTCTGAGCACAATGAATAAAGGACTAAACGACGATAAATAATCTCTGCGATTTCCGCCAGCACTTACGGTCTATCAAATCATATAAAATACCAACTATTTTGCTATCTATATGTTATTTACGTTCTTTTTTGCTCTAGATCACAAATAAGGCGTTGCCTCACATTTGCACATAAAGGATAATCCTGAGCTGCTATTTTGACGGGTATAGTTAGGCTTCTTTAATCTTTATATAAAATAAACAGCAAACCTATCAATTATTTAGCTTTCTTTGTTGGGATTTCCCCCGCTCCAGCCAAATCAATATTTGCAACACAGAGCCTTAATGGGCTTAAAAGTAAAACATTGCTATCTGGGTTTTTATTGTACTTTTTAATGTGAGACAGTCATGGATATTTTTAAAAAGAATCGGCTTCCTTTGGCGACTTTTTTGACGCTAGCCCTTACAGGGTGTTTTGATCGCGATAACACCAACAACAGTCTGCCAGTAGAATATGTCTTAAGAGCTCAAATCGGTGTCTTTACCGACAGCCCAGTTACTTCGGCACAGACTCAGGGCAGTAACGCAACATTTACACCAATCACCGGTGATGTGAAATGTAATGGTAACCCTGTTGATGGGCAAGGTTACTTCGAATATCTGCGCTCTCAACAAGTTACCTGTAGATTGGGTAATGATATAACCTTAGGCACGTTTGATGGCAATAAATTAGCTGTTCAGACAGATGTTACACAAGAGGCCGCGGTTTTAAACATCTATAACAAAGAAGATAACCAAGTACTTGCCGATTTAGGTGAGACCAAAGCTGAGCAAGCAAAAATCACCTTTGAAACCGTATTTAATACGCTGAACGTGTGTAATACAGGCAAACTGTGCTTAGATGAAAATAGCTTAACTGAATCGGTTGATGTTGCAGGTACGCTTATTAAAGTGAGCGCACTTTTAACGGCAGTAACCGATAAAAAGACCGAAGAAATCGTACCTGGTGTTACGATACAGCAACTGAACAAAACCGAGTTACAAGGCTCTTTAGCGATTATTGAGAAAAATAATGGCGTAGTCTGTATCAGCGGTAACCCTGCTGGTGGTGTTGTAAACCCAGGCTTTATTTCTGCGCGAAAAGGCGAGTCGGTTGAATTTAATGTAATAGCAAAACAAGGCTATTACATTGAAACCATAGAAGGTTGTAGCGGAGAGTTTACTCCAAATACGCAAACCGAGACGACATTTGTGGTTCACAATGTAGAATCAGCTTGTGATGTTGTTGCTTACTTTGCAAAAGAAGATGCTGCAGTGTCTTATGACATCAGCGCGAACTTTAACCTAGAGCAAGGTATTGTATTACCTAAAAAAATTACCGTTGCAGAAGGCGAAACGGGTAGTTTTGCAATTACCCCTAAAGCGGGATTTGAAATTGACCGCATATTAGGTTGTGAAGGTAAGCTCGTTGGTAACGTATTTACCACGAATGAGGCTTTCAATGACTGTGATGTTAATGTAACGTTCGCTGAAATCCAAAATAAACCGGATACAGATACAAACCCTGATACAGGTACAAACCCTGATACAGATACAAACCCTGATACAGATACAAACCCTGATACAGATACAAACCCTGATACAGATACAAACCCTGATACAGATACAAACCCTGATACAGATACAAACCCTGATACAGATACAAACCCGGATACAGGTACAAACCCGGATACAGGTACAAACCCTGATACAGGTACAAACCCCGGAGTTTACTATAATGTAACGGCAACGGCTGGTGTTGGTGGTAACATCAATCCAAGCACTGTAAGCGTTAAAGAAGGTCTGACCCATACGTTCACCATTACGCCAAAAACAGGTTATAAGATTGCATCGGTAACCGGTTGTGAAGGTACGTTACTGGACAATATATTTACCACAGGCGCGGTAACTTCTGCCTGTGCAGTGAAGGCAACGTTTAAGAAGACAGTTCATAAGGTAACAGCCTCTGCTGCAGAAGGTGGTTCGATTACACCAGCAATGGCCGATATTACTTATGGCTTAACACAAGACTTTATTATTACCCCTGAATTGGGTTACCAAATTGCTGATGTAATCGGTTGTGCTGGTACACTAAATAGCAATACCTTTACTACGGCCCCAGTAACGGCTGCCTGTGCAGTGAAGGCAACGTTTAAGAAGACAGTTCATAAGGTAACAGCCTCTGCTACAGAAGGTGGTTCGATTACACCTGCAATGGCCGATATTACTTATGGCTTAACACAAGACTTTATTATTACCCCTGAATTGGGTTACCAAATTGCTGATGTAACAGGTTGTGCTGGTACACTAAATAGCAATACCTTTACTACGGCCCCAGTAACGGCTGCCTGTGCAGTGAAAGCAACGTTTAAGAAGACAGTTCATAAGGTAACAGCCTCTGCTGCAGAAGGTGGTTCGATTACACCAGCAATGGCCGATATTACTTATGGCTTAACACAAGACTTTATTATTACCCCTGAATTGGGTTACCAAATTGCTGATGTAATCGGTTGTGCTGGTACACTAAATAGCAATACCTTTACTACGGCCCCAGTAACCTCTGCCTGTGCAGTGAAGGCAACGTTTAAGAAGACAGTTCATAAGGTAACAGCCTCTGCTGCTGAAGGTGGTTCGATTACACCTGCAATGGCCGATATTACTTATGGCTTAACACAAGACTTTATTATTACCCCTGAATTGGGTTACCAAATTGCTGATGTAATCGGTTGTGCTGGTACACTAAATAGCAATACCTTTACTACGGCCCCAGTAACGGCTGCCTGTACAGTGACGACAACGTTTGAAAAGCAAACCTTTGCTTTAACCACCACAGCGAGTGAAGGCGGCACGATATCACCTGAAAATGTTAATGTGGTCTATGGTACATCACAAGAGTTTACGATTACTCCCGCAGAGGGTTATAACATTGAATTGGTAACCGGTTGTGAAGGTTTACTGGATGGTAATACTTTTACTACTGAGCCGGTGACTGCATTTTGTGATCTTAATGTCACATTTACTCCTGAGGTACTTTGGACTATTGATACCCGTGTAAATTCTGGTGGCACGGTATCACCGGAATTGCTAGCCGTTCTTGATGGTAACACAGCAGAATTTCAAATTACCCCTAATGAAGGTTATATCATTGAATCTGTAGAAGGCTGTAATGGTGTCTTAACAAATGGTATTTATACCACGGGTGTTATTAACGCTAACTGTCAGATCACCACAAACTTTATCTCAAACGTCGACAAAGCGATCCAAATGCGAGATCACAGCTATGCCTCTGACGTTGAATTCATTGATTATGCGGTTGCAGAGAAACAAGCTTGGTACGATAAGTATCAAACCATCCTAGACAAATTTTATGCTGGGATAGACGCGGGCATAACTTGGGAGCCAACAAACAAAGCTTCTTATATGTTCCATAAGATTGCTCGTGGGGGTGCCTCTGTTAACTCAGAAAATAATTTTGCCATTATTAAAGGTAGTAATACTTATCGCTATTTTGCCGTCGCTGGTTATAAGCAAAGTGGCGCGCAATATGTTGCATTAGGTGGTGATATGTTTGCTTATGCAAGACCATCAGATGGCAGTGTTGATCAGTTCTTACGAAATACGATTGCCTGGTTAACCGCTGATAAAGTCGCTTCTGCGACGGCTCCGCTGAAGATTGTGGCGGCACAGCAAGTATACTATACGGCATTAACGACCTGGCTTAATAACAACTACCCTGATGCATATCAGGTAAACGCGGAAACGACTTGTGATCATGAACAATTACAAACATGTTTAGAGCAAAAACCAGACATTTTAATTGTTGGTAATAGAGAATATAACTCTAAAGATTTCGAGTCTATTCGTTCAGCCATGGACTTTGCTGAGCGAAATAAGATCCCAGTTTTATTCTTATCCCATCACTGGAGTATGAACTCTTATCAAACGGGGCTTTTTTCCTATGCGAACGTGGGTTACTACATTAATTATTGGGGTGGCGGCGGCACAGTTAACGGCCTAACCAAAGAAGATATGCTTGATGCAAATGCAAAGAATAATGATCTGCAAATTAGCCTGTTAAATAACCTTAAAGAACAGACCTTTAAAACCGGAGAAAGCGCAAATTCAAATAACCCTGGTACTGCATTTGAGACGTGCTTATCTAAAGGTAATTTCTTACATAGCTGTAACACCCCAGAGTGGAATGACTACTTTAGAACTGGTGCTAATATCTTTAGAAATAGCGTTATCGAGCTTGATAGTAATGGAACTGACGCGTTTGACTTACCCGGTTATAATTTTATCAAGTCAAACATATTGTTAGCAGATAAATACCGCGCACAAATTGATTATCCAATCACCTTTGCCCAGCCCACACAGTGGTATCAAGCGATGTTTGCTGACTGGTTGGTGAACTATGCGCGTAAAAATAACCAAGCACAACCGGATCTCGGTGAGTTTGTTTGGGATGCATCACTTGTTCTTAAAGGCGAAAACGCTCACTACCAATACCCTGCGACAATTAATGCTGTGACAAAAACTATCGTTGTGAATGAAGCTAGTCAGTGGACAACAACAGGTTGGTATGCCTTACCTGGTAAGCAAATTACCCTGACAAGAACGGATAGTGGTCTGCACGAGACCAAAGTAATGCTGAATTATCATCGTTCTAACACCAACCGCTCGCACTCGGGAAATTATAAAACACCACTAGAAATAAAAACGGAGCGTTTAGTTATTCCGCCAAATGGCTCGGTAACGTTCTCTACCCCTTATGGTGGCCCAATCTATTTAACTGTGTATAAAGGAAAGAGTACAGAAACGGTATTTAACACCACATTAGTGGCAGATGGTGTTACTGAACATCCAAGCATTATGGATTTTAGTAGTGCAGAGCAAATAGCAAAATTCGAGCATCTTTTAGATACGACTGAAGTACCTCATGTGGATTTACGTTCAAGCAGTGCTGAGCTACATATGCGCCGCGACCGTTTTACCAATGCAATTGGAGCTGAGTATCCATCAACTTCCGCTCTATTAGACGGTATTGTTGGCGATCACCTAACCAATGTGTATTCATTGGCTGGCTTACAAGTGCCGGGTAAAGAAATGGCTAACTCGCTATGGTCAAATGTGCATAACTCCTGTTTAACGGTGTTTGGTGAAGAAGATTGTTTGGACGGCAAACTGCATAATCGTAGTCGTATTCAACACGCAAACTATGATCAAAATGCTCACTGTGGCTCAGGGTGTTCTGGTAACCCATGGGATTCTAGCGGAAATGTTACGCCGACAGGTTGGTTAGATAACCACGAATTAGGTCATAATTTGCAAGTTAATCGTTTGAATGTTTCGTATGTCCCTGAAACTGATAAAAACAACTGGACCAAATATTCAAGCCGAGCAGCAGAAAACTCGAATAACATATTCCCTTACTATGTAAAATGGTGGAAACATCATGTTCGTGACGGTAACACCGACACTGGATTTGATGGACACGTGCACTATAAGCATTTATTTGATGCATTTATGTCAGATGCGCTGCAGATGCAAGATGTAAATGGTAACCGAGTGGTGTTGGATTCCGACTGTAATTTATTCACGACGCCAACGGCTACATCGCGTTTTGAAGCACCTTGGAAGAGCAATGGATATGTACATGATAACCGATATCGTATGGGCTTTTATTTACAGCTTGCGTTGCGCATGCACAATAAGGTCTTACGTGATGGCACAAAGCTAACCAATGGTTACGAGATTTTCCCAATGCTGTATCAGCATCAACGTATTTTTGGTAAATACGCTAATACAACTGATTGGGAGGCTAATAAATTGAGGCTAGGCTTTGAACAGTTTAGCTTCCAGCAGGACTTCAATGGTGATGGCACCAACGACTTTGACATGAGCAAGATCCCTGGTAACGATTTTATGTTAGTAAGTCTAAGTTACTTGACCAAAGAAAACTGGACCCCCTATTTTGATATGTGGGGATTAAGATACTCAGATAAAGCAAAACAACAGGCGGCAGAGCATGGTTTAACCTCAGTTGAAATGGGTATGTACGTATTAGAAACAGATATGCCACCGTTAAACTTGAGTCAGGGCTTAATTTGGTTACCGCTGGATATTAATGACCCAACTACTGTATGGCCTCGTGCAACAACTGAACAAACAGAGACATCCTATGCCAGTCCGATGTACTGTGAAGGCTATAGCCCTAATGTAACTGAACCGGTAGTGCATTAATCGGCTAAAATAGTCAATTTGCTCGTTGGCTCACCATAAAAGGCAATTGAATAACTAAAATCACTGTTAAGTTAACCCTAAAAAGCCCAGTTTTACTGGGCCTTTTTAAAGATTATAACCTTCGTTGCGATGTCTTAATTATTTAATCACAGATGAGTCGCGTATCACCAACTGACTTGGTAATAAGGTAGTTTTGGCCGGTTTGCCATCGATTAAGGCAAGCAAGCTGTCGACCAGCATTTCTCCGGCCATTAAGGTATCTTGTTTGGCGGTGGTTAAGCTTGGTCGCGTAAATTGTGCAATCGCAATGTCATCAAATCCAGCAACCGCAATATCATCCGGAACACGTAAACCTTGTTCTCGAATGGCTCGAATCGCGCCAATGGCGATTAAATCACTGGCGGCAAATAACGCATCGAAAGCCTTACCACTATTGAGCAATTCCATCGTGGCGTTAAAGCCTGCTTGTTCGGTAGAAATAGCATGGCGCTGTAAGTCTTTATCAACCGTGTAGCCCGCATCCATAATCGCTTGGCTGTGACCTTTATAGCGGTCAAAAAATTCAGGGGCATGACGTGATGCGGTGCCAATAAACGCGCATTGTTTTCGTCCCTGTGATAACAAGTGCTGGGTAACTTGATAACCGCCATGGTGATTGTCACACCCTAAGGTAACTATATTTAAGTCTTCTACTTTGGCGCCCCAACGAACAAAATGGGTACCTTGAGCATCTAATTGCACCAGTTTTTCTTGGTAATCAACATAGTCACCATAGCCTAGTAAAATAATACCATCGGCTTTATTGGTATCCTTGTAATCTGAATGCCAATCGCTGTCCATTTGTTGAAAAGAAACCAACAAATCATAACCACGCTTTGCCGACGCCCGAGTAATGCTACCAAGCATGGTCATAAAAAACGGATTAATAAGGGAGTCATCTGAGGTGGGGTCTTCGAATAAAAGCAGGGCTATGGTATAGCTTTTTTGTGAACGCAAACTGCTGGCGTTTTTATCGACTTTATAATTAAGCTCTTTGGCAATTTCTTGTATGCGTTTTCGGGTCGCCTCACTTACTAAGGGGCTATTACGCAATGCTCTCGATACGGTTGACTGGGATACCCCAGCTCGGTAGGCAATATCAAAAGATGTAGCTTTAAAACCAGATTTCACAACTCTAAACCACAACGACTAAGTGATCAGATAATAACCGAGAAAGTGTTGCTTGTATAGCTTTTGCTATAGAGGAAAGAAGGCTAAGCGTTGGCTTTAAAATGCTTAGCCTTGATGGCTTTTTAATCGTCTTGCTCTTTTACCCAAAACACTGAAAGGGCGGCAAATATCATCGACACACCCGCTAGCATGATGATGTAAATCGCCTGATTGTCAAAGACCGCGCTTAAAATCCAGCCAGAGAATAAGCCCGAAACAATTTGTGGCGCGGCAATGGTAAAGTTAAAAATTCCCATATACACCCCAGTTTTACTCGCGGGTAAAGAACCCGCTAAAATAGCATAAGGCATGGCCAAAATTGCAGCCCATGAAATCCCAACCCCAATCATTGGCAATAATAAGCCAACGGCACCGGCGGGTACTTCGACTGCAACAATAAGCAAGTCAACATTTACAGGTTGTGGATTGTCAAAGACAATAAACCCAAAGTAACCGAAAGCGCCGGCAAGAAGCGATAAAGAATACACTAATTTACGACCAAATTTATCGGCAAGCTTCGACAACACCACCGAGAAAACCGCAGCAAACAGTGAATAGGCCGCAAAAATAATCCCCACCCAATCACCAGCAGCGCCTTTGGCAGCAGCAATATGTTGTGGTACTACGCCTACCGATTCTAAGTAACTGGGATCAAACCATTTCGCTTCAACACCCCAAATATACTGCGTAATGGCCGGCATCGAATAGACCCACATAATAAATAAGGCGAACCATGAAAAAAACTGCACAACAGCCAATTGGCGCATGGTATCGGGCATGGTTTTCATTAATTGCCAAAACGCCCCCAATCGTTCAAAAAGGCTCTTTTTCTCGGCTTGCTCTAAGGCAATTTGTTGGTAATCTTCACCGCGATGAGCATAGTATTCTTTGGGTTCATATTCTTTGGTACGCAAAACCGTCCACAGCACAGAGCCCAATAATACTGTCGCTCCTAGGTAAAAAGCCCAAGTCACCGAAGGTGCAACTTCGCCCACCTTAGCGGTATTATCAAGACCAATGACATTGGTTAAGACAAACGGCAAAATCGAACCAATAACGGCTCCAATGTTGATCAATAACGACTGAATTGAGTAGCCTAAGTTACGTTGCGATGCGGGTACCATATCCGATACCAACGAGCGAAAGGGTTGAAAACTTAAGTTAAAAGACGCGTCCATAAACGCTAAAATAACAGCCCCAAATAACATTGGTGCCATAAACGCCACCACCATAGAGGCATTTGGCATCAGCGCCATACCTAATGCGGCAGCAATGGCCCCCGCTAAAATGTAGGGCTTTCGACGTCCCATTCTATTCCACGTTCTATCCGATGCGGCCCCAACTATCGGTTGCACGATTAGCCCCATAATAGGCGCGACTAGCCAAAATAACGATAACGAATGTAAATCGGCACCTAAGTCAGATAATATTCGGCTAACATTGGCGTTTTGCAAGGCAAAGCCAAATTGCACCCCAAGAAAGCCAAAGCTAACATTCCATATCTGCCAAAAAGATAATTGCGGTTTTGTTTTAGTCATGTATTTACGCTTCTTTAAATTATTATTGTTGTATTGTTCTTAAGCGAATTGCAAAGCCACCACTGGCTGCCATTGGTAGCTCTAATGTATCGCCAAAGCGTACTTGTTTTTGCTCAATTTTAATGTCGTATGGATTATCAACCCAATGGGCGTTTTCACCATCACGATAAATGTCAGCAACATAGGTTTTATCTTTATCAAGAAAGTTAAAGTTTAAGGTGTAGCGACGCGGTTGTTCATCGGTTAACCCACCCACAAACCATTGTTCACTATCACGTTGTTGGCGTGCAAACACCACATAATCACCAATTTCACCGTCTAAGGCAATAGACTCATGCCAGTCGGTACTAACATCTTGAATAAACTGAAACGCCGGCAAATTGGCTTCGTAATGACGAGGTAAATCCGCAGCCATTTGAATAGGGCTGTAAATCACCACATAAAGCGCCAGTTGCTTGGCTAGCGTTGTTTGTGGGCGATTTGCCTCTTCGTCTAAACCATTAAAGCCCATATTGAAGATACCTGGAGTAAAGTCCATTGGTCCAGACAACATCCGGGTAAAAGGCAGTATCGCAGTATGTTCTGGTGGGTTGGGTGGGTTGCCCCAAGCGTTGTATTCTTGCCCTCGCGCGCCCTCACGCGCAATCCAATTAGGGTAAGTACGACGTAAACCGGTATCTTTAACGGGTTCATGGGTGTTTATACTCAGTTTATACTTGGCCGCCAACTCAATATTGTGTAAGTACTCATTAACCATAAATTGACCGTCGTGCCATTCTTTATAAACCACACCGTTATCGTCAACTCGTTTAATATTACCACCATCGGCAACGTATCCTGTTTTTACTTGCGCAACGCCTATGTCGGCGTACAAAGCAAAGGCATCCTGCATTTGGTTTCGGTAATTGGTCACATTGCCTGAGGTCTCATGATGGCCAATAAGCTTTACCCCCGTTTGCGCACTGTGCTGTTTTATCGCCTTAATATCAAAGTCTTGGTAAGGTTTGGTAAAACTAAACACATCGCCGTTAGAAAACCAATCACCGTCCCAGCCAATATTCCAGCCTTCGACCAATACGCCATCAAAGCCATATTTTTCGGCAAAATCCATATAGCGTTTCACTTCGCTGGTTGTCGCGCCATGTTTTTCGCCACTGCCCCAGGTGTTTTCACCAACATGCATTCCCCACCAAATACCAACGTATTTACCTGGATTGATCCAGCTCACATCGCCTAATTTATTCGGCTCATTTAAATTAACAATCAAATCAGAATTTACTAAATCGGTCGCTCTATCGCCCACTTGAATGGTACGCCATGGGGTTTTAAAGTCGGTTTTTGTTTTGACCAAAATGCCATCAGACCACGGTGCCAAATCGGCTTTAAAGACCCCTGGTCGGCGCTGATCAAGTGACATCCCAGCGTAATCCACCAAGGCGGCTTCATGAATGCTCACATGCACACCACTGCCTAACTTATAGGTAAAAGGTGTATGCGCTCTATCAACACTGGCAATATCGCTGGTATTGTAAACATACTCATATCGATTCCAACCTCGACTTGGGATCCAGTATGCGGTTGCATCGGTTAGGGCTTGTTGACCTAAATTAAACTGAGTTAACTCGTTAATGATCTCAACGTTATCTAAACCCGAGCTTTTATTGACTTCGTAGCGAAAGCCGATACCGTCATCAAATACTCGCACTCTCAGTTGAAATTCTTTGGCGATTTTACGATCGGCCCGCAAAGTCACCAGCATTTCATTGTGGTGATCCAGTACGGTTTTGCGCTCACCCCATGGCTGTTGCCATTGCTGCTTTTGACTGTTTTGTGTTATTGAGTCAATTTTAAATCCTTCGGTTAAACCAGGGGTTCCTTTTAGCATTAAGCCAAGGTCAGATTTTTCTATCACCCTATGGTCTTGAAAATCTAAGGTATATTGAACTAATGACTGTGTATCTGACAGGCTAAAAGTAAGCTCACCATTAGGTGATGAGACCGATACTGTCTTTGCCAAACTCAGCGGTGCTACGCACAATACCGCAAGTGACAGGCTTATTCTTTTGATTGCGCTTTTCATCATATTCCTCTTCAAAAAATTACTCGCGAACAAACACCGCGGCACTAAACTTTGCAACTTGCAAACTCTTCGCATTGACTTTATGTGCCCTTACCAGCGGGTCATTGCTGTTGGCTAAAACCGGGTGCAAACGAAAGTCTTCGGCTTGCGCAAAGGCAAACTCAATGCTTTGTGGTGACGAGTTAAATAACACAATAATTTGCTGATAATTGGCGTCTATATTGTCGTTATCATTGATTTGCATCGCAATTAACCCTGGCACTTGCTCACTGCCGGTATTTAAAAATTGCACTTGCGATAAAATGTTTGCCCCCGTTGTTAAGCGAAACAAAGGCGACGACGAACGAATCTTTAACTGCTCGATAAACCGTTCACTCATAAACTGAATATGCTCAGGCGACACGTTATCACGGCCTTGATTGCCAGCAATCACCTGCCCTATCACGGCCCAATTTTGGCGGTCTTTTTCTGCTGGTGGTAACCCCACATTGTAGTTATTGCTTTGCTTACTAAAATCAACGGCATTAAACCAATCGCCATAATCGTAACTGTCTCTTAAGTATGATTTTGAGCGTAACAACTCCGATCCCATATGAATAAACGGAATGCCTTGAGCGTACATAGCGTATGCCAATGACAACGCCTGCATGCGTACTCTATCGTCAACCGAGGTATCAAATGCGATTCGATACTGATGATTATCCCACAGTGTTTGGTTGTCATGTTTTGACACATAATTAATGGTATCGGCTGGGTCGAGCGCGTATCCGGCGGGTTGGTCACCATAAGGTATATCGGCACCCAAAACGGCATTATTGTTACGATCGGCTAGTGGGAAATTGGCCAAGTTAGCCGCCAAACCAATACGCAATTGGTCAGCGTACAACAAATATTGTTGCCACGAGTCTTGCTTACTGCGAAGCTCGTTAGGCAGGGTGTACAAGCCATTTCCTATACCCTGCTCTTTACGGATATCGTTACCTGACGCCATCATGCCACCACCTCGCACGGCATCACGAAGTCGGTCGGTAAACGTGCCAATTTCGCTGCCGGCTAAATTTAACTGACTGGCTTGTTCAAAGCGTTGGTTATTGGCGACTTCACCAAAGTTCCACCCCTCACCGTAAAAGTAGGTGTCAGCATCGACAGCGCGTACCGCTTGGCGTGCCTTGATCATCACCGTTTTGGGTTGATGCGCCATTAAGTCAAAACGAAAACCATCAATTTTATAGTCTCGGGCCCAAACAACTAACGAGTCTTGCATTAATTTCGCCATCATTTTGCGCTCTGTTGCGGTGTTATCACAACAGGTCGATTGCTCAACCGCACCGGTTACAGGGTTAAGGCGTTGATAATATCCTGGAACAATTTTATCCAGCACCGAAGTCGCCTCTAAGCCCGCTTGATGGGTATGGTTATACACCACATCCATGATCACCCGAAACCCCATATTGTGCAGCGCCAGCACCATCGAGCGGAACTCTTTGATCCGACTTACCCCATCAGGATTTTGCGCATAACTGCCCTCAGGTACGGTGTAGTGGTATGGGTCGTATCCCCAGTTATAGTTATCCATGGTTCGTATTTGGCTGACCAATGCTTGCGCCTCTGATGATTGCGGCTTAAAGCTTGCCAACAGTTGCTCAATGGATTGGCTTTTATCAAGCTCATTATTGGCGCAAAAGGACAAGTCTGCTTTTAACGAGCACAGTTTTTCAACATTATCATTTAAGGTCACCCGCCGATGGCTATCTTCATTTACCGTGCCGATATCAAAGCTTGGCAGTAAATGTATGTTGTTAAGGCCAGCTTCTTTTAAGGTGTTTAAATGCTGAATACCATGACTGTGGGTTTCGCTAAAAGCCGCGTATTTGCCGCGTACGGATGGGGTTGATAAGGCCTCATCTTTGGCGCTAAAGTCACCGATATGAAGCTCATAAAAAATATTATCTTCTGGCGACGCCACCACTGGCTTGGGCTGTTTATCCCAACCGGCTGGTTTGGTATTTTGCGCCGCCAAATCAACAACCTGAGAATATTCACTGTTGGTCGATAAACTTAACGAATACGGATCAGTGGTGATCAGCGTTTCGACACGCTGGCTTTGCGGGTGGTATAGTTCAATTTGATATTGATAAAAAACATGCTCTAAGTTTTGCGCAATACGGGTTTGCCAAACCCCTGTCGTCGGGTCAAACTGCATTGCCACATTGGTATTGTCTAATGGTTGTTTTTGCTGGTCAAACAACAGAACGTCAACTTGTCGTGCCGTCGGTGCCCATAATTTGAACTGAGTCGCATGGTCACTAATCACACTGCCTAAGTCATTCACTTCATCGGCATCATTGTCACCTGGCGTATACAAGGCATCAAGACCAAAGCCTATTTGGACACCGGTCAGGTGTATGATCTCGCCTTGGTTATTTTCAACCAACAAGGCTAAGGGGTGTTTAAGTAATTGCTTTTGCTGCTCTGGTGTTAATGCCTTGGTAACAGTAAACGCTTGTCCTTGCCCCACAAAATGGACAAATTGCTGCTGCTCAATGTCGCTTAGTTCGCTTTGGCTTAATGGGTACGTTGTTAAGTCAGACATCGACACTAGGCTAACCTTATCGCTAGGTTGTAATTGCCCGTAGTAAAACAAACGATTATCGCCAAAGAAATGGCCTCGATTTTCGCTGATTAGCGCCGTTTGTAATGAGGTTATCGGCGTTTTATGGTCACGATTTGCTCCTTCATTGTTGCAACCGCTTAACGCTACGGCAAGGAACAGGCTGGTCATTATTTTATTTTGCATTTTCGCCATACACACACTTTATATTGTAAACACGATTAGAATGTTACAGTCGGCATTTCAAATCAACTACATACGTATGCAATAACCAGTCAACCTGCTTTTTGGCCATTTAATGGCCAAACATCAACTTTATGAAGCCCAGAAAAAATCAACATGAATACGTATGCAAACGCTTACTGCGAGGGCATTTAACCTTTAGAATTAACCTCGAATTTATGCATAGGTAATAAAGTGTGAATACGTATGCAGAGTGTTCATATTACGACAAACAATAATTACAATCTTTTAACTACTTGCTGCCAGTCACGATGAAAACAACCAAGTAGTGCAACAAAACAACATAAGGCTCTGTGCGGATAAAGAGTCAATATTAATCACCAGGAAGGTATGGGGAACTAAAACATGCTTACATTCCAAAGAAATAAATTGGCTATGGCAATGCTTGCCGCCGGCCTTACTTCTATGAGTTCAATGGCATTTGCCAATGAAGAAGTAAAAAACGAACAAAAAATTAGCGAACAAGATATTGAAGTTATCGAAGTTTCAGGCTTTCGTCGTTCACTCGTTAAAGCAATCAATACCAAGCGTTTTTCATCAAGCGTAGTTGAAGCTATCTCAGCAGAAGACATTGGTAAATTGCCAGACTCATCAATTGCCGAGTCGATTGCTCGTCTACCCGGCTTAACGGCACAACGCCTTGACGGTCGCGCTTCAAAAGTGAGTATCCGTGGTTTTGGTGAAAACGAATCAGCCACCACCTTTAATGGTCGTGAACAAGTGTCTATTGACGATAACCGTGGCGTACAATTTGATTTATACCCATCAGAAATCATGAGTGGCGTAACGGTTTATAAATCACCTGATGCCACTATCGAGGGTGAAGGTATTGCTGGTGTTGTCGACTTACAAACGGTTCGCCCACTGTCTCAAAGTGACCGTGTTATTCAATTTAACACCACAACCGAGCAAACATCCTTTGAAAAACTAAACCCTGATGCCGACAACAAAGGTTTCCGTGGTACTTTCTCATATATGGACAAGTTCGCGGATGACACTGTGGGTGTTGCCGTTGCACTTTCAACGATGGAATCACCTAACCAAGAAAAGCGTTGGAATTCATGGGGCTTCCCAGAATTTAATGACACTCAAGGTAATACCTACTCTATTTTAGGTGGGGCAAAACCGTTCGTACGTTCATCGATGTTAAATCGCGATACGGCGATGGCGGTATTAGAACTGGCACCATCAGATCAATTACACGTTACCCTTGATGCCCTTTACGTTGATTTTTCTGATGAAAAGATTCTTCGTGGTATTGAGATCCCATTTGCTTGGGGTCAAGGCTCTATCGATCCAGCAACAGCTGTGGTTGACCCTGACACCGGTTTTGTTAGTCAAGCAACGACCATGGGGCAACGCGTCGTTGTTCGTAACGACTTCGAAGAGCGTAACGCGAAATTAAACTCATTTGGCTTAAATGTTGAATATAACCTTAACGACTACTGGTCTGTAGAATTTGATGCGTCGCACTCTAAAGTTGAGCGTCAAATTTGGTCAATGGAATCGTACTCTGGTACAGGTCGTGGCGACGCTCGCGGTGTTGCCGATAACATTGGCTACAACCTAGACGGTAGTAATGAAGGTGCCATGTTCAGCCACGAACTAGACTACTCAGACTACAATCTAATTCAACTTGGTGGTCCATTGTCATGGGGTTGGTCAGCCGCCCTTAATGAAAAATACGGTTTGGTTGGCACCGAATATGAAAACCAAGCGCAAGACGGCTTTTTAAACACCCCAAGTGTTGATGATGAGCTAAGCGCACTGAAACTTGCGGCCACTCAGGTTATCGACAACGATTTTGTTAGCGCCGTAACTTACGGTGTATCGTACAAAGATCGTGAAAAGAGCAAAAATTCAGACGGTTTCTTCTTAACCGTATCATCGTTCTCACTCGACAACCCTGGGGTAATGAATGTGCCACAGGAGTACCGTTTAGGTACTGCTAATTTAGACTTTATTGGCATGGGCGATATGATCGCGTATGACTCAAAAGCGTTAGTAAAAGATGGTTACTACGACTTATTGTCTGAGCGTTTAACAGACCCTAGCCATGAAACCAAGTCATTTAACGTACAAGAAGAAGTGCTTTCTTTATTTGTTATGGCTGACTTAAACCTTGAAATTGCTGGCTTGCCGGTAACAGGTAATGTGGGTTTACGTTATGTTGACACAACTCAAGCATCTCAAGGTGCCGCCATTACAACCGAAAACGGCTTAGTAAAAACGACGCCAACCGATATCGAGCATTCTTACTCGCACCTATTGCCAAGCTTAAACTTGTCAATGCAACTTGATGATACTCAAACATTACGTTTTGGCGCAGCAAAAACAATTTCACGCGCACGTATGGATGAAATGAATGCTTCAATTAGCACGTCATACAACCCACAACAACCAGACGAAAACGGTAACTACTGGTCAGTATCAGGTGGTAACCCAAATCTTGAGCCAAAAGAAGCAATTGGTCTTGATTTAACCTACGAGAACTATTTCTCAGAGGAAGGGTATTTTGCGGCGGCACTATTTCACAAGAGCCTAGATAATTGGATCTTTGATGGTCAGTACGAAGCCGATATGACCGGCGTTCAAGATCCATCTGGGGTTACGGTTGACCCTAGCCACACAACGGCAACAGGTTCAGGTAAAGTAAACGGTGGCGACGGCTCTCTTTGGGGTTACGAACTATCTGTTACCTTACCAATGAACATGTTCTCAGCATCGCTTGATGGCTTTGGTGTTATCGCTTCCTACACTGGGGTTGAACAAGATATTGAAGATCCAAACGGTAACGAATATGTACTACCAGGTTTATCCGAAAGCATCTCGTCTGTTACCGGTTACTACGAGAACAACGGTTTACAAATTCGTGTCAGCATGCGTAATCGTGACGACTTTAAAGGCGATGTCTACGGCGTTGGCTTTAGTACCCAACAAGTTGATATTGAAGGTGAAACCATCGTAGATGCCCAAATTGGCTACGACTTTGGTGAAGCTGGCTACACCGCTCTTGAAGGTTTATCTGTATTCCTACAAGGTTACAACTTAACGGAAGAACCATTTAAGTCAACAACCGATGGGAATCCACTGCAAGTTCGTGACTTCCAAGACTACGGTGCCAACTACATGCTAGCGTTAAGCTACAAACTGTAATTCGCATTACCCGATAAGCAAAGCCCTTGTATCTCCTATTGCAAGGGCTTTTTTTCCACAATCATTCAACCACCAAGCGAGTATCGTATTAAGGTAATTTTTGCCCATAGTCGTAAAGAACCACCTTAATACTGTATTTAAAAGGTAACAAAATCATGACAACAAATGTAACCAACGTGGTGATCGTTGGTGGTGGTACCGCAGGTTGGATCACAGCATCGTTGATGGCTCGTATTTTAGGTAAAGTCATTAATATAACCCTAATTGAGTCAGACAAAATCCCAACCGTTGGCGTCGGTGAAGCGACTATCCCCCCCATTATTAGCTTAAATGCAGCCCTTGGCATTGATGAAAGCGAATTTTTAAACGCCACCAAAGGCACCATCAAGCTCGGCATTGAGTTTGAAAACTGGAAACAACAAGGTGATAGCTACATGCACGCCTTTGGCGGTATCGGTAAAGATTTTCCATTTTGCGAATTTTATCATTATTGGCTTAGACACCAACAACAAGGTGATCAGCACTATGATTTTGGCGACTTTTCATTAAATTACCAAACCAGTAAAGCCAATAAATTTGCCAAATTACGCCATATTGAAGGCACCCAATTACCAGGCATCACGTATGCTTATCATTTTGATGCTGGCCTGTACGCAAACTTTTTAGCAGACTACGCCAAGCAACAGGGCGTAAAGCACATCATCAGTGAAGTCGAGCAAATACGGGTGAATGAAGGTAATGGCTTTATTGATGCGGTGACGTTAGCGAATGGCGAGCATATTACGGGAGATTTATTTATCGATTGTACGGGCCAAGCCGGCTTGCTGATTGATAAAACCTTAAATACAGGCTTTGTTGATTGGTCGCATTACTTGCCTTGCGATCGGGCTATTGCTGTTCAGTGTGAAAGCGTCGAACCTATTACCCCTTACACTCGCTCTATCGCGCATGACAGTGGTTGGCAATGGCGCATTCCGCTGCAACACCGTATTGGTAATGGCATTGTTTATTCCAGTAAATTTATGAGCGATGAGCAAGCCGAAAGATTATTGTTAAATAAATTAGACGGTAAACCGCTTACCCAACCCAAACGCATTCAATTTCGAACCGGCCGTCGTACCAAAGCATGGCATAAAAATGTGGTCAGTATAGGTTTGTCTTCCGGCTTTCTGGAACCCCTTGAATCCACCAGCATCCATTTAATTCAAACGGCTGCTATTCGGCTGATTAAAACCTTCCCACACTTTGGCATTAGCAACAGTCATATTGACGAATATAACCGTCAGTCGATTATTGAAATAGAACGTATTCGTGATTTTATTATTTTGCATTATAAGGTCACGCAACGAGACGATAGCCCATTTTGGCGCCACTGCCGTCAAATGGACATCCCGGCAACCTTAGCCCGCAAATTAGCCCTGTTTAAAACAACTGGGAAACTGTTTCGCGAGCAAGATGACTTGTTTACCGAAATTGCTTGGCAACAAGTGTTAATTGGTCAAGGCATGATCCCTGAGCAATACAATGGCCTCGCCGACCAACTGAGTCCGCAACAACTGAATGAATTGATGGCAAATTTAAAAGTGCTCATTGATCACAGTGTGAAAAACATGCCAAGCCATGATCAATTTTTAGCTAACCTCTAGTTTTTGCTCATGGCTCTGGGGTATAACAATTAAAACAAAATAATAAAGCACCATTATGTTAGAAATACAAAAACACCTATCAAAACGCTTTTATGCGTTATTAAGCTTACCCTCTACCGCGATGGGCTTTGCTTTATCTGTACAAATCGCCGCCCTGAGCTGGATTTTAACAACTCAATATGGCTTAGACATTCACGAAGTAGGCTTAGTCTGGGCCGCGGGCCCCATCGCCGGCATACTAGGGCAAGTTATTATTGGCATTATTTCCGATAAAGTTTGGCTCTGGAATGGCCGACGTCGTCCGTTTATTGTTATTGGCGGGGCGCTGGCCGGCTTAATGTTATTGGCCCTACCAAGCATTGATATTGTGTCGTCGGCCATGGGCATTGAAAACTTATTAACCATGGCCATCGTGATTGCTCTGACCTTGGATTTAGCGATTAATGTCAGCTTTAATCCGACTCGCTCGATCATCGCTGATGTCACCCCTGAAGGTAATAAACGCACCCAAGGCTATACATGGATGCAAACTGTTTCGGGCACTTTTGGTATTCTTGCCTATGCCATTGGTGCCATTTGGGGCAACTATGTGTTGATTTATTTTGGCGCGGTGCTGGTGTTGTTACTGTCGTTGATCCCACCTTTTTTTATTACCGAGCCAAAGACGTTACCGGTTAAAGATGAAGACCAACAAGGCTCCTTATCCTTTATCGAAGTGATGATTAATATTCGCCCGCTTTGGGGGTTTATTATTTATGATCTTTACGCCTTAATTCGCCAACTATCGGGCCAACAAGTTACCCATTACTGGGCTGAAATCGTTTGTTTGCTTTTAACCGTACTCTTTGTCTTGCAGACCCTAGTTGCCAAAGAAGACGACAAAACCGACAGTGAAGCCGGATTAATAGGTTTTCGTAAAGTGTTGGCGGCTCACTCATTTAGTTGGGTTGGGGTTCAAACCATGTTTGTGTTTATGTTTGCTTTTTTACAGGACAAAATGCCAAGCATTGGTGATAAAGAGCTCGGACAGGTGATCTCTATTGCCTTTTTAATATTGAGCATCGTTGCGGCCTACTTACCCGCTTTATTATTAGAGCCAATGGCAAGGCGCTTTGGTCGAGTACGTGTTCATACCATGGCTATTGCATCAATGGCGCTGGGTTACTTAGCCATTGCCATGATGGCCAACAATCAATACACCTTATATGTATTGATGGCGATATTAGGGGTTGGTTGGTCGTCAATTATTTCATTGGTTTTTGCCATTATGACCGAGAAAATCGATCAAAATAAAATGGGTATGTATATGGGGTTATTTAACTTGTCGGTGGTGCTACCGCAACTATTGGTGAGTTTAGGTATTGGTTTATTTATTTCCCAAAGCGATGATAAAAGCGCCATATTTTATATCGCCACAGGGGCCTTAGCGCTGTCGGCTTTATGCTGGAGCCGAGTAAAAGAGCACCGTAAGTAATACCAGTGACAACTCAGTTTATGCTCTTAGATGAGGGTAAATAGCGCTAAAGTAAAATTAAAAGAGGAATCGCCTTATCGCGATTTCCTCTTTGGTGGTTTAGTCGTGAAGAAAGCTATTGCTTCGCACTTCGATAAATCGCATACGATAATGGCGCAAGGCGAATATCAATCGCACCTGATAGCTCGGTTTTATCTTTTGCCAATACTACCGGGCGATAATCTTGCTGGCTCATTTGCAAACTTAAGCTTTGGCTTTCGGTCGCGGTATTGGCCACCAATAAATATTGATAGTTATCGTCGGTACGAGTTAATGCCAACATACCTGGGGTTTGTTGGGCATAAACCACCTCTTGCTCACCATAGCGTAGCGTTTTATGGGCGCTGTAAATATTCGCTAAATCAACTAAGTCTTGATACAACACATGGCTTTGGTCAAAGTTATCATCGGCGGTGGTTTTATTGGTGCCAAGTAAGTCATCATCGTTGTAGCTTGATACTAACGATGGCATCATATCTTGACGCGCATCTTTATCGTTACCATCACCGACAAAGCCTTGTTCATCACCATAGTAAACCACGGGAATACCACGAGAAAAATACATTAAGGCATTCGACAATTTAATCCGCGCCAGCTTTTCTTGTTCGCTCATATTGGGGTGCTTGTCGTTTAGCATAAAAGCAAAACGCCCCATGTCATGATTACCGGTAAAATTAATCAGTGTCGATGCGTTGCCATATTCGCCATCGTAGAGCGCATCTTGGGCAAACAGTTTTTCAAGCTCATCGGTGCCGTGATTATCAATTAAGGTTCGATAAATGGCGCCTTGAAACGCAAAATCTAATACCGATTGCAATTTGCCATTGGTGACAAAGGTACTTAAGTTTTTAGGGTCGCCATCGTAGACTTCACCAAACATGAAAAACTGCTCAATCCCCTGCTCTTTGGCGTGTTTTAACAAAGCGGGCGAAAACTGTTGCCAAAACTCTAAGTTCACATGCTTTACCGTATCAATACGAAAACCATCGGGTTTAAACTTGGTGACAATGTCTTTAAACACATCGATTAAACCACTTACCACTTCTGGGTGCTCAGTATTAATATCATCCAGTCCGGCAAAATCACCATAGATTGCACTTTCGCCTTCCCACATGCTATCGCCTTGGTTATTGTAGTATTTCGGATCGTTTAACCAAGCCGGTACTTTAAGGTTCTCTTTCCCTTTTGGAATAAAGAACTGATAAGCGTCACCATTGGCTACTTGAGCCTTGGTTTTATAGTCACACAATCCAGGTGTTTTATGCAGCCATTGATCACCGTTTTCACCGTGACATTGTTTAAACTTAATCACATCGGCGGTATGGTTGGCGATAATGTCGAAAAACACTTTGATGTTCATCGCATGAGCGGCATCAATCAGTTCCACCAAATCATCATTGGTGCCTAAATGTGGGTCTATTTCGGTAAAGTCCAGTACCCAATAACCGTGGTAACCCGAGCTGTCACCTTGCACCGCTTGGTTGCGCAAAATTGGCGTCATCCAAATCGAAGTGATGCCCATTTCTTGTAAATAAGGTAGTTTTTCTTTTAGCCCCTTCATATCACCACCATGATAATGGCCTTTACTGCTGGGCTCAAAACCACCATAAGATTCGGGTTTATTGGCATTGCCTAAATCATTACGAGTATCACCATTATAAAAGCGATCTGGCATCACAAAGTAAAACACCTCATCACGAATATCACGCTCAAGATAATGCGGTAACTGCGTGCTAATTGGCGCAATATTTACTTCACTGCTCGTCTTAGCCGCGGCTTTGACCTCAACTTTACTGCTCTCATCGGTTGCCGGTGAACAGGCAAGTAACGATAACGCCAAACTAACGGCAGAAGATATTGTTATTATTTTATTCATTTGCTTTCCCCATCATGGCCTAAAAGGAGCACTAGGCTCCCTTTGGGCGCTCTTGATTCATTACTGTCACCAAATTGCTCATATCGGTATCTTGCCAAAATTGCTCGATATTAAGCGGCAAGCGTCGACGCCAATTTGGATGTTCATCTACCGTTCCTGGAATATTCACTTGCTCAAGTAAGCCCAAGGCGTCTTCCACCGGTACCAATAACACCCGACTTGGTGCTTTGGCTAAATACGCTTGTACCGCTCGTCCTAAGGCATGATTCATTGTGGCCGGTTTGGTCTCTGGAAACTCATCAGCTAACAAAACACCTTCGTATTCGAGGGCTGCCAACAATTGGGCTCTATCTGACACCCGCTCTGTTCGCTCATTCATGCCCATTTGCTCATTTGGATAAAGGTCTAACTGCTGACGCCATTTTAAGTCATTACCTGTCCACCATCCGGTAAGAGTAGGTAAGTCATGGGTTGATACCGTTACCATCGATTGCTCTGGGTACAACTCGGGACGAAAATACAACCCTGAGTCCCAACGCTCAAAATACAACACCTTGTATGACAACAAGCCGTATTCGGCCATAATGTCGCCAAAACCTTCTGGCACGGTGCCAAGGTCTTCGCCAATAACCACACAATTATTACGGCGCGATTCTAATGCAATAATGCGAAAAATATCTTCAAGCGGGAAGGTAATATAAATCCCTTGGTCAGCGGCCATTCCAGGAGCCACCCAGTATTGACGCATTAAACCAAGTACATGATCAATTCTTAGGGCGCCAGCATGGCGCATATTGCTGCGCAAGGCTTTGACTAAAGGCATATAGCCTTTTTCTTTTAACGCCACCGGATTAATGGGGGTTAGCCCCCAGTCTTGGCCAAGTGTATTCATCGCATCTGGTGGCGCGCCAACCGCGGCGCCTGCAACATAACTGTGTTTGTCGGCCCACACTTCGGCACCAGAGCCATCACAACCTACCGCTAAGTCCATATAAAGACCAATGGGCATATTATGCTGTTTTGCTTCGCGCGCGGCCTCTCCTAACTGACGATCGGCGACAAACTGTAAAAATTGAAAATAGCCAATGCGCTCGGCATGCTCTTGTTTAAAGGCTTCGACTTCTGGGCTATGAGGGTCTTGAAATTCTTCTGGCCACGCCTTCCACCCATAGGCATGTTGATCTATTTTACGAAAGTGCTCATATAAAGCATCAAACGTTGCCAGCTCAAATAAGTCATCTCCCATAGTGTTCACAAACAAACTGTACGCTTGGGCAAAGTCGCTGCTCCTTGCTAAGTGATTTTCTAAAAAGTCTTGATACAACAATTCAAGCGCCTGATATTTAAGATGTGCGGAGTATGGGTAATCGATAAACTCTTTGTGGTTAGCGGCGCTGACATGCTGTTTAAACTCGGCAGAGTCAACTAACGACTGCACGGCTTTACAACTGGCAAAGTTATCTACCGACGTAACGTCAATGTATAAGGTATTTAAAAAGCAACGACTGGTTGGTGAATAAGGGCTGATATGACCTGGGTTATTCGGGTATAACGGATGCAATGGGTTTAAACCAATGGCGCTTACGCCACGTTCAGCCGATTGTTTTACCAAACTTTTTAAGTCGCCAAAATCGCCCATGCCCCAGCTATTGTCGGACTTTAGTGAATAAAGTTGAGCCGCCAAGCCCCACATTCGATAATCTGCCACTTCATTGGGGGATAAACAGGTTTTAGGGGCCACAATTACGTGACATTGTGCCGATTGCTCAGCCAAGGTAACGGTTAGTTGATGGTAACCTTGAGCTACGTGAGGCAACACTAGGGCAAGTTTTTGAAAATGCTCGTCACCAACGTTTCCTTCACCAATGATCTCAAGCGCGTGCAAGTCACTCTGCCCTTGATGCACTTGCCCATCTTCCAATGCCAATTGCCACATCACAGGCTGATCTTTATCACGATTATTAACGCTCAATGGGACGCTGTATTGGCTAAGTTCAGCATTAACGACATACGAAGGCGCTAATAAGTGTCGCCAATTACCGTGCTTTAATTCTTCTGCCGCGGCTAAAATAGCATGCTCAGAAGACAAGTCGTATTCCATCGCCTCTAACAAAGCGTGTAACGCTTGTGGGTTTGCATGTACCGTATTGTTAAAACAATCCTTATAACTTGAGTGAAAACCCACTTGTTCGGCAAGCTTTTGTATTGGAGTCATAATATCTTTCCTAAATATCAATTTCTCTTTATGTCAGCACACAGGTGCTGGTGGTCGACACTTAGCTCGGTATCAATGATTGCTTGATCATCAAGTTGAGTTTCTACGTCAGCCGTATTAAAAATAATGCCCTGTTGCAATATTTGCTTTGAACCAGGCTTTGTTTGCTAATCTGTATAACGACATCGCATTTTTGCAATGCTTTATTGTAATTCAAACACCACTGTCGCTAATGGTGGCACGGTAATGTTAATTGACTGCGCAAAACCATGAGAAGCTATTGCTTGAGTTTGCACCCCATCAAGATTACCAACGTTGCTGCCACCGTAAGATGACGAGTCCGAATTAAAAATTTCTTTGGCATAACCTGACCGCGCTACCCCAAGGCGATAGTTGTAGTGCACCGCTGGGGTAAAGTTACATACCACAATAACTGGGTTAGCCCCGTCTTTACCATGGCGAATATAACTGTATATAGATTGTTGTTCGTTATCATGCTCAACCCATTGAAAACCTTCTGGTTCACAGTCAAGTTGATGCAATGCTGGCACGCTTTTATACAAACTATTGAGATCTTTTATTAGCGCTTGCACACCTTGGTGGAATGGGTGTTCAAGTAAATGCCAGTCAAGCGCTTGATCAAAATTCCATTCCGCCTGCTGGCCAAATTCACCGCCCATAAACAAAAGCTTTTTGCCCGGATGGGTCCACATAAAACTAAAATAGCAACGTAAGTTAGCAAAACGTTGCCACTCATCACCTGGCATTCGCCCAATTAACGAACCCTTACCATGCACAACTTCGTCGTGACTTAACGGTAGAATAAAGTTTTCATCAAACCCATAGACTAAGCCAAAGCTGATTTCGTTATGATGATATTGACGATGAATCGGTTCACGGCGCATGTACTGCAGAGTGTCATTCATCCAACCCATATTCCACTTATAGCCAAAACCTAGACCACCCATCGACGTTGGTTTTGACACACCAGGCCAAGAAGTGGACTCTTCTGCTACCGTAAACGCTCCGGGATAATCGGCATAAAGTTCTTCATTAAACTGCTGCAAAAAAGCCACGGCCTCTAAATTTTCATTGCCACCATGTTCATTGGGCAACCATTCCCCGTCTTTGCGACTGTAGTCTAGATACAGCATAGAAGCCACTGCATCTACTCGGATACCATCAATATGATAGGTGTCGAGCCAATGCATCGCACTCGCGCGTAAAAAATTAGCCACTTCGGTACGACCGTAATTGTAAATTAAAGTGTTCCAGTCAGGGTGAAAGCCTTTGCTTTTGTCTTGGTGTTCATACAAGCAGGTGCCATCAAATTGACTAAGACCATGGGCGTCGACAGGGAAATGCCCAGGCACCCAGTCAATTATTAGGCCAAGCCCTGCGCTGTGACAGGCATCGACAAAATATTTAAAATCGTCTGCATTGCCAAAGCGCGCTGTTGGGGCAAAAAGACCTACCGGCTGATAGCCCCAAGAACCGTCGAATGGGTGTTCACTCAACGGCATTAATTGAATATGGGTAAAGCCCATTTCAAGGGTATAAGGAATAAGGCGGGCGGCTATTTCACGGTAGTTTAAAAACTCATTATTATTATCGCGTTGCCAACTACCAAGATGCACTTCATAAATGGCAATGGCGTGATCTCGGTTATTGCGCAGTTGACGCTGACTGAGCCATTGTTGATCTTGCCATTTAAAGTCGCTTGGTGCGCTAATCACCGATGAGTTGCCAGGGCGATACTGCGCCTGAGCCCCATAAGGGTCGGCCTTTAAGGGTAATAATTGACCGTCTTTATCTTTGATTTCAAATTTATATTTGCAACCAGGTTCAATAGGCTGAGGCGAACTGGCAAGGGGGATAAAGATTTCCCAAAGACCAGACTCTAGTCGCTTTCTAAGCGGATGCATACGCCCATCCCAGTGATTAAAGTCGCCGACGACAGAGACATGTGATGCATTGGGCGCCCAGACAGCAAAAGACACGCCCTGAACACCTTGATGCTTTATAAAATGGGCACCAAGCTTTTGGTATGGTTTTTTGTGCTTTCCTTGATTAAACAAATAAAGGTCTAAGTCACCCAATACCGGCTCACATGAAAACGGGTCAATAAAAATTTTTTCGTCCTGTTCAAACACCGCTTTAAGGCGATAGTCAAACGGCTTTTTGCGACGCGTGGTTTTTGAAAAGAAACCGTCCTCATTAAGTTTTTTAAGGCGAGCAACGACTTTACCAGCGCCATCAATAACACTAACCGACATTGCCCCGGGAATAAAACAATTGGCTTGCAAATAGCCTCGCTCGTTTGCGTGCATACCTAAAAAACCAAACGGGTTGTTATGGCAGGCTTGTAAAATAGCGTTTATTTGCTGTTGCATCGGTTATGTCCTTGCTCGATAGTTTCCATGACAAGTTTTATTTAATCGCATAAATGATGAAAGGCTGGTCGCAAACCAGCCTTAGTGCCTTACTCTTTAATCGGTTCTAAATGCCAAATATTGTCGACATAATCTTGAATTGACCTATCTGAGGTAAATTTCCCCATTTTGGCGGTATTAATTATGGCCATTTTGGCCCAACGAGGTTTGTCTTTATAGGCTTGATCAAGCGCGTTGTTGGCCTGACAATATGAGTCAAAGTCAGCCAGTACAAAATACGGGTCACCTTGATCTAGCAGACTGTTGGCGATGGCGCTTAATTCACCCGGCTTACCTGGGGTGAAATAGTCGGTATATAACCAATCAATCACCGCTTTAAGCTCTTCATTGTTTTGATAATAATGATGAGGGTTATAGCCTTGCGCGGTTAAGGCTCTGATTTGCTCAACGGTATGACCAAAAATAAAAATATTGTCATCGCCAACTTCTTCAGCAATTTCAACATTAGCACCGTCAAGGGTACCTAGGGTAACCGCCCCGTTTAACGCTAACTTCATGTTACCCGTACCAGAAGCCTCTTTGCCGGCCGTCGATATTTGTTCTGAAACATCGGCTGCAGGGATAATTTTTTCCGCCAACGTCACCCGATAATTAGGCATAAAGACCACTTTTAATTTGTCTTTAATACGGCCATCGTTATTAATTTTTTCGGCAACTTTGTTGATCGCATAAATAATTTCTTTGGCCAAATAATAACCTGGAGCGGCTTTGGCACCGAAAATATACACCCGAGGATGCATGTCTAAATCTGGGTTTTCTAGCAAACGACGGTATAAAGCTAAAATATGCAAAAAGTTTAGATGCTGACGTTTGTATTCATGCAAACGCTTAATTTGAACATCAAAAATGGCGCTTGGATTGACCACCACACCGGTGGATTTTAAGATTTCGTCGGCCAGTTTCACTTTATTGGCATGCTTAATTTGCATAAATTGCTGTTGAAAATCAGCATCCTCTGCAAAGTTAGCAACAACACGTAAGCTTGATAAGTGTTTCGCCCAATCGGCTTCGACTTTGCTGTCCAGTAGTTTGGCCAATTGCGGATTACACGCCTTTAACCAACGACGAGGGGTAACCCCATTAGTCACATTGGTTAATTTACCTGGGTAAAGTTGATGAAATTCTGGGAATAAGTCACTTTTTACCAACTCAGTGTGAATTTGAGCAACCCCGTTCACTTTAAATGACGACACCACACACAAGTGGGCCATCCGTACCATTTGGGTTTCACCCTCTTCAATTAATGAAAGGCGACGGCGCATATGGTGGTTGTTAGGCCACATGACCGACACTTCTTCATTTAGGAAGAATTCGTTTATCGCATACAAAATCTCTAAATGGCGCGGCAATACGCGTTGGAACAAATGTACCGACCACTTTTCAAGAGCTTCTGGCAATAAAGTGTGGTTGGTGTATGCAAAACACTGACGACATAAGGCGAACGCATCGGCGAAACTAAAATCATTTTCATCGATAAGAATACGCATCAACTCTAAAATGGCGATGGTTGGGTGCGTATCGTTAAGTTGCATCACCATTTTGTCAGCAAAGTGTGACCAATCATTACCATGCATTTTTTGATAACGGGCAATAATGTCTTTAATTGAGCAAGCACAGAAAAAGTACTGCTGAATAAAGCGCAACTCTTTACCGGCTTCGGTTTCATCATTTGGATACAAAACCTTAGAAATGGTTTCGGCGGCATTTTGCGCCGCGTGTGCACTTTGATAAGCCCCGGAATTAAACTTATCCCAGTCAAAAAAGCTTGAAGCACGAGACTCCCACAAGCGCAGCGTATTTACCGCTTTAGCATTGTAGCCTACAATTGGCACATCCCACGGAACCCCTTTGATGGTTTGCCCTGGGTGCCATACTTTCTTTTCACTGCCATCAACATTGACCTGTGTTTCGACACGACCAAACAAACCGATGGTTTGCACAGCCTCTGGGCGACAGACTTCCCAACCATTGCCGTATTCACGCCATTCATCTGGCGTTTCAATTTGGCGCCCATGGTGAAACTGTTGCTTAAACAAACCGTGCTTATAGTGGATTCCGTAGCCGTAAGCGTTTAAGTCCATGGTCGCTAAGGAGTCAAGAAAGCACGCTGCCAAACGTCCTAAACCACCGTTACCTAAGGCTAAGTCATGCCCTTCTTCAAAGATGTCTTCAATTTCAAAACCAAGCTCAGCAACCGCTTGCTTCGCGACATCAAATAAATTTAGGTTATGCAGATTATTCGATAGCATACGCCCCATCAAATACTCTAAAGAAAGGTAGTTGATAGAGCGGGTTTTATGTTCTTTATGATAGTTGTTGGTTTGAGATAATTTCTCGTAAACCACTTCATTAACAGCCATACACACAGCACGCTGCACTGCAGCTGGATTGTCTTGAAAGTCCTGTTGTGAGCAGGTGAAATTTAAATGCTGTAAAACTTTTTGTTTAAATTGCGCCGTTGTGGGCGTCTTTATATTTGATGTTGCCATAGTTAGAAACTTGCCTGTTTAGGGGGCCATCACTTGTAAAGCCACTTATTTCACGTTCTGAGGGTAATGACCCTATGCAATCAGAACGATATGTACTTTTGCCTGTATCACGGTGAAAAATTAGGAATTATATAATTGTGATAACGTTACGTTACTTTGGCCTTTCAAGGCAAATGACTACATACGTATGCATAACAAATTTACTGCGCATACGTATGCACAAACCAAGGATAAATGGCCATTGTTCAATTAAGCGCCAAAAAACATTTTAGATTAACACCCGATGATTGTCGGGTAACCTAAAAGACGGTCAATTACTTCAATTTAAAATGCTCACAGCTGTGATAACGAGATGGTATTAGGCTTGGAAAACCGTTTAAACATTGATTGGTTTGATGGTTACACCGAATGCCAAACCCTACACCAATGGCGTGCACGTAATAACGACAATTAATACATATGGCATCTTGGTCTTTAATTGACTGTTGAATGGATTTTTGTGAAACGTGTGAATTCATAAAGACCGCCTAGTTAAATGCCAATAACTAAGGCAACGCACGCAAGAGCATAAAGAAATGTTTACGCTTTAGCTGATTTTATATGCCGACCGCAAGTTGCCTTTAAATCACCAGCTTAAAAAATTCTAGTTATCTAGAACTACTAGGTCAAGGTATACACTTTAGCTAAAGCTAGTTGACCTTTTGGTCTTATTCTATGGTCTTAGATTTACCTTTGTTTGAATCATGTTTTACGACTGCATGGATGAAGGAGGTAGAGCAACGCAGGAGCAGTTGCCGAGGATGGGACCTCCACCGGGTGCGAGGTGGTTGAATGTTTCAATCCCCAGAACGTAAAAAAGCCCTTAGCGTTAGCTAAGGGCTTTCTTTAAATAGGAGCCTAGCGATAAGCCACATGGATGTGGTGAATATCGAAAATGCAGGGAGGCAATTTTCGATAACTACGTAGTAGATCGAGTGGCACTTCACTGATTCTGAAATGCAAAAAAGGCTGCCCAGTGGACAGCCTTTCTTTAAATAGGAGCCTAGCGATGAAGTGCATGGATGCACAAATGCAGATAAATTCATGGATGAATGCTTTTTATCTGTGACCTACGTAGTAGGAACAGTAAGCCCAAAAACGAGAAAAGCCCGCTTAAATAAGCGGGCTTTTAGAATAGGAGCCTAGCGATGACCTACTCTCACATGGGAACTCCCACACTACCATCGGCGCTGTTGCGTTTCACTTCTGAGTTCGGCATGGGATCAGGTGGTTCCACAACGCTATTGTCGCTAGACAAAACTTGTTAAACAATTTGAAATCTAATATTAAACGCTACTCAATTCTTACTTAATGCGTGAAGTACATGGATGTACAAATGTCGATATGCTTCATGGATGAACGCATTATATCGACGAATGTTTGTCAGACATACAATCTTTAAAACCTCTTGGGTGTTGTATGGTTAAGCCTCACGGGCAATTAGTATCAGTTAGCTCAAGGCCTCGCAACCCTTACACACCTGACCTATCAACGTCGTAGTCTCCGACGACCCTTTAGGGGACTCAAAGTCCCAGTGAGAACTCATCTCAAAGCCTGCTTCCCGCTTAGATGCTTTCAGCGGTTATCAGTTCCGAACATAGCTACCGGGCAATGCCATTGGCATGACAACCCGAACACCAGCGGTTCGTCCACTCCGGTCCTCTCGTACTAGGAGCAGCCCTCTTCAATTCTCAAACGCCCACGGCAGATAGGGACCGAACTGTCTCACGACGTTCTAAACCCAGCTCGCGTACCACTTTAAATGGCGAACAGCCATACCCTTGGGACCGACTTCAGCCCCAGGATGTGATGAGCCGACATCGAGGTGCCAAACACCGCCGTCGATATGAACTCTTGGGCGGTATCAGCCTGTTATCCCCGGAGTACCTTTTATCCGTTGAGCGATGGCCCTTCCATACAGAACCACCGGATCACTATGACCTACTTTCGTACCTGCTCGACGTGTCTGTCTCGCAGTTAAGCTGGCTTATGCCATTGCACTAACCGTACGATGTCCGACCGTACTTAGCCAACCTTCGTGCTCCTCCGTTACTCTTTGGGAGGAGACCGCCCCAGTCAAACTACCCACCAGACAGTGTCCCCAATCTCGATAAGAGACCTAGGTTAGAACATCACGCATACAAGGGTGGTATTTCAAGATTGGCTCCACAACATCTGGCGACGTTGCTTCAAAGCCTCCCACCTATCCTACACATGTAGGAGCAATGTTCACTGTCAAGCTATAGTAAAGGTTCACGGGGTCTTTCCGTCTAGCCGCGGGTATACGGCATCTTAACCGCAAATTCAATTTCACTGAGTCTCGGGTGGAGACAGTGTGGCCATGATTACGCCATTCGTGCAGGTCGGAACTTACCCGACAAGGAATTTCGCTACCTTAGGACCGTTATAGTTACGGCCGCCGTTTACCGGGGCTTCGATCATGAGCTTCGCTTGCGCTAACCCAATCAATTAACCTTCCGGCACCGGGCAGGCGTCACACCGTATACGTCATCTTTCGATTTTGCACAGTGCTGTGTTTTTAATAAACAGTTCCAGCCACCTGGTTACTTCGACTGACCTCAGCTTAAGGAGCAAGTCCCATCACCAAAGTCAGCGTACCTTCTCCCGAAGTTACGGTACTATTTTGCCTAGTTCCTTCACCCGAGTTCTCTCAAGCGCCTTAGTATTCTCTACCTAACCACCTGTGTCGGTTTGGGGTACGGTTCCTTATAATCTGATGCTTAGAAGCTTTTCCTGGAAGTAGGGCATCAACAACTTCAACTCCGTAGAGTCTCGTCTCGTATCTCAGCCTTAAGAAGTTCCGGATTTACCTAAAACTTCAGCCTACATACTTTCACATGGACAACCAACGCCATGCTTGCCTAGCCTGCTCCGTCCCTCCTTCGCAATTATAAGAAGTACAGAAATATTAATCTGTTTCCCATCGACTACGCGTTTCCGCCTCGCCTTAGGGGCCGACTTACCCTGCCCTGATTAACATGGGACAGGAAACCTTGGTCTTTCGGCGGGGGAGTTTTTCACTCCCCTTATCGTTACTCATGTCAGCATTCGCACTTCTGATACCTCCAGCATGCTTTACAACACACCTTCAACGGCTTACAGAACGCTCCCCTACCACTTGAACCTAAGTTCAAATCCGCAGCTTCGGTGCATAGTTTAGCCCCGTTACATCTTCCGCGCAGACCGACTCGACTAGTGAGCTATTACGCTTTCTTTAAAGGGTGGCTGCTTCTAAGCCAACCTCCTAGCTGTCTATGCCTTTCCACATCGTTTCCCACTTAACTATGACTTTGGGACCTTAGCTGGCGGTCTGGGTTGTTTCCCTTTCCACAACGGACGTTAGCACCCGCAGTGTGTCTCCCGGATAGTACTCATTGGTATTCGGAGTTTGCAAAGGGTTGGTAAGTCGGGATGACCCCCTAGCCTTAACAGTGCTCTACCCCCAATGGTATTCGTCCGAGGCTCTACCTAAATAGATTTCGGGGAGAACCAGCTATCTCCCGGCTTGATTAGCCTTTCACTCCGACCCACAGGTCATCACCGCATTTTTCAACATACGTGTGTTCGGTCCTCCAGTTGATGTTACTCAACCTTCAACCTGCCCATGGGTAGATCGCCGGGTTTCGGGTCTATGCCCTGCAACTAAACGCGCAGTTAACACTCGCTTTCGCTACGGCTCCCCTATTCGGTTAACCTTGCTACAGAACATAAGTCGCTGACCCATTATACAAAAGGTACGCAGTCACCTAACAAGTAGGCTTCCACTGCTTGTACGTATGCGGTTTCAGGTTCTATTTCACTCCCCTCACAGGGGTTCTTTTCGCCTTTCCCTCACGGTACTGGTTCACTATCGGTCAGTTAGGAGTATTTAGCCTTGGAGGATGGTCCCCCCATATTCAGTCAAGATTTCTCGTGTCCCGACCTACTCGATTTCACGGTAAGTTTATTTTCGTGTACGGGGCTATCACCCTGTATCGCTGCCCTTTCCAGAGCATTCCACTAATTTACAAACCGCTTAAGGGCTAATTCCCGTTCGCTCGCCGCTACTAAGGAAATCTCGGTTGATTTCTTTTCCTCGGGGTACTTAGATGTTTCAGTTCTCCCGGTTCGCCTCATTAAGCTATGTATTCACTTAATGATACCTGCCTTACGACAAGTGGGTTTCCCCATTCGGACATCTGAGCCTATAACGCCTTTTATCGGCTTAACTCAGCTTTTCGCAGATTAACACGTCCTTCATCGCCTCTAACTGCCAAGGCATCCACCACATACGCTTAGTCACTTAACCATACAACCCCAAAAAGTTTTACTTTACGTAAAACAACTGAAACTCAGAGGACTAATTCTGAGAAAGTTGTAAAGTCTGACATTTTCACGCATTCAATAAGAATGTCTTGAGTATAAAAAATCAATAATCAAAGATTATTAATTAGTTTGAAAACACTAGGAATGTGTTTTCGTTTTGGTGCTTATATCATTTGATAACATCGTGCGACACGTTGTTATCGATAAAAACACCGGGTTTAATATCAGCTTTCCAAATTGTTAAAGATGTCATATCTGCGCACATTCGGCAGTTATGTGAGTGAAAACTCAAAGATAAGCATTAGTGCTTATCTTTAAGTTTTCATCAATTGTTATCATGCTATTTGTGTGAACACTCGCAGTACTTTCGTACTCATTAAGTTGTCTACTTAAGGTAAGGAGGTGATCCAACCCCAGGTTCCCCTAGGGTTACCTTGTTACGACTTCACCCCAGTCATGAATCACAAAGTGGTAACCGTCCTCCCGAAGGTTAAACTAGCTACTTCTTTTGCAACCCACTCCCATGGTGTGACGGGCGGTGTGTACAAGGCCCGGGAACGTATTCACCGCGGCATTCTGATCCACGATTACTAGCGATTCCGACTTCATGGAGTCGAGTTGCAGACTCCAATCCGGACTACGACAGACTTTATGGGATTCGCTCCACCTCGCGGTCTTGCTGCCCTTTGTATCTGCCATTGTAGCACGTGTGTAGCCCATCCCGTAAGGGCCATGATGACTTGACGTCGTCCCCACCTTCCTCCGGTTTATCACCGGCAGTCTCCTTAAAGTTCCCACCCGAAGTGCTGGCAAATAAGGATAAGGGTTGCGCTCGTTGCGGGACTTAACCCAACATTTCACAACACGAGCTGACGACAGCCATGCAGCACCTGTCTCAGAGTTCCCGAAGGCACGAAGCTATCTCTAGCGACTTCTCTGGATGTCAAGGGATGGTAAGGTTCTTCGCGTTGCATCGAATTAAACCACATGCTCCACCGCTTGTGCGGGCCCCCGTCAATTCATTTGAGTTTTAACCTTGCGGCCGTACTCCCCAGGCGGTCAACTTATCGCGTTAGCTGCGCTACCCACGTCTTAAAGACACAAACAGCTAGTTGACATCGTTTACGGCGTGGACTACCAGGGTATCTAATCCTGTTTGCTCCCCACGCTTTCGTGCCTCAGCGTCAGTATTTGTCCAGGTGGCCGCCTTCGCCACTGATGTTCCTTCCAATCTCTACGCATTTCACCGCTACACTGGAAATTCCACCACCCTCTACAATACTCTAGACAGCCAGTTCGAAATGCAGTTCCAAGGTTGAGCCCTGGGCTTTCACATCTCGCTTAACAATCCGCCTACGCACGCTTTACGCCCAGTAATTCCGATTAACGCTCGCACCCTCCGTATTACCGCGGCTGCTGGCACGGAGTTAGCCGGTGCTTCTTCTGCGAGTAACGTCACAGCTAGCAGATATTAGCTACTAACCTTTCCTCCTCGCTGAAAGTGCTTTACAACCCGAAGGCCTTCTTCACACACGCGGCATGGCTGCATCAGGGTTTCCCCCATTGTGCAATATTCCCCACTGCTGCCTCCCGTAGGAGTCTGGGCCGTGTCTCAGTCCCAGTGTGGCTGATCATCCTCTCAAACCAGCTAGAGATCGTCGCCATGGTAGGCCTTTACCCCACCATCTAGCTAATCTCACTTGGGCTAATCTAAAGGCGAAAGGTCCGAAGATCCCCTCCTTTGGTCCGTAGACATTATGCGGTATTAGCAGTCGTTTCCAACTGTTGTCCCCCACCTCAAGGCATATTCCCAAGCATTACTCACCCGTCCGCCGCTCGTCATCTTCTAGCAAGCTAGAAATGTTACCGCTCGACTTGCATGTGTTAAGCCTGCCGCCAGCGTTCAATCTGAGCCATGATCAAACTCTTCAATTAAAAAGTTGTTTTTTTGATTCCGAAGAATCGACTCAATGAATTTGCTGGTTGTTTTCACTTTAAAAGTAAAAACAAACTTTACATAAAACATATGTATATATTTTGTGTGTCATCATCATTAAGTTAATGTGCTACCGGTATAAATACTTAGTAGCTTTGTAAGTCAATCTTAATGTGAGTGCCCACACAAATTGCATGATAACTAATTGTTAAAGAACGTTTTTAAACGTACAAGGCAATCTCATTCGTTGCTCTTGCTGTGCTCTGGGCCTTGCCCGAAGCGAGATGCGCATTCTACGCATCTGAAGTTCAAAGTCAACCGTTTTTAAAATCTTTTTTGAAAAAGTTTTTAAAGCAGGATTTGCTTAAAACCCCCTTCACACTTGGCTTGTCAACCTTGTTGCCTAACCCCGTGGAAGTGGATGCGCATTCTAGAGATTTTTAGGATGCCGTCAACTGTTTTTTGCTAAAAAATATAAAAACAGGGCTGATTGGGTGTATTTTGTACGAAAGGCCTAAAACAACAACAAAAAGATCACAATAACTTTACTAATCGGCCTAAATAAGCTTTATTTTTAAATTCTGTTTGAAACCGATGCTTATGAATAAGTAGGTTTAGGCTGCCATTAATCTGTTTTACTGTGTCACTATTGTGCCACTATTTATACTATGTGTAGTTGTTACCTTATTTGTTAAGGTTTATTTGTATTTGGAGCATACCTATAATGATTGAACTTACTGCCAACCAATGCCGTGTTATTGGAGTGATGTTAGAAAAAGAAATCACCACCCCTGATCAGTATCCATTGTCTCTAAATGGTTTGACTGTTGGATGTAATCAAAAAAGCAACCGAGATCCGGTGATGTCTTTAACAGAGACCGAAGTTCAAAATATTGTTGATGAGTTAATCAAACTTAATCAAATTTTAGTAATAAGAAGTGGTGCAAGCCGAGTTGATAAGTTTCAACATCGTTTTTGTAACACTCAATTTAGTAGTTTTCAGTTTACCCCACAGCAAAAAGCCATTTTAACGGTACTCTTACTACGTGGCCCGCAAACACCCGGTGAGTTAAGAACTCGCACCAACCGTTTAGCTGAATTTAACGACGTTACTGAAGTCGAAGATTGTCTTCAACATTTAAGTCAGTTTAACAACCAAGGTTTGGTCAAAAAGCTACCCAAGCAACCGGGAAAACGCGAAGCTCGGTATGTGCATTTATTTACTTGTTATGACCCAAACCTATTTGATGCCATAAAAGCAGAAGACGCTGACGCAATGGTGAGTGGTTCGGTTCACAGAGACAATTCGTCTTTACAATCACGAGTGGAAGCTTTAGAAGCCGAAGTAAAAAGACTCAATGATCTTGTTGAAAGGTTATCAGAAGTGCTTGAATAAAACTTCTTAAAGCCGTTTATATGAATAGAGTAAAGTTGGCGAGTTATGGTGGTTCAAATAGTCATTTTTGATCTACATTAACTTTCGACCATTTTCCATTCATCTCGATATTCGCATTTTTTGCCTGTATGGGTAATTGGGTCTATCTTTTAATTAGCTCTAAACCATTAAAAATAAACCTAAAATGCAGGTGTCTATATGCCGATATCGTGTTCGCTAAAATCTTGCTTTTGTTTTTTCCTACTGTTTAGTCTGGCTGGCTGCAGCAACAATGTGCAGGTTCGTACGATAGATACAACCAAACAATCTGGGATATACATTGTTGGCTACAGTAAAAATTCAGATTTACGGATGCTCTTTGAAGAAAGCCTTAAGTCTGAATTGTTAGACCAAGGCTTTCCGGTATATACCAGTTACCAAGATATTTTAGGGGTGACTAATACCAGTGCCGATTTGATTCGAGACAAAGCCAATGCGCGCAATGCGTTAGTGGTTTTAATGGTAACGCCTGAAAATCGCCTCGGCGAACTCACTTTGCCCCTGGCGCAGCCCAAACCTCATAATGATTTGCCGGCCTTCGTTGATTTTCAGCAAAATAAAACCCCCGCTTTTGATCCCAACAAACAAACTGTAGCCGAAGTGTATGCGTTTTTGCTAAATAACGAAGCAACACCATATTATTGGAGTGGAGTGACGTACCCTTATAATTCGCATTCACAAAAACAGGCGATAATGGAGGTAAGCAAGACTCTAGCTGATGCCTTAGTGGATGCCCGCAATAAAGTTAGGCGATAATGTAGCGGTTAGCTTACGATTTATTTTTTCGCAAGATGCTTTTGAGCTTGGTTCACATTTTTAACTCTTTCTTTTGTCTGCTTAAAGCTCTTTTTTAGGGCAAAATCGACCAGTCGGATTAACGATAAGACGACAAGGATTTTCACCCTAGATTTGCTCGCTTTTACTCGTTAGGATTATTTAACACTGAATACACAATGATGAGATTTTGTATGAAACACTTAATGAAACTATCTGCTAAGGCGACATTACTGGCATTATTTGCTACTGCCTGTTCAGATAATGCGCCAAAAGCGCCTGAAACAGAACAATTTAACCTAACGTCCACCAGTCGTATCCTTATTACCTCTGAAGCCGGAGATAAAATTGCTGAACAAGCCAATGTGGCGTTTAAGCCAGGCCAAGCTAGTGGCACCAAGGTTGTTATTAACCCAGAGGTGGTTAAACAAACCATGTTAGGTGTGGGCACTTCATTTACCGAGTCTTCAGCATTTGTTCTTGCTCACCTTGAAAAAGAACAACGTATGCAAATCATGCAAGACGTTTATTCCGACAAGGGGGCGAACTTTGCGATGGCCCGTACGCATATTGGGGCAACTGACTTTTCCGTTGAAGGTAAGTACTCGTATGTTGAAGAAGCAGGCGATACTAAGCTTGAAACATTTACCCTTGCCCGCGATGTAGAAGGTTTTGATAAAGAGCAATATCCTAATATTGTTGATGAAAGCTACGACTTATTACCGATGATCAAAGAAGCTTATGCTATTAAAAATGCGCAAGCGGACAAAGAACTTTATACCGTGGCGTCTGCTTGGACAGCACCGGCATGGATGAAAGACATTGAAACCTACTTTATTCCAGGTGCGCCTGAGAACAACTATCAAGGTACTGGTGGTGAATTAAAACCAGAATACGTATCAACCTATGCCGACTACTTGCTGAAGTATCTTGAAGAATACCAAAAAGAAGGTATCGACATTTGGGGTTTAACACCAGTAAACGAACCTCATGGCAATAGCGGGCAATGGGAAAGCATGCACTTTACCCCTGAAACCCAACGTGATTTTATCGCTAAGCATTTGGGTCCAAAATTACAAAACAGCGACTTTAAAGACGTTGCTTTATTAATTTACGATCAAAACCGAAATGACCTTGGTCACTGGGTAGACACTATTTTAGGTGATGAAGAAGCCAGTCAATACGTATACGGCACGGCCGTACACTGGTATGCAAGTACAGAAAATGTATTTGAAGACGAATTGGTTAAAGCCCATAACAAGTTTCCTGACTATGCCATCATCAACACCGAAGCAACCATTGATGATCTAGGTAAACCTGCTGGTGGCGGTATTGGCGATCCAGAAAAATTCCAAGAGTCTGGCTGGTTTAATAACGATGCGTTTTGGTGGAATAAAAACGCCACAGACTGGGCATACACTGCACAGTGGGCGCCAAATGCCGAAGATCACCCAATTTACACCCCTGTACACCGTTATGCTCGTAATATCATTGTAAGTTTCAATAATTACATGAACGGTTGGATTGACTGGAACATTGTCCTTGATCACAACGGTGGCCCTAACCATGTAGGTAACTTCTGTGGCGCACCAATTATGATTGATACCAACACCAAAGAAGTGTACTACACCCCTATCTTCCATGTGTTATCGCAATTTAGTCAAACCATACGCCCTGGCGATAAAGCGGTACAAACGGAAACCATTCTTGCAGGTTTAGACAGCGATGCACTGCACGCTAGCGCAACGGTAAACGATAACAACGTATTAAGTGTGCAATTGCTTAATACCACCAAAGAGCCAATTAATTACCAACTACAAATTGGTGAAAATGTTGCTGATGTGGTCATTAAAGCGAACGCCGTACAAACGGTACAAGTTCAATTATAATCGGCTAACGATTTAACAAAAAGGCTGAGCAGATACTCAGCCTTTTTTGTGGACTAAATCCGAGGTCTATTACAGTAAACCATACCAAGACATTACTAGTGGTAAAATCAAGGCGGTTGAAAATGTGGCTAAGGCCATCGCAAGCCCAGCAAATGCGCCCATTTCATTACTGATGTTAAAAGCCCGAGCAGCGCCAATACCATGAGATGTGAGTCCCATAGCAATTCCTTTTATCGCATCGTCTTTAATTTTTAACAAAGCAAAGATCCATGTTCCTAATATCGCGCCTAAAATACCAGTTAATACGGTTAACCCTGCCGTTAACGACTCAATACCACCGATGTAGTTTGAAATCCCCATAGACACTGGCGTGGTCACCGACTTAGGAGCCAATGACAATTGAACTTCAACACTTGCCCCCAATAATGCCGCAATGCTCACCGCACTTAAGCAACCAATAACAATCGATGCCAACAAAGTAATGACAATCGGTAGCAACAGTTTTTTAATCCGATGCACTTGCTGGTACAAAGGAATAGCCAGTGCCACCGTGGCCGGGCCCAAGAAAAAATGAATCAGCTCGGTACTGGCAAAATAGTCAGCGTAGTGGGTATTGGTTAAGGTTAAAATACTTATAATAACCGCGATCGACACGATGACCGGATTCACCAAAGGGTTATGATTGCTATGTTGATAGGCCTTTAATGCCAGCGCATAAACCAATAAGGTTAAAGCCAAGCCAAATAAAGGCGAGGTTAGTATGATAGTCATCACTTCTGTACCTACCATTGCTGACATTACTCCTCTTTACCCTTAAACCACTGTGTGGTCCATTGCATAATAAGCGCATTCGCCACCAACATAATAATGGTACTTAATACCAACGCGACCACAATGGCCAGCCAATGTTGTTGCAATATTTGAAAGTACATCATTAAGCCAACACCTGCAGGGACAAATAACAATGAAAGGTGACTCAATAAATGGGTTGAGGCACTACCAAGCTTTTTTCCTACCTTGCCACGAATGACTAGGCATGCAAATAGCAGCAACATCCCTGCCACTGGCCCTGTTACTGGCAATTCAAAATAAGCCACGGCCACTTCACCGAGCAGTTGAAATATCAACAACACTGCCAAACCAATAATAAAATTCAACATAGCCTCACATTCAAAAAACACTTAGTAAGCGAAAAACAACCACCTAATATAACAAATTCATCTGTTATTTCACTATGTGCATCTTTTGCTATATGAAAATCAAGTGATGGTGGCGACATAAAAGTGCTGAGGATTTGTAAGATGGTTTCCGATAAATAGTTGGGCTTATTTGTCGAAAACTTAGGCTTTGCAAAGGCGTAATGATTTTTTACAGAGCCGAAGATTGATCTTAATCAACCGGTTGTAAACTTACACTCAAAGTTACACTTTGTTAACGGATTTATTTTTTAAACTCGATATACTGACAAACATTAAATGAGTCTTTCATTTATTTTCTCTCCCTGAGATATCCCTTTTAGCTCCAGTACTTATGTGCCGGAGCTTTTTTTTGCCTACCCAACCTAGAACCCACCATAAACTTATAAAGTGAATTCCAATCACTCAAATAACAAACATAAAACATTGATGAACTTTCATTTGTTTTTCAATTTTTTAAACTTCTGGTGATATTTAAGATCTAACTCCACACCCATGCGGTCATATCTGGCTTTCATTTTTAAATAAGTTTCAGCAGGATTAAAAATTACAACAAAATCATCTTTGTCTATGTCATACCCTTTACGTTTGATCCAATCACTAAAAGACTGCTCTTTAGTCATAAGTTCGTAAAAGATATTGTCATAATAAAGTGAATCCGTTTGATAAGATCTAGGCTTTGGAATCGCCCCTCTCGCCATTTTTGATTGCTTAATGAGATCTTGGGCTTTCGCTTTTAAGTCTTTGTACTTCTTCAACCTCTTTCCCTAACATTTCCATAATGTCGTGAATGTCGATAAATCGAGTAGCGTTAAACATGGCGTTAATGATGTTACAGGCAACCATTGGATCAACCTCGCCATTAAATATTGATTTCGTTAAAGCGTTTGCACAATCTTCTGGTGTGGCGTTCTTCGGTAGGTCTACCTTAATCGGTGCGGTATATAGCTTGGGTTTAGGTAGAAATGGCAACACGAGCTTAGCACATTCCATATCACCGTTAAGTGCTTTATCCATTAAATTATTTAGCAACCGATGTCCCTTATTCGTAAAGGTTGTTGATAGTTTATTTCGAGATCCCTTAGGTCGTCCCATTGTCATTTAAACCAAGTATTTAATCATTTAACCTTATGATTATTATAGGGTATATTATCAATAAAAAATTATTATCCCGAAGCTACCTTCAGGCGTCTCTTTATTTGATGCAAGGGCAAAATCAAGGTAGAAATATTCGAAGTTTTCTCGTAAAAAAATATTAACTTTTAAAAGCAATTTGGATGAAATTATTTATTCTTGGAGCTGGTGCTTCAAAGGCATATGACCAATCAAAAACCGGCATTAAAATGCCTATAGCTTGTGACTTCTTTGATACGTTTTATAAGCTCGATATATCCCGTAATCTTTGGGTTCTTCAAGGTAAAATTAATCTATTTGCAATTGAAAAATATCACGTTGATCCATATTTATACTTTCGTTCAGGTATAAATATAGAAGATTTTCATTCTTCAATTGAGGTAGATTTAATAGAGGCTATAGCCCAAAAAAAACAACCAGAGACAATCTTTCTTCAATCTTCCTATAACGAATTAGTATATTTATTTGCTTCAGTAATTAACGAAATTCAAAATGGGCCAACGTCTACCGCTCACTTGAAACTGGCTAAATATATAGAAAAAGATGATGTTGTTGCTACTTTTAATTGGGATACTTTAATGGAAAAGGCTTTGGAAGAAACAAAGTCGTGGACAACTGATAATGGTTATGGTTTTTCACCTAAATCAATTTATCGAAATGGTTGGAGTAACAATAAGAGTCAAAACACTAAAACAACCCAACTATATAAATTGCATGGTTCAACAAACTGGTTAACGGTACATCCATCATTACTTTCCGATTTCACGACAATGAAGCAATTCGTTAAACCTGAAGATGTCTACATTTATGAGTATACAGAACAACCATATTCGTGTCATAGAGGAAGGTTTATGGATGGATATGACCGCCTTTCTTATGGTTATTATCCTGTTAATTTAGATATGGTCGCTTACGGTAAGGATGGAAAGGCATTAGTTACTTTCAATCCACCTAAACCTCATGTAGCTAAAGGGAAGGCTCCAAGTGATGGTGTACCTACTATACCTTTGATCATTCCACCAGTAAAAGAAAAGAAATATAATTTATATGGTAATTTATTTGAAAACTTGTGGTCAAAAACAGGTAAAGCGATTGAAGTAGCAGAAGAGATTATTTTAATTGGTTATTCATTTCCTAAAACAGATATTAAAAGTACAAAGCTATTTGTTGATGCGCTAATGAAGCGCACTAACAAACCCAAAATAAAAATACTTGACCCTAATCCTGAGAAAGTCGTTGAAAAATTTAAGTATGAATTTGGCTTTTTGGACTCAGAAATATTTGTTTATAAAGATCTCTTCTCTGAAAACTTTGATATTGATGCTATGCTAAAAAGCTAAAATCATCTTTTGAAAAATTAACATGGTACTGTTTCATAATCAATATTATCTGTTTAAGCTTTTATTGCAGAAATAATTTTGACTTACTTTTTATTCATCAAATAATTTTTCGAAATCATATGGAAAATATGCATTTAGACAAGATTTTATTGTTAGATAATTATTCTTGGCTTTTACTGCATCGGCTTCTTTTAAATTTAGCTTTCTAATATTTAAGTCTGTTTCACTTAATTCATCTTTTATTTGTTTAATATCATCTAACCCTTTTCTTAACTCATCCCTAAAATTAGAAACGATAGATTCTTGTTGGATGATTATTTCTTCATGGTTTATTAATTTATCCACATATTTAAACCAAATTAAGTACCCCACAGCGCCTAAGAAAATATTAAAAAGAAGAACATAAACATTGTAACTAGCAACACTAAAAATGAGGACTAAAGTACATATAAAAAAAGTGATTAGAAACAAAAAAAATGAAGTAAATGTATAACTTTTTCTTTTTAATTCACGTCTTATGCGTTCTAATTTCTCCTTTTCAGACTTTGACGAAAAACTTTTCAAAGCTAAATTTTTTCTTTCTATATTTAACTTACTTTTGAGATGATTAGATTTGTCTTCTAATTCAGATTTAGGGATAGATAAATTAGTTTCTGAATTCTTATATTCTATATACGAATATATTAACCTTGATATTCTTTCTTTATCTTTATTTAAATATTTTACTCTTTCTCTAGAATAAAAACCTTTAGCTTTAAGCTCGTCATAATCAGAATGAGCTAGAGCTTTAGCCCATAGTGTTTGATCAATATAATTACAGTCAATCTCTTTTTTAACCAATAAGTATAGCGAGTCATCAACAGATAGTTTTTGCCGTACGTGTTCTTGTAAAATATTAAACATTTATTGATATCCACCTTGCTTATAGGTACTTTTAAATACAATTATTGGTTCTTTGATAATAAAATTATTGATAAATTCAACTACTCTTGTCAATTTTAAAAAGTAGCGAGCATAAATGATCGAATATGAGCTTAATTAGCTAACAAAATACATTATCATTGTAATGATTGCTAAATTTTCCCCTCATGAGCAGTTAGATTATGAGCTCAGCCTTTTAGCTTATATTGTCCCCTTCCATCCCACTATAAACATCAAACGGCCTTAATGGTTCTAACTCGTGATCAAGCTCTTGGTTAAGCTGATTAAGTTCGTTAATCTCGCCAAGTGTTAGGTTATCGGTGATCAGTTTGCTTATTAGGTGAGTGTGACGGGTAATATCCATGTAATTTTGTCCTATTCCATTAGGTTTATTAAGTCTAGTTTAGTATAAAAATAATCTACTTTTGTTTAATAAGGGTAGGTACTAGGTTAGGTTTTATATGGGGTTTGCTTGAACCCCACTATTTTTGGGGCTCTCTGAATCTACTAAAAAGATATTCTTGTTAAGCTCACCTCTGAAGTTATTGCTAGCGTTAACAATAAATACTCTGCTATTTGCAGTAAGAAGCTATTTTCTTAATCATGGCGAATCCATCTGTTCCATTTTTAGATTTTGAAACATCGTAGTCTACAAAACCATCAGCGAAAGTAACCCTTAAGTAAACCTCTGAACTTTGAGAAACATTAAGTATATCACTACATGATAAGAGAAATTCTTTTGTTGCTATTGTCCCATATCCATTAGTTTCAAAATTAGTTAATGCTTTTGTAGGTTTTAAGTCGTAAGTAATACCATCTGCTTTAAAAAATGCTTCGCGAAAACCAACAGATGAAGAGGCTTCAAAAACAATCGAAGCTATATCTTTATTCGTTACGCTTCCGCCTGCTACTTCCATTCCTAATCCTGTTCCAGATATAGGGTAGATATAGCTCGTAGAGAAAGCCGAACCATTTATGACTGTCGTTGATTTACCATCTATGGGAGATACTGTTGTAGATACTGACGCGTCGTTAGCCACACACCCTGAGATAGCAAGAAGCGCCATAAGAGTTGTTGTTTTTGTTATTTTCATTTTTTATATCCCTATTCTTAATAATTATACTCTATACGGTACACCAGTAATTAACTAACACCAAGCTCAAATATCTAACATAAAAACAATTTATCAACAATTAATGTGATCTTGTGACGTGACAAGCATTGGCTTAGGAGTTTGTGTCACGTCACAGCAAAAACACCTCAAAAGAGTCTATTTTTCGAGCAAAGAATTAGTGGGGAGAGTGTGACGTGACATGATCACCTTACACAGAGTATGTCACGTCACAATATTCGTTACATGATTGTGTCACGCTCTGTGACATTGTCACGAGCAACCACTAAGATTAATTACACCTTCTCTATCTTGTATAATTAATCCCTTATCAATAAGTTTTTCAATTGCTCTTTTCTTTCGTTGTCTAAATTTAGTTTTAAGTTTGTCTCGTTCGGGTTTATCAAATTTATTTATTTCTGGGCACATTGCATGATAGAAATCATCATTAAATTCCTGACTTTTCTTCCCCTCTTCTTCTTGGCTCACTAATTCAATCATTATTTGCTCACACTCGTCCAAAACACTCTGCACTGATTCTTCTTTATAAGGAATACCATCATCATCAAAATACAGACTTGTTCTAGCTTTTCCTCGCTTAGTAAGACCCATTGACACACTTTCCAATTTAAATAGTGTAGGTTCTGGCGGATCACCATCTTTCATCTTGGTGCACTCTAGAACAACTTCATTTCGGGTTTCCGGATCTGGTCGCTTAACGTAATATTCGAAATCAACGGCACCAAATAATGCAGAATTTCCTCTAGCCACTTTTTTGTCTGTTTTTCCTTTATGGTGAACAACTATTACTGTTGCACCAAATTCAGCTTTCAATTCATCACACCCAGCGATAAAAGCACACATTGCCTTAGTTGCATTTTCATCTTCACCACCAAAACAACGAGATAGCGTATCAACAATAATCGCCCCAAAATTCAACTTACTTTTATTAATTTCCGCTTTTATAAAGCTGATAAATTCTGTCACCGCTTCTGCTGATGTTAGTGGTACTGGTTGCCTTATTGTTTTTAGTCTATCAAGTGATTGAATACCATTATACTCAGCCCATGCTTTAAACCTACGACCAATCGCACCATTACCTTCTGCACTTATGTAAAGCACATCAGCTTGCTCTACAAACTCAGCATTAAACTTTTTTCCCTCAGAAATACAACAAGCAATAGCTATGGCTAAAAAAGATTTATATGAGCCTGGTAAACCAAATAAAAGGCCAAAAGAGTTTTTTGGTAGAAGACCATCTATCAACATATCTTCTTCATCATTCCAACCATCAAAAGCATTATGTAGTTTATAAGCTGTATGATTTAGACCTGTTACTCTTGTTTTGGCACCTTTGATCAGGTCGTTTATCTCGCTAGGAGCATGAATATTACAGTTATAAAAATCATCAAAGTCTTTAAACCCGTCACGCGGACGACAAATCCTCAAGCCTTTGTCGCTGACAACTTTGTCAATTATTAAGCTCGTATCAGCAGAATCATTATCAGCGCAAACTACAACTTTAGATTTATAATCATCAATGCCACCTAGAAAAGTAGCTACTTTTGCCATGTTTTGAAGTGATATACAATTTAAAACACATGCGTAATATTGCCCCTCTGGTTCTAATGCTTGATAGATAGCAGTAGCTTTAGTTAATGATTCAGCTAATACAATAATTTCAACATCGGAAGGATTATAATTTTCATTACCACCTATCACGCTAAAAACAGGTTTTCCATTAGCACTACAATGGAATGCTTTATTAAATTGCCCCTTTGCATTCGGTACGTCATAAATAGCTTGAAACTGTACTGGCTTGTCCGAGTCAAAAGTCCTTAATGGATAATATAAATAAGCATTATCATTTGGATCTCTTAATAACCTAACACCACTATCAACCAATACCTTTCTGTTAATAAAATATTTTTGCTCTTTTAGATAACGATGATTTAATTCTGTTGAGCCTTGTTCATATGCTTTATTGAAGTTGTTTAACTTATTTTGGTTTTCAGCATCATCGTTTGATAATGACGACATTGTTACGGTATTATTCTTCTGTAACATAAATTTTTCTCCAAAAGCACAGCACTGACGTCGAAATCTTGCTGTGCTTTTTCATTTCTGGTGGCTTATAGGTAGGGCTCTACTGCATAAATCACCTACACCCCTTTATTTTATTGACCTAGCTTTATCTTTGAAGAAGATATAGCTATGCCCCACAGCTGTTTTCATGACTCAACCGTTCGTATTCTGTACTGGGGATTCGGGTCGCTGTTCGGACTTTGTATGCCTTTAACTCCTTAGCATTTATCATTCGATAAATAGTCATTGGAGTTACACCTAAAAGCTCACTAAATTGTTTAACTGTATAATCTGATTTCATATCTCACTACCCCTGCGAATAACTGCTATCTATTACCGTTAAACATATGAAAGGTAGTGACATTAATCACCCTACTTCTTCACGCTGAAGAAGTAGGGTAGTGATTACTCAAAGACGCGTGAAAAATGTTTTTTCATTTCAGTTACATGCTTTTCTACAGCTTTTTCTGAAATGTTAAATTCATCGCTTGTTAATTCGACTGCTTTGTTGTGAGAATCAGTTACTTGTTGCTGTCGCAGTTCGATTTTGGTCTTTTCGTAGTATTCGTAAACCTTGTGCTTAAAAACATAATTCTTTGGATTTCTCGGGTTGTTTGGAAATAGATTATTAGTCGCACTACTACCATGCAACCGACTGTCTGCTAAGTTGATAAGCACCTGCATAAGATAGTCTGCGACATCATCTGGCATAGGCTCGAGCCCTTTAAATTCGAGCTTTTCTATTAGTTTCCAAAGTAGAAAGTATTGACTTGTTTTGTCTCCTTCGAGTGCTTTTAGGTAATTAGCTTTACAACTCAATTCGTAGGGCATTTCATTAGACATTATTGTTCACCTCGCAATGTATCAAGATGATCAGCCCATTTCTGCAACCATTGTCGTTGCTCGTCATAACGATGTTCTTTGTCGTATACAGTAACTATTTTTTTATCGGGGGTGTGCCCTATTATCTTCTCTGCAATTTCTTGATAACACCCAAGGCGACTTAGACCTGTCCGACAAGTACGACGCATATCATGTGGCGTCCATTCCTTAACTTTTAAATTCTTTGCATTAGGTGGATTGTATGAAGCAATAGCCTTTTCTCTTAACGGCTTTGAAAGGGAAGTCTGTAGTAAATGTGTACCTGTGTTTTTAGGACTCGGAAATAGATATCTTTTGCTTAAACCAATGCGAGATTTGATTATCTCAACGGCCTGCTCTGATAGCTGTATGTACCTGTCATAATTTACTTTTTCAGCATTTTCTTGCGGTATAAGTAATGTTTTAGTTTCAAGATTTATATCACTCCATTTAGCTTGAACAATCTCACCACTTCGTGCACAAGTATATAAAGTTAGCAATAAGGCATCTTTTACATTCTTACTCAGTTCTCTTTCAACCCAAGGGAAAAAGTATGTTAATTCCTGATCATCAAGGGCACGTTGTTTGGCTGGATCAGGCGTATAGTTAGCCTTAAATATTATTGGATTATGAATAAGATCCAACTTTCTGTTGTCTATGAGAAGTTGGTATGCCTTGCGGATATCCGTAACCACTTTTTTGCATGCTGATTTGGAATTTGTAGCAAGGGTAAATAAATGATCGTCCCACTCCCAAGGGCTAATATCCTTAGCAATTCTTTTACCTAGTGGTTTTACAATATGATTATTTAGATAGCTTCTAGTTTGTATTAAACTGCGTTCATTACGTTTTGGAATTGCATGCTTTTCGATAAAATTTTCTACTATATCAGCAACCGTCAGCTCTTTTTGAGATTGCTTTTTAATTTCATCTTTTTTGGCTTGTGCAGGGTCGCCACCTTGATCCCTTACTTTTTGGAACTTACTCAACTCATCTCTGGCTTCTTTAATACTTAATGCAGGGTAGCTTCCAAGTTTTACTTGTCCTTTTTTACCTTCTTTGGTGCGGTAGTGGTAAATCCAACTATATGTTTTATTGTGGTTATAATTGAGCCTTAAACCCTTGTTGCTTTCATCTTTGATAAAGCAATTAGGCTGTAGTGCCTTAATACCTGTTGCGGTTAATGTAAGTTCTTTAGAACCATCTTTTGTGAAGCCCTGCTTTAATTTATACTTAGAGGTAGCCATTTATGTTACTCCTTATAACATTTTTGGTTAGAGAAGCGGAAAGTGTCGCTAGCACCTTCCGCTTTTTGTTTATCTAAACCCCAAGAAACCACCCCAGAACCCAACCCAAAACAACTTTATTCACAGTATAAGAAAGTTATTCTGAGTTAATCCTAGTGATTTCAGGAATTGCTATAAGCTAGCAAAATCAAGGCTTGCGATCAATAACAATAAGGATCTAAGTAGTGTTTTTATTGAAGTGAGGATGGTTTGATTTTTATTATGGAATATCTCTCCCTGAGATATCCCTTTTAGCTCCAGTACTTATGTGCCGGAGCTTTTTTTTTGTCCGAAAGTTTTTATCCTTTCACCAAGCTGATTTAAGGCGACGGAGCTTATGCTTAAAAGACTCAGCTCACCCCTTTTAACGCAACACCAAAACCTTCGCCAAACTTTTGTTCCAGGTGACTCTTTAAAGACCATTAAGGAGACAGCTGCAAGCGACATAATTTGTCTCTTTGCAACAACCTTATGCCGTGAGCCTGTGCTACATCAATGGCTGTAAATTGAACCTTTACCCCTGCCCGACTTTGTCCTAACAAAGCTAAATCGGGTTCTATCACAGTGCCTATTTTCGGGTAACCACCAATGGTTTGGTGATCATGTAACATCACAATAGGCTCACCATTTGATGGTATTTGCACCGCCCCTAAACACAGCGCCTGTGATTCAGTTAACACTTTATCGGTGGTAATACGTTGACCTAATAAGCGATACCCCATTCGGTCAAAGTCTTTTGAGACTTCAAACTCGCTGTTAAAAAATAACGCGCGCTGCACTCGATCAAAATCTTGGTATTGATAACCTGGGATCAGTCTTAAGTTAATTTTGGTTTGTTGATACCTTTGCTCAATACGTTGTTGTGCGTTCAGCGCAAGTTGTTGGGGGCGACGTTTGATGGTGGTGGCGCTTTTAGTGGACGAAGTTGCATAAAAGTGACTTGGAAGAAAAGAAATATGATCGCCAACTTTTAGTTTATCACCCGATAACCCTCCCACATGTTCTCGACACACGGTACTAGTACTATTAAACATTTTCGCCAATTGAAAACCGCCAGCAATGGCCAAATAAGATCGTAAGCCCGAACTTGCCATCGTCAGTTCTATGTTATCGCCTGCTTCAAGCTGATGAGTACACCACAAAGGCTTAGCTTGGCCATTGATTAAGATGTTGTTACAGGCACCAGTCAGTGCAATCACACAAGGGGCATGCACTTTTGCCTGTAAGCCGCCTAAAGTTACTTCTATCACTGTCGCATCGATATCGTTTTGGCAAAGCCTGTTGGCAAGGGTAAAGGCTGACAAATCAATCGGGCCACCTCGAGTCAAACCCAGATGATGAAAGCCTCTGCGCCCGCTATCCACGAGAATCGAATAAGGCCCAGAAGATGTAACCTCTAATGTGCCTAGCTGACTCATAGTGTCCCCCCAAGTGCGATGTATTCATCTTGGTCGATGGGGCGAAACTTGACGGTATCACCCACCGAAAATGGGATCGGTGGGCTCATGTTTGGGTTAAATAGTGGTTGCGGGCAACGACCAATAATATGCCAACCACCAGGGGATTGTTGCGGATAAACCGCGGTTTGCCTTTGTGCAATAGCAATCGCGCCTTGCGGGACTTTCAGCCGAGGACTGGCTAACCTTGGGATCGACAAGGCTTTATCAAGCTTACCTAAATAGGCAAAACCAGGGGCGAAGCCAATGGCAAACACTTGATAACGGCTTTTGTGATGAAGAGTAATAACCTCTTGCTGAGTTAATCCAAGGGTGGTGGCAACTGCGGCTAAATCCCAACCAACCTCTTGGCCATAATAGGCGGGTAAAATAATTTCTTTTGTTGAAGCTTGACCGCTGGCAAGTTGCGCCAATGCTGTTTGGGTCTTTGCTTGCTGCAGGAGCTTGTTAACGGCGTTTATGACCTGAAAATGCTGATGTTGAAATGGGTCAAATATAACCATCAGGCTATGATATGCGGGAATAAGGTCGTAAACGACAAGTTCAGGCAAGGCTGCAATTTGCTCGCTTAAGTACTGCACCATAGCACATGCGTGTTCATTAAACTGCTCACTGACATACAAGATAATGGCTTCATCGCTGACAACGTCTATTTTCATCTTTTAATCAATAGCTTAATTTGCTCAATCGTGTCTATGGCTGCGTCATTATCGCCATGCACACACAATGTTTGGGCATTGAGGGCCAATGGTTGTCCCGAGGCACTGGTGACGGTCCCCGTTTCTAACAGTTGCTTCACTTGCGCCAATATCTGTGGTCCTTTTAGTACGGCACCGTGCTCGCTCCGTGGTTGTAATGCACCATTCGCTAAATAACGCCTATCGGCAAACGCTTCAAAATACAAAGGTAAACCAAGCGCCTGCGCTTGTTGCAAATACTCTGATTGCTGACTATCGGCTTGAATGACCAAGGTCAAGGGTAAATGAAAATCGCTTACCGCGTGCATTATGGTGGATAAAATACGCGATTCTTTCATCATATCGTTATATAAAGCGCCATGTGGTTTTACATACTCGATGGTCAGCCCCTGCGTGGCCGCCATGCCCGCCATGGCAGCGATTTGATATTGGATCATTGCGTAAAGTTCAGCGCTAGCAATTTGCATGCTACGACGACCAAAACCCACTAAATCTGGGTAGGATGGATGCGCCGAAACTTTAACCCCATATTTTTTCGCTAATGTTAAAGTTTGTTGGATCAGCAGCGGATCGCCAGCATGAAAACCGCAAGCGATATTGGCAATATCAATGTGTCGCATGGCCTTGTCATCTTGACCTTGTTGCCAACGGCCAAAGCCTTCACCTAAATCACAATTTAGTAATAGCATGCTGTTGTGCCTTATTTGTCCTTAACATCAACCTTGATAACCAACGATTTGCCTCGTCCCGAACGTTCAGAGCCAGCATCTAGTTTGCCCTCTTTTGATATAATCACATGCATATCGCCAAAGCGACGCTCAACCATGCTATAGCCCATTTTTGACAGTGCGTCTTTGACTTCCTCTTTGATCCCGGGATGATGGCGGATCACATCCTTAGGCCATAGTTGATGATGAAACCTTGGAGTATTCACGGCTTGTTCGGCACTCATATTATAATCAACCACATTCAGTAGCGACTGGTAAACCGAGCTAATTATGGTGGTTCCACCGGGCGATCCGGTCACCATAAAGACTTTACCATCTTTTAATAACATGGTTGGAGTCATCGAACTTAACGGTCTTTTTTCAGGCTCAATTTCATTGGCCCTACCACCAAGCGCACCAAATACATTGGCCACTCCGGGTTTGGCACTTAAATCATCCATCTCATCATTAAGTAAAAACCCTGCACCTTCGACCACCATCCCCGAACCAAAGCTTAAATTGATGGTGGTGGTATTGGCAACCGCATTGCCCCAAGCGTCAATAATCGAAAAATGAGTGGTTTCTTCACTTTCGTTAAGTCCAGGCTTTATCGCTTCGGTTGCGGAGATTTGTGCCCTTGAAATACCTTGGGCTCTTTGCGCAATATAATCAGGGGCCAGTAATTTGCTGGTCGGGACGGGGTAAAAGTCAGGATCGCCTAAATACCTGGCTCTATCGGCAAATACGCGTTTACCGGCTTCGGCCAACAAATGCATATAAACACTGTCATTGTGCTTGGGTTTTTTGCCCGATTCAGTGACCTTGTCATACATTTTTAGCCATTGGATAATGGCAATACCACCAGAGCTTGGTGGTGGCGATGACAACACTTGAAAGTTTCGCCATGGCTGATTGATTGGGGTTCGAACAACGGCTTGGTACTGAGTTAAATCTTGATGATTAATTAAGCCCCCATGTTGATTCATAAACTTAACAATGTGATCGGCTGTTTGGCCTTTATAAAAACCGTCAAGACCTTGCTGCTGAATGCGCCTTAAGGTCGCAGCAAGCTCCGGCTGTTTAAACACGTCGCCCGCTTTAAGGTGAGCAAAATAATCGGCAAAGTTAACATCAAGGTTTCGGCTGTTGATTTTTTGGATGTAGTTATGCACATTTTCAGCCAGCTTATCAGGGACCACAAAGCCTTGTTGGGCTAAGTCAATCGCTGGCTGTAATAAGGTTTCCCAGCTAAGGTTGGCATAACGCTGATGTGCCAACCACATACCCGACACCGTTCCAGGCACACCACTGGCAAAAATACCATAAACAGATTTATTGGCGATGACCTCACCGTTTTCGTCTAAGTACATGTCTTTATCGGCGAGTAAAGGCGCTTTTTCACGATAATCAATAAAGTCGTTATTACCATTGTGACGCACTAACATAAAGCCACCACCGCCAATATTACCCGCTTCGGGTAAGGTAACCGCCAACACAAATTGGGCGGCAATGGCAGCATCTACCGCATTACCCCCTTGCGTTAAGATATTAGCGGCCACATCGGCACTGAAACGATCAGGCATGGCAACCGCGGCTTCTTTGGCGTTAGCAACTGCATGACTAACGATAAATAGAGTAAAGAAAACAACTTTAAAATTCATAACATCCCTTGTGAATTGACTGCTTTTTTATGTAAATAACGTTACAACACCAACAAGCCATATATGGTGTAGGCAATTAACGTTATGCCACCGCCAAATAAGGCGTATGGCAGCTGAGTTTTAACATGCTCAAGTAAGTCACAACCCGACGCGAGTGCCGACACCGCAGTGGTATCGGATATTGGTGAACAATGATCGCCAAAGACGCCCCCTCCTAAAATTGCCGCCACAATTAATGATGGTGGTAACCCTAATGACTGAATAAGCGGTACCCCGATAGGAATTAAAATGGCAAAAGTTCCCCATGAGGTGCCGGTCGAAAACGCAATAATTGCACCGGTTAAAAACAGCATCGGGGCAATTAAAAATATGGGCAAGTTATCGCCCACCAGTTGAGCGATATAAACCCCTGTGCCAAGAACTTTTAGACTGGCGCCCAAGGCTAATGACAACAGCACAATGCTGACCAATGGCAATAAGTCTGACATCCCATCAAAACCAATTTTAACCAACTGCCGGTGCTCAAAACGGCCACTGGCCAACATCATAATGTAGGCAACAAGGGCTGAACATACGGTGGCATAAAGCACAGATTTAGAGCCACTACCATTGGCGAGCACACCGTTACCCGTCCAATACATAAAGCACAACATGCCACCCACCAAAGTGATGAGTGGTACTAACATAAAGCGCGCTTTGGTTGGCTTAAACTCATGTTTATGTTCGAGTTCTTCTATGGCGTGAGCTTCGGATCGTGCTAATGGTCCATGCAAATTACCGGTAAAGGCGGTATACCAGACCATCATCAAAGCTAAAATGGGATAAAAGTTTAATGCCACGGTGCCCCATAACACTTCAGCCGCACTGACCTCAAACTCGTAGTTACTCAGCAAACCAAGAACAAAAGCTCCCCAACCATTTAACAATACTAAGATGCAAATGGGCGCGGCTGAACTGTCAATGATGAACGCCAGTTTTGCTCGACTCATTTGGTATTTATCAAATAGACCCCGAGAGATAATACCCGCGGTTAAAACCGACAAATTCGACTCAATAAAAATGGCCATTCCGGTACAGTTGGCCATAAAGGCAGCTTGTCGTTTACTGCGACCGATACCTTTGCTAATAACGTATTCCACCATGGCAGTCACCCCGCCACTATGGCGCATAAACGCCAGCACAGAACCAATAAGCAAACTGAATAACAAAATTCGTGCATTACCAGCGGAACCAAAAATACTAATGATGCGCTCAAAGGTACCAATGATACCGGTAAACAACACCTCGATTGACAGCCCGGTCAGTAATACTTCCGATGTAAATATGGCCAAGAGTAAAGCCAAAATGACTTCCTTTTTCCAAAGCACTACCGCAATAGCAACCAATGGCGGGATTACCGTATACCACTCCATAAACAAGATAACCTATTAACTTTTATAATAATCTATCCATACTGACAAATACCGGCGGGTTATTCAACAACCCTCTTTTGCTCTTCAATTCGGTGTGCAATAATTATTGATTACCTGCTTTGGAGTGTGCGTTGAATGTTACTGGCTTTATTATTAACACAAAGCATCTTATTTCATGACCAGCCGGATATTTCTTTAAATGTCAGTCAGTTTGGTCAATGCACTAACACGCCCGTATATATCTCATTGCACCAAGACGAAGTTGATCATAATCGTTGGTTAAAGCAAACATTAAGGACTCGAGGTGGTGTTTTTGTAGAGCTAAGACAAAGTGGGCAACGTCACGTTTACCTTAACGTTCAAGGCCAACAGATAGCCATAGATCCCAATCGCATTTTTAGCGTTAAGGGACGCCAGCGCTCTATTTTGCAACTAAATTCAAGTTTATCGTACGACACCCCTGTTTTTGCTAAAGCCTTAGACAAAGCAGCGCTGTTAAGTCAGTTTATTTTAAAACACCTAAACCCCGTTAACGCCAGCGCGATTGTCGCCATGCACAATAATAAAAAAGGATTTTATAATGATGGACAAAAGGGCTTAGGGACAGTACATATGAGTCGCTATCAAGTCATCGCTAATATGCCCAAGAGCTTTGTTGCAGATACCTACCTTGGCGACTTTGGCTTAGATGACTTGCTGTTCATTACCGATAACCATGACTTTAAGCAATTACAAAAGCTTGGATTAAATTTGGTGTTGCAAAGCGCCAACGTGACCACGTTGCCCGAGCTTGATGATGGTTCGTTATCGGTTTACGCCCAGCAGCATAATGTTCGTTATTTAAATATTGAAACCCTATCGGTTAACGAGTCTTCTTCATTAGATAAGACCAAGGCGACGAACCAACTTGCACAACAGCGACAAATGGTGCGCTCGGTATTAGATTATCTCGATTCAAACTGCGCCGTCACCAACCCACAAAGTAGTCGCCAACCTTAAGCGCCCTAACGTTAAACCGGTCGCCGGTATTTGATTGAATAGCAATTGTGGTTATAACTTTAACCAACATTGGGTATGATATACCTTCATCCATATAGACGAGTGTTTTATGCATAAAACTTTTATTTTTTTACTTTGTTGCTTTGCCGCTAAGGCCATAAGCTCTGAACAAACAGCCAAGCTCAGCCCACAAACCACCGAAGCAACAACCACAGCCCGACCAGCACCGGGAATGCAAGATATGCTGGCAGAGTTTTCCAATCGTCATCAGGCACTGATGCCCAAAGTTGCGATTGCCGATATGTTTTATGGTTGTAACCTAGAAGCGACACCTCAATACAGTTTTGAGCAGTTAATTGTCGAGATGGATAAAACGACTTTGGCAGAGAATTTAATTCAGTGTTTAGGGGATGACAATTTGGCTTCCGACACCGCTTTAAATTTTGGCATTAAAGGGTGTTTTATCGACCAAATGAGTCAATTACCAACAGAGCAGCAAAACAATCAAATGGCCAGCGTTGAACAAGCCATTGAGCAATTGTCACGCAAAGAGCGTCAGCGTTCATTTACCCAGTGTGTTAATAATCAAACCTTAAAATACATCGACAAAGACGCTAATTTGCAATAGCGGATTAGCGCAAATTCGTTCCGTTTGCTGTCCCCAATATAGCTTCCATAAATCTGGCATAAGGTATTGGGGATACGCTGTTTTCTTAGCTTTTATAATTTCTTTTTGCACTCGTCTTCGCAGTTTTTCCCAAACGTTATTTAGTATTTACCTGTTGTTAGGGCATTTTTAATCTATTCTTAAAACAGCTCAAATTTATCTAAACCTTTGGTTTAGAATGAGAATTGTTATTATTTGCATTGCTTACCTACGGAGGACCTATGCAAGGTAACCAAAAAGTTATCGATGGCTTCAATATGCTTTTAGCCAATGAGCTTGCTGCCATTGACCAATATTTTATTCATTCAAGAATGTACGACGACTGGGGCTTACATAAGCTTTATCACCGCTTAGAACATGAACGTGAAGAAGAAACCCAACACGCCGATTGGATTATAAAACGGATTTTGTTCCTTGAAGGAACCCCAAATTTAGTCAAACGACGTGACTTGATTATTGGCCGCAATATACCTGAGATGATGGCCAACGATTTAACCCTCGAAATGGAAGTGGTGCAAGCGGTGCGCGATGTGATCAGCATTTGTGAACAAGAGCAGGATTATCAAAGTCGAGAGATTTTAGAAAAACTGTTATTCGACACCGAAGAAGATCATGTCTACTGGTTAGAGCAACAATTGGGCTTAATTGAAAAAGTCGGCCTGCAAAACTATACCCAATCGCAAATGGGAGATGCTCCGGCAACGTAAATCACCCCAAGCTGGGCGTAGTCATTAAGTTATAGCCACCATCACATTGAATATTTAACAAGGCACGTTTATGAAAGGTTCGAAAGAAGTCAATTTACATCTTAATAATGTTCTGGCCAATGAGCTAATCGCTATTAATCAGTATTTTCTGCATGCCAGAATGTTCAAAAACTGGGGCTTAAAGCAGCTTAACAAAGCCGATTACAAGCGCTCTATTCAGGTAATGAAAAACGCAGATGCCTTAATAGAGCGTATTTTATTTCTTGAAGGGCTGCCCAATTTGCAACACCTTGGGCGCTTACGTATAGGCCAACATACGGAAGAAATGATCCAGGCGAATCTTGATTATGAATTATCGGCTCATGACGTTATTGTTGCCGCGATTGCGCATTGCGAACAAGCGACGGATTTTATTAGTCGAGATATATTGGAAGATATTTTAGAAAATATGGAAGAGCAAATTGACTGGCTTGAAGCCCAACAGTATTTAATCGCGCATTCTGGGATTGAAAACTATTTGCAGTCACAAATGGATGATGACTAAGGGCAGTGCTAACGTTGCTTGGTACTGGGTCGCCCTAAGCAACGCGTTTGGCTTCAACCGCTAAATCGTAGTTAAAGAGATGATTGTCTAAAACCGACTTGGCAAATTGACTGCACTTACCACACTGACTAGCAACATTAAGTTGTTCGCGTAACGCTTTCATGCTGCCGGCACCGTTGGCAACCGCATTTTCAATGTCTTTTTCGGTGATTGCATGACAAATACAAACAAACATAATACGTCTCTGTTGAATAAATTTTCCACATACTAATCTAAATAAGAATGATTATCAACAGCATTAAGGTTATCAAAATGTAATTTGTCTGTGATCAATTTTTAAGCATATTTGTGCAATTTATTTAACCTTCCCTGGCATTTTTATACCAACCCCACTAAGTTTTTGAAATAAAAAAAGAGTTACTTTTTAACCCGCAAAAAACCACACCAATTCGTTGAACAGAAGACAGCCTCTATTAAGTCACATATTGAACAGGGTAATTGAAGCTTGCTACAATGCCAGCCTTATTTTATTAACTGTTTTACTGTTCTCACGGGAGTCGCTGTGAATAAAAGTGTTGTTACCAATATCCTCGCCCTAGTCCTAACCCTGACAGGTTTTGGTCTTGATATAAACTGGATGTTCTATGTCGGTTTGTTTGCCCTCTCAGGTGCTATTACCAACACCCTCGCCATTCATATGTTGTTCGAAAAAGTGCCTGGCTTATACGGCTCTGGCGTGATCCCAGCACGATTTGAAGATTTTAAAGCGGGCATTCGTCTTTTGATGATGGAGCAATTTTTTACCGATGAAAACATTGATAAATTTCTATCCGATTCTTCTGGCTCGGCAAGTGGCATCGATTTAACCCCGGTGATTCATAAAGTTGACTTGGCACCAGCGTTTGACTCGCTTGTTGTTACGGTTGAAGAGTCATCATTTGGTTCTATGTTGTCGATGTTTGGTGGTAGCGAAGCGTTAATGCCATTAAAAGATTCGTTTATCGATAAAATGCGCGTCACGTTAACCGAATTAACCGAGAGTGAATCGTTTAAAGAAGTCTTAAAAGAAGAACTTGAGCAACCACAAGTGTTGGGGTCAATGAAACACAAAGTGGAAGATATTATTAATAAGCGCTTGGATGAATTAACCCCTGAACTGGTTAAAGAAATCATTCAGCAAATGATCAGAAAACACTTAGGTTGGCTGGTCGTTTGGGGTGGCGTGTTTGGTGGTCTTATCGGCTTGGTGGGTGCTTACGTACTGTAAAATTGCATTTTTCTACCTGATCACTTAATTCAAAGTGATCAGGTAAGCGCATGTTAGCCCTAAAAACTGCCCATTATTTCATCCTTTTTTCTGCTTTATTTTTGGCGTTAAACAATCCGCTCACAACACGCTCTTAATTGTTTTGACAATCCATAAAAAAACCGCCGATTTTCACCACAAGCTACTTAATTTTCTCGCCTATGTGGTATATGCTTGCAGATTCTAATAATACTTTATACTTGCATTTCAGTACTTAAAAGGCGAAATCACTATGTTTGCTAATTTATCAGCGTTACCGGCCGATCCTATTTTAGGGTTACTTGCGAAATACAGAGCCGATGACAATCCCAATAAAATCGATTTAGGTGTTGGCGTTTACAAAGATGACACAGGTCGCACAACCATTTTGGATTGTGTTAAAAAAGCTGAAAAGTTTCGTTTAGATACTGAAGATAGCAAAGTCTACATCGGTCCTGCTGGCTCACCATTGTTTAACGACTTAATGAGCAAATTAGTTTTTGGCGATCTTGATATCATTAATCAAGGCCGAGTAAAAACCGTTTCTACGCCAGGTGGTACCGGTGCCCTAAGAGTTGCCGCAGAATTTTTAAAGGCCTGTAAAGCCAATGCCACGGTTTGGGTCAGCGACCCGACTTGGGCTAACCACACGGGCTTATTTAAAGCCGCTGGTTTAAACGTTAAAACCTACCCATACTACGACTACCAAAACAAAAGCTTAAAGTTTGACGAAATGATCGCGACGTTAAGCAAAGTAGGTAAAGACGATGTGGTATTACTGCATGCTTGTTGTCATAACCCAAGTGGTATGGACTTAAACAAAGAGCAGTGGCAACAAGTGGTTGATTTAGCAGTTGAACAAGGCTTTACGCCACTGATTGATATGGCGTATCAAGGCTTTGGTGATGGTTTAGACGAAGATGCATACGGCCTACGTTTAATGGCATCTAAAGTTGATGAAATGGTGTTGTGTAGCTCATGTTCAAAAAACTTTGGTCTGTATCGTGAACGCATTGGTGCCTGCACCATCGTTGGTAAAGATGCGGCTACCACGGATATTGCCAGCTCAGTATTATTAAGTGTGGTACGTACAATATATTCAATGCCACCAGCACACGGTGCTGCTATTGTTGAAACCATTTTAAATTCTGATGAATTATGTCAACAGTGGTACCAAGAGCTTGCTGTTATGCGCAACCGGATCAACGGTAATCGTCAGTTGATTGTTGACAAAATTAAAGCACAAGGTGTGGAGCGTGATTTTAGTTTTATTACCGAGCAAAAAGGTATGTTTTCGTTCTTAGGCATTAGCCCTGAACAGGTACAACAATTACAAGATGAATACAGTATTTATATGGTGGGCTCTTCGCGTATGAGCATTGCGGGTATTTCTAACCATAATGTTGACTACCTCGCTCAATCTATTGCCAAAGTGCTATAATTAGCATTCGAGTGAATCATTAAAAGGGCCTAATTTAGGCCCTTTTTTGTTCGCTATTTAACCAACCCGAAGCTTGCTAAAACCCCAATTCCCAGATAAGTTATTCTAACTGTTGAATAATTAATCAGGCAATGGCATGAGTAAAGGAAGTCACCACAGTAGCAATGACGAGCGTAACCTTGATATTAAAGTTAATATAAACGGCGATTTATTTGCCCGTGACGAGGCCAAAATATCGGTCTTTGATTCTGGCTTTATTCTCGGTGATGGGGTGTGGGAAGGTATACGCATGCATCGCGGTAAATTGGCGTTTATTGACCGTCATATCAAGCGTTTATTCGATGGTGCGAAAGCGCTTGATATGGACATAGGTATAAGTAAAAAAACCTTGGTTGACCGGATCTATGCGACCTGTGAAGCCAACAATATGTCTGACCATGTCCACATTCGTCTGATGGTTTCTCGAGGTATAAAATCAACGCCTTATCAAGATCCTAGGGTGACCATATCAAAACCCACCATCGTCATAATTCCCGAATATAAACAACCCAATCCCGAAACATTTAATATTGGACTGAATCTTTATACCGTTTATGTACGACGCGGTTATCCCGATGTTCAGGATCAAAAGCTGAATACCCACTCCAAACTTAATTGCATTTTTGGCTGTATTCAAGCAACAAAAGCCGGTGCCGATGAAGGCCTGATGTTAGATCCTCATGGCTTTGTATCGACCTGTAATTCGACCCATTTTTTTATTGTCAGAGAAGGTGAAGTTTGGACCTCAACGGGTGATTATTGTCTTGATGGTATTACCCGGGCAACCGTAATTAGGCTGTGTCAGCAGCATAATATCGTGGTGCGTCAAAAGAACTTCACTTTAGCCGAAGTGTACAGTGCCGATGAAGCCTTTGTTACCGGCACGTTTGCTGGGGTTACACCAGTTAAACAAGTCGATGGCCGTGTTATTGGCGAATTTGAACAACAATCAGGGCCTGGCCCGATGGTGTTACAACTGCAAAAGTGGTACCTGCAATTGATTGCCAGCCAATAAAAAGGAAACCAAAATGACACGACGTATTGCCATGTGGTCTGGTCCTCGCAACATTTCAACCGCGATGATGAGAGCATGGGAAAACCGCCCTGACACCGATGTTATTGACGAACCGTTTTACGCTTACTATTTAGCCCAAACTCAGGCTGAGCACCCGGTGAAAGAAGATGTTCTAGCAGCACAACCCAACCATTGGTCAGATGTTGTCAGCCAGCTTTTAGCGCCCAAGCCTGAACATATTTTTTACCAAAAGCATATGACCCACCATATGCTCGATGACATCGAACTTGATTGGTGCAAATCATTAAGCCATTGTTTTTTAATTAGAGATCCGCTTTACGTGGTGACTTCTTACTTAAAAAAAATGCCCAGTGTCAACCTTGAAGACATCGGTATTGTACGCCAGTTTAAATTATACCAACACCTTAGTGTGCTAACCGGTCAGCAGATCCCGATAATTGATGGCGACGATGTACTGCAAAACCCCAAGGCGATATTATCTAGCCTTTGTGCCAAACTCGAATTGCCCTTTAGCAACAACATGTTGTCTTGGCCTCAAGGTCGACGAGAGAGCGATGGGGTTTGGGCTCAGCATTGGTATCAAAATGTCGAAAGCTCAACTGGCTTTAAAGCGCCAGCAAGAGCTGAGTCAAAACAACAGTTGCTTGCTCACTTAACCTCACAACAACAAGACGTGGTGCAAATAAGCCAAGTCTTTTATCAGCAAATGTATCAACAGCGTTTGCACGTTGACGAGTAACAGAACAACAACAAAATAGGCTAAATTAATTATAGGGTGTTGGTTAAATTTCGTTTAGAATAGCCAGCTTTTATCCATCGATGACAACAATTTTAGGAGCCCAGGTGACAGTTCCAGGTAATCTTTTTATTCTCTCCGCGCCAAGTGGTGCAGGTAAATCCAGTCTAATCAAAGGCTTGCTAGAGCAAGGTTGCGAACGCGAACTACAGGTTTCTGTTTCTCATACCACCCGCGCACCACGTCCAGGCGAAATTGATGGTGTGCACTACCACTTTGTGACGGTTGCAGAATTTAAACAACTGATCGAAGAAGATGCGTTTTACGAATGGGCTGAAGTATTCGGTAACTACTATGGTACGTCTGAAGCGGCCATTGACGCACAGCTTAACCGTGGTATTGATGTATTTTTAGATATCGATTGGCAAGGCGCGCAACAAGTTCGCCTGAAAAAACCCAATGTCACCACCATTTTTATTTGCCCGCCAAGCAAAGCCGAACTCGAACAACGTTTACACAAACGAGGTCAAGACAGTGAAGAAGTGATTGCAGGTCGCATGGCGCGCGCGCAATCTGAGTGTTCACATTATCAAGAATTTGATTATATTGTGGTCAACGATGATTTTGATCGCGCATTGGCTGAAATCACCATCATTGTTAAAAACCAACGACTAAAATTGGCACAACAAAAAATCAAACATCAGGCGCTGTTTGAACAATTATTGTCGGAAGATTAATAAGAGAAAGGCGCTTTTTATGCTTTTCTTGGTGTAAATTGGTGTTTTAGACACAAAAAGATCAAGATCTTTGCAAAATTTTGGCATAGAATAGCCAATCCACTAGCATAAAGTTTAAGCATTTAGTAAAATGCTAGACTTATTTAAAATTTTATTTTTCCTGGAGTAAGTACATGGCTCGCGTTACTGTTGAAGATGCAGTTGAAAAAGTAGGTAATCGTTTTGATTTGGTATTGATCGCATCACGTCGTGCGCGTCAAATCGCTACTGGTGGTAAAGATCCTTTGGTAGAACTTGAAAATGACAAGCCAACGGTACTAGCGCTTCGTGAAATTGAAGCCGACTTGATCAACTCTGAGATCATGGACAATGCCGAACGTCAGGAACAAGTGCAACAAGAGTCTGCTGAACTTGCAGCCGTTGCCGCCATTGTTGGTAACCAAGGTTAATGTAATTTTGGTTTCACCAAAATAAAACATACAATATGAAAAAGCCAATGACCAAGTCATTGGCTTTTTTGTTAAATGTTTTTAAGTTATTGTATAATCACAACTTAACAAACATTTTTAATACAGAGGTAAGGCTCTAAAACACCTATGTTTGACCAATTTTGAATCGAATTTAGATTCTTTGTGTTGAATCAATAGGGTTTGCTCAAAAACCTCTATACGACCCTTTTTTTAGTCGCTCGAGACTGGCATATTAATAAGGGTTGAGTCTATATTTTTATTTATTGTCGCTTTCCTGCAAACCATTTTCCATAGTTTAGATATCAAACATTGCAGGTAATTTGAGGCTTCTGGGAGTTGTAGGTGTACCTTTTTGAACCATTAAAAAAACAAGCCGAAACATATTTACCTGCCGATCAAATCGAATCGTTGAAACAGGCATATGTTGTCGCGCATGATGCCCACGACGGCCAAATGCGCTCAAGTGGCGATCCTTATATTACCCACCCAGTAGCGGTGGCACGCAATCTTGCCGATATGCATCTCGACCATGAAACCTTAATGGCCGCCCTATTACACGATGTTATTGAAGATACCGATTTAACCAAAGATCAGCTGGCCGAGTTATTTGGTAATACCGTTGCTGAACTTGTCGAAGGGGTAAGTAAGCTTGATAAACTGCATTTTAGTAATGTAAAAGAAGCACAAGCTGAAAACTTTCGCAAAATGATCATGGCGATGGTGCAAGATATTCGCGTGATCTTAATTAAATTGGCCGATCGCACCCATAACATGCGTACTTTGGGCTCTTTACGCCCAGACAAGCGTCGTCGTATTGCCCGTGAAACGCTCGAAATTTATGCCCCAATAGCCAATCGCTTGGGTATTCATGGGATTAAAAATGAGCTCGAAGTTTTAGGTTTTGAAGCCTTATATCCAATGCGTTCAAGAGCCCTAAAAGAAGCGGTGGTGCATGCGCGTGGTAACCGTAAAGAAATCATTGCCAATATAAAAGACGAAATAGAAAGTCGCCTTGAAGAATCGGGGATTCATGCTGAAGTGTTTGGTCGTGAAAAACACCTGTATTCGATTTATCGAAAAATGCTGAACAAAGAGCTGATGTTCAATGAAGTGATGGACATTTATGCCTTTCGAATTGTAGTCGATAACTCACTTGATACCTGCTATCGCGCACTGGGGGCAGTACACAACCTGTTTAAGCCCATTGAAACCCGTTTTAAAGATTACATAGCAATTCCCAAAAGTAACGGCTATCAATCGTTACACACATCCTTAATCGGTCCTCATGGGATACCTGTTGAAATTCAGATTCGAACCCAAGAAATGGATCAAATGGCCGATAAAGGGGTCGCGGCCCATTGGCTGTACAAACAAGATGGCGAAGACAGCAGTGGCACCACCGCGCAAGTTAGAGCGCGTAAATGGATGCAGTCGTTATTAGAGTTGCAACAAAGCGCCGGCAGCTCGTTTGAATTTATTGAAAACGTTAAGACTGACTTATTCCCAGAAGAGATTTATGTCTTTACCCCTGAAGGTAAGATCATTGAATTGCCCATGGGCGCAACCGCGGTTGATTTTGCCTACGCTGTTCATACCGATGTTGGTAATACCTGTGTCGGTGCCAAAGTGGAGCGCAAACCTTACCCATTAAGAAAGCCATTGCTTTCAGGGCAAGTAGTAGAAGTGATAACCTCTGTGGGCGCTCGTCCCAACGCAACGTGGTTAAACTTTGTGGTAACCGCGAAAGCGCGAATGCAAATTCGAAACTTTTTACGTTCAATGGAACAAAGTGAATCATTAAACCTTGGTCGGCGTTTACTTACCCACGCCTTAGGCAAAACAAAGCTCGCGGATATTGGTCCAGAGAAAGTGGCCGAGGTGGTTAGCGATACCGGCTACCACAGTCTTGATGAGTTATTAATCAACATCGGTTTAGGTAATGCCTTGAGTATTGGTATTGCTCGTCGACTTACCGGTGAATTTTCAAAAGACGATGTTGAACCCTCGTACGGTAAAGCCAAAATGCCAATCAAAGGTTCAGAAGGAATGCTGGTAACCTATGGTCGCTGCTGCCACCCTATCCCTGGCGACGACATTATTGCTTATATCAGTTCCGGAAAAGGCTTGATGGTGCACCAAGATGGTTGTCGTAATATCAGTGGTCGTGAAAAAGAATTGGGTAAGTTCTTCCCCGTTAAATGGGATACTGAGGTAGACAACGAGTTTATTGCCAGTTTGCGCATTGAAATCATTAACCATCAAGGTGTGTTAGCAAAAATCACCTCCGTTATTAGTCAATGTGAATCCAATATACGCACCCTAAATACCGAAGAAAAAGATTCGAATTTATATATGATCACCATTGAGCTAACGTGTCGAGATCGCATACATATCGCCAATATCATACGTAAAATCAAAATCATGCCAGATGTTCAGCGAGTAACAAGACCAAGAAAATAATCCTTAATCAAGGATCGCTGCGACGATTGGATCTATTATTAAAGAAACAAAGCAAAAACAACAAGAGACAGGACATGAAAACCATCATTTCAACCACGGATGCACCAAGTGCTATTGGTACCTACAGCCAAGCCGTAAAAGTTTCAAATACCGTTTATCTATCGGGTCAAATACCTTTAGAAGCAGAAACCATGGAAGTTGTTAGCGGTGATTTTGCAGCCCAAGCAGAGCAAGTGTTTAAAAACTTAGCCGCTGTTTGTGAAGCGGCAGGCGGTTGCCTTAACGACATGGTCAAAGTAAATATTTACATGACCAACCTTGATAACTTCGCGCAAGTAAATACCATTATGAGCAAGTATTTCACTCAGCCCTACCCTGCTCGAGCAGCGATTGGCGTGAGTCAGTTGCCAAAGGGTGTAGACATTGAAATCGATGGCATTATGGAAGTCCCAAGTACCCATTAATTGACAACCCGCAGGCTTAACGACCCTAAAAGCCTGCATTCTATTAGAGTTAGCCAAATATGACCCCTGAAAGACAACAACGCATTCTTAACATGCTAAACAAACGTCAAGTTGATTTAACCGTTTGCATGGAAGGCGTTCATAAACCCCACAACCTAGCCGCAGTCGTTCGCACCTGTGATGCTATTGGTGTAAATGATGTGCATGCGATCTGGAAAAATGAAACCATGCGACTCGGTGGCGGTAGTGCTGTAGGCTCGCAAAACTGGGTAAACGTGCATAATCACAGTAACACCACAGATGCAATAACCCGTTTGAAAGAGCAAGGGATGCAAGTGTTAGTCACTAATTTGTCAGATACGGCCGTTGATTTTCGTGAAATCGACTACACCAAGCCTACGGCAATCATTTTAGGGCAAGAAAAATTTGGCGCCTCAGATGAAGCGCTGGCGATGGCCGATCAAGATATTGTTATTCCAATGGTTGGCATGGTGCAATCATTAAACGTGTCGGTGGCCTGTGCGGTGACCTTATACGAAGCCCAAAGACAACGCCAACTGGCAGGCATGTATGACAGTCCGTCAGATTTAACGCCTGAGCAACGCAATAAAGTGTTGTTCGAAGGTGGCCACCCCATCTTTGCGAAAGCCTGCAAGCGCAAAGGTTTACCCTACCCTCATGTCGATGATAACGGCGAAATTGTTGCCGACCAGGACTGGTGGAATAAAATGCAAATGACCAAAGAGTCATGGGAAAATCTGGACCAATAATCGATGAATATGGCGCTGGGCGAAGGATTGCAAAATCTGGCAACGATTCCGATCACCGTATTAAAAGGCGTTGGCCCAAGCGTTGCGGCTAAACTGCAAAAGTTGGGATTAGAAAGCCTGCAAGATTTACTGTTTCATTTACCCTTGCGTTATGAGGATAGAACGCGGGTTTATATGATCCGAGATCTGATGCCAGGCTTGCACACCAGTGTTATTGGTGAAGTAACCGACAGCCAAATAACCTTTGGTCGTCGTCGCATGCTGTTGGTAAAGTTGCATGATGGCAGTGGCGAAATCACCTTGCGGTTTTTCCATTTTTCTGCCGCCCAAAAAAATAACCTTAGCAAAGGTACCATGCTTCGTTGCTTTGGCGAAATTCAGCGTGGCGCTCGGGGCTTTGAGATCATTCATCCTGAATACAAAACCATGGAAGCCGATCTGCAAACGCCTCAAGTCGAAGAAACACTTACCCCTGTTTATCCAACCACCGACGGTTTACGTCAAATCAGCTTACGTAAAATTAGTGAGCAAGCATTAGATAAACTCAGACAGGGTCGGGTCGAAGAATTACTCCCAGATGGCTTTTTTCCCGAAGCCATCAGTTTGGCACAAGCCTTATTAACCATTCATCAGCCCCCACCCGATGTGGCGGTGACCCTACTAGAAGAAGGCCGTCACCCTGCTCAGTTAAGGCTGATAAAAGAAGAATTGCTGGCGCATAATTTAAGCATGTTAAAGTTGCGCCAATCGAGTGATAAACACCCCGCAATTCCCTTACATATTGATCGTGAACTTGAGCAAAAGTTTTTAGCGCAATTACCGTTTTCGCCAACCAATGCGCAGCAACGTGTGGTCAAAGAATTACGAGATGATTTAGCTAAAAACTTGCCTATGATGCGATTAGTACAAGGCGATGTTGGTTCCGGTAAAACCTTGGTGGCAGCGCTGGCAGCCCTTACCGCGATAGGCCAAGGCTATCAGGTCGCGTTAATGGCACCGACTGAAATATTAGCTGAGCAACACGCGATTAACTTTGGTAACTGGTTTAAACCTTTGGGCATTGAAGTCGGCTGGTTGGCCAGTAAAAGTAAGGCCAAAGTTAAACAACATGCGCTTGCGGCTATTGCCGATGGCAGCATGCAAATGGTGGTGGGTACGCATGCCCTGTTTCAAGAGCAAGTGGTGTTTCACAATATGAGTTTAATCATTATTGATGAGCAACACCGCTTTGGTGTGCACCAACGGTTGGAATTGCGTGAAAAAGGCAAAATAAACGATTGTTATCCACATCAGCTCATCATGACAGCAACCCCAATCCCACGAACTTTAGCAATGACCGCATACGCCGACTTAGATACTTCGGTCATTGATGAGCTACCACCGGGACGAACCCCCATTACGACGGTGGCCATCGCCGATTCAAGACGCGATGATGTTATCGCACGGGTTAAAGCAAACTGTTTGCAACATAATCGTCAGGCCTACTGGGTTTGTACCTTAATTGAAGAATCGGAAGTGCTTGAATGTCAAGCGGCAGAAGATACCGCAACCTATTTGCAAGAGCAATTAGGGGAGCTTAAAGTCGGTTTGGTACATGGTCGTATGAAACCGATTGAAAAACAAGAGATTATGGATGCCTTTAAAGCAGGCGACATTGACTTATTGGTGGCAACAACGGTTATTGAAGTTGGGGTTGATGTACCTAATGCCAGTTTGATGATCATAGAAAACCCTGAGCGTTTAGGATTAGCCCAATTGCACCAATTACGGGGCCGCGTTGGTCGAGGTTCCATTGCTTCGCACTGTGTACTTATGTACAAAAGTCCATTATCAAAGACCGCCACCAAACGGTTAGGGGTTTTGCGTGAGTCCAACGATGGCTTTTTAATTGCCCAACGCGACCTTGAAATTCGCGGACCAGGTGAACTTTTAGGTACCAAACAAACCGGTCTTGCCGATTTGAAAATTGCGGATTTAGTTCGAGATGGCGAGTTAATCCCAGATATTCAGCAAAAAGCCTACCTACTTTGGCAGAAATCACCGGATGTGGCCCAGCGTTTAATAAATCGCTGGCTTGGTAGCAAAGAAAAATATTCCAACGCCTAAGACCGCTTTACCCCGATAGATTTATCGTTACGCTTTACGCTCTTCAGTTGAGCTTGCAGGTAGAAAAACGTACACTAGGCGATACTTTCACTTTCATCAGTAGCACATATAGTAGTATATCAATGGACACTTATAAGACTGACACAACCCATTTTGGCTATAAAACCGTAAAAACCGAAGACAAAGAAAACATGGTAGCAAGTGTATTTCATTCGGTTGCCAAACAATACGATATCATGAATGATTTGATGTCTTTTGGTATTCATCGCTTGTGGAAACGCTTTACCATCGATGCCAGTGGTATTCGCCCTGGTAACAAAGTCCTTGATTTAGCCGGTGGTACGGGTGACTTAACCGCAAAATTTGCAAAATTAACAGGTCCCCAAGGTAAAGTGATCCTGGCCGATATTAACTCGTCAATGCTCAATGTTGGTCGCGATAAACTGCGCGATATGGGCATTGTGGGTAATGTCGATTATGTCCAAGCAAATGCAGAAGCGTTACCTTTTGAAGACAACAGCTTTGACATTGTGACCATCGCTTTTGGTCTGCGTAATGTTACCGATAAAGACAAAGCTTTACGCTCAATTTATCGTGTGCTTAAGCCTGGAGGGCGTTTGTTGGTGCTAGAGTTTTCTAAGCCAGAGCACGACTTATTAAATAAAGCCTACGACTTCTACTCGTTTAATATTCTGCCTAAAATGGGCGATTTGGTGGCGAAAGATGGTGAGAGTTATCAATACTTGGCGGAATCGATTCGCATGCACCCAGATCAAGAAACCTTAAAGTCGATGATGGAACAAGCCGGTTTTGAACAAACAACGTACCACAATTTAACCGGTGGTATTGTCGCTCTGCATAAAGGCTTCAAATTTTAAATGTTTTCGATTGCCCAACTGATGCCCAAGCAAGTTCTCGCCTCGGTATTAGAAGCGAGCATTAATAAAGCATTGGTATTAAGTACCAATGCTTCTCAGTTAATGGCTCCTCTTAATGGACAGGCGTTGTCGATATATCTGCACGAGCTCGGCTTTATTCTGAGCTTTCGGGTGCAAGACCAACAGGTTTATGTGTTATCAGACAATAAAGCCGAAGAATGTCATATCGATACTTCGCTTAAAGTCCTGCCTAAGTTACGGCAATCCTCGTTATTAACCCAACTCATTAAAACCGGCCAATTAGATATTGAAGGCGATCCGAAAATCGCGCAACAATTTGCTCAAGTAGGCGAACATTTGGCGATCGACTGGGAACAACACTTGGCCAATAACTTAGGTGATGTCCCTGCCTACAAATTAACTCAACTGGGCAAGGCGGCAAAACAGAAACTGGGGATTAAACAGCAACAATTTAGCCAAGATGCTAGCGAGTTTCTGTTGCATGAACAGCGACTGTGCGTAAGCAACAGTGAGTTGTCGGTATTTAATCACAGTGTCAAAAACCTAGCACAGCAAGTAACAGAATTAGAACAGCGCATACAATCGCTTTGCACTCAGGCTAACAAAGGATGATCCGTGGCCAGTAAACGTTTATACACCATCGTAAAAACCTTCCTTACCTTTGGCTTAGATGAGCTTATTCCAGCTGAAAAATTGCCAATGTCGGCCAAAATTGCTCGAGCTTCCTTGTTTTGGCTACGCAATAAACACAAAGACAAACCGATAGAGCAACGCTTTCGACTCGCGATTGAATCTCTTGGGCCAGTGTTTATTAAGTTTGGCCAAATGTTGTCTACCCGTCGTGATTTATTATCAAAAGAGTTGGCCAATGAGATGGCCCTACTGCAAGATAAAGTGCCGGCTTTTGATGGTGAACTGGCAAAAAACATTGTCATTGAAGCCTTAGGCGAGGAAAAGTTTCGCCAACACTTTAGTCACTTTGAACAAAATGCCCTAGCATCTGCCTCTATCGCGCAAGTGCATTGCGCTACCTTACATCCAGACGATAGCGATACCCGTAAAGATGTGGTGATAAAAGTCATTCGCCCAGGTATTGAAAAAATCATCTTTGCTGATATCAAAGTCATGCAACGCTTTGCCCGCTTGGTTTGTCGCTTTTTTTCTGAAGGGAAACGCTTGCGACCGGTGGAAGTGGTCGAAGAATATCGTAAAACCATTATTGATGAGCTCGATTTATTAGGTGAAGCCGCTAATGCGATCAAACTAAAACGTAATTTTGAGAACGACCATGTACTGTATGTGCCTGAAATTTACAGTGAATTCTGTAGCTCTAGGGTTATGGTGATGGAACGTATTTATGGTGTTGGGGTAGCCGAAATCGATAAACTAGAAAGCGTCAATACCAATATGAAGTTATTGGCCGAGCGTGGGGTCGAAGTGTTCTTTACGCAAGTGTTTCGCGATAGCTTTTTTCATGCCGATATGCACCCAGGCAATGTATTCGTCGATGTCAGCAACCCAGACGATCCAACCTGGATAGCCATTGATTTTGGCATTGTCGGTACTTTAAACAAAGAAGATAAGCGTTATTTAGCCGAAAACTTTGTCGCCTTTTTTAATCGTGACTATCAAAAAGTCGCGCAACTGCATGTTGATTCTGGCTGGGTTCCACCCGATACCAGCGTGGATGCATTTGAAGTGGCAATACGCCGAGTATGTGAACCTATTTTTGAAAAACCACTCTCGGAGATTTCATTTGGTCATGTACTGATCAACTTATTTAATACTGCCCGTAAGTTTAATATGGAAGTACAACCGCAATTGGTCCTATTGCAAAAGACCCTGCTATATATTGAAGGCTTAGGTCGTCAACTTTATCCGCAGCTCGATTTGTGGCAAACCGCTAAACCATTTTTAGAGGACTGGGTAAAACAACAAATGGGGCCTAAAGCGCTGATTGCGGCCATTAAAGAAAACTTACCGTTTTGGGGCGAAAAACTGCCTGAGTTACCCGATTTAGTTTACGATTATTTAAAAGCAAACCGCGATAGAAACGCTCGCCAGCAACACATGTTGTCTCAGTGGCAACAGCAACAACGCGCTCAAAATACGGGTTTAAACTTGGTGATTATTGGTGGGGTGTTGGCAATTATTGGTACCATTTTACTGATTGATGAGCAAACCATTGCGGCCAGTGTCAGCGCTTTCATGGGCGTCGTATTGATTGTCAGCGGTTTACGAAAGTAAATCGCCTACTCACTGCGCTTAAAGAACCCTTCAACGCGCAACGCAATGCCCGGAGTAAACTTATAATCTTCATCTTCGGGCCATTCAAAAAATGGCTCGATTTCAAAGAATAACCACTTACGATATGCATTGATACGATAGCGATAACTTAACGTGTAGTTTTCAACGTTATAGCCTTTTTCGCTGTTATCTTCCCCTTTAATGACCACCCCCAACGAAGTAGCTCTTAAGTGATCGAGTTGATGTAAGTAATAAAAGCCATGCCGCCATTTGTTACCGCTAAAAGATTCCGATACCTTAACACTGTAGGAAGTGCGCAGTTGCTTATCCGCTGCTAAGCCATATTCGTACTCTAAAAACAACTTACTGCCAAGACCTTCATCAAGGTAGTAATAGAGCGAAGGCTGTACTTCGAAATGATGCTTGTCGTTATAAACTTTATCCCACTTATAGCGGGTTTTAACAAACACATCCCCGCCTGTAATCCCTAATCGGGTATCAATAAACTTAGACAATTTGTCTGCATTAATCACTCGAATCGCAGCACTAAAAGAGTCTTCTTTATGATCGCTTTGGGGCGATCGGGCTTCTGAAAACTGTTTGTTAATGCTTTCATCATCCAGATCGTCTGAAAATATCAAATCAACTTTATTTTTTAAGTTTGGTAATTTAACTCGCACCCGAAAACGTTGGGAAAACACGTCAAAATCTCGCGCTCGAGGTTCCCAACCTAATTGAATCCGAGCTAATGACTCAACCCCAACTTCTTCGATTTCATCGGCACCAAAAAAACTATCAAACCATTTCGCTGTGCCAAACACCGAATCACTGATGGTGTCATGAAAGCCATATAACCAATCGTCATCGTCGTTCGGATGCACAATAATATGCTCAACTTCAGGTGTGTCTTCCTGCGCACTGAGCAGCAGAGGACAAACCATCATAACCAATCCTAGAACGATTGCAGCCTTGGAAAAAATAATAATGCCACCTTGATCATAACCAGAGCGATGAAAATTCTTGTCTATGCAATTGTTAACTTAGCATATTAATTATCAACATTTATCAATTTTATGAAATAAATCAATCATTCAAATGCATTTTAATTTGATTAATTAGCGCTGAGAATTTAGTCAATACTCGCATCTAAACAGCAATTAGGTTTATAATGAGGCTTTAGTTCAGAACTTACAGGATAGTCACATGGCTGGGATCAGTATTTGGCAATTGTTAATTGTTTTTGCCATCATCATTTTGCTTTTTGGTACCAAAAAACTGCGTAATATTGGCAGTGATTTAGGTTCGGCAGTAAAAGGCTTTAAAAAAGCCGTCAGTGAAGATAAAGAGACCGATAAAGAAGATACTGAAAAGTTGGATCAACCGCAAAAGTCTGAAAACGAAGCGGCTAAGCAGAAAGAAAAAGATCAGGCCTAAACCATGTTTGATATTGGTTTTTGGGAGCTGATAATCATTGCCGTCATGTCGTTGGTGGTATTAGGACCGGAGCGAATGCCAACGGCTATTCGCACGGTACGTACTTGGGTTAATAATATTCGTCAGTTCAGTCAAAACGTACAAACAGAACTCAAAGAAGAGCTTAGAATCCATGAGTTGCATGGCAATTTAAAAAAAGCCGAGCAACAAGGGCTTAAAAACCTGTCACCGGAGCTTGAAGAATCCTATAACAGCTTAAAACAGGCGGCAGAACAAGCCAACCGTCCTTACGAGCAAACCCAAAGCAAAGCCAACCATTTAGAGCCCACGAAATCCGAAACGGGCAAATCCGTACAAAGTAATAACCAAGGCAAAGACACCAATGAGTCATGATGATAATGCGGGTTCAACCTTGTTTGAACACTTGTTGGAGCTGCGAAACCGACTGTTAAGAATGATCTTAAGCGTGCTGCTTATTTTTTGCGCGCTGGTTTACTTTGCGCAAGACATTTACCAATATTTGGCACAACCACTCATCGCGGTACTTCCTGAAGGCAGCAGTATGATTGCAACCGATGTTGCATCACCGTTTTTAGCGCCTTTTAAATTAACCATGATGGTGTCTTTCTTTTTGGCAATCCCTTATATTTTGTATCAAATTTGGAGCTTTGTCGCACCTGGCTTGTATCAGCGCGAGAAGCAGTTAGTCGCGCCCTTATTGTTTGGCAGTAGCATATTATTTTACGCCGGTATTGCCTTTGCCTACTTTGTGGTTTTTCCTGTTGCCTTTGAATTTTTTAGTAACTTCGCACCAGAAGGGGTAACGGTCGCAACGGATATTTCAAGTTACCTCGACTTTGTTCTTAAACTGTTTTTTGCCTTTGGTGCGGCCTTTGAAATCCCCATTGCCATTATTTTGATGTGTTGGACTGGCTTTACTACGGTTGAAAGTCTGCGTAACAAACGCCCTTATGTTATCGTTGGGGTATTTGTAATTGGCATGCTTTTAACCCCACCAGATGTGATTTCACAAACTTTATTGGCCATTCCTATGTGGTTGTTATTTGAAGTTGGGATCATCATTGCATCTTTTTATAAAAATCGAGAAGAAGACAATAATAATGAAGAGCAAACTCACGACGCTTAAAGTATTGACCCTAGGTGTGATGTCGTTAACCCCGATATTGCATGCGCATGCAAGTATTGAGCAACAATTAAAAGAGTGTGCTGGGATCAATACCGACCACTTACGTCTTGCCTGTTTCGATGCGATTAGTAAGAACCTTAACGCCCCAGATGCGGTAGCAAAAGAAGCCAAGATTAAGGCTAACACAGCGGATATCAGCCAAGTGCCAGAGCCTAAACCTGGACTTAAAAAAGCAATTGCCAATAAATCTTCGACGACCTCTACCACAGCAGCGGCGACAGTCGCCACAACCGCCGCCCAAAGTACAGCCAATAGCCGTGATGACTTTGGCCTAGAACATAAACAAGCCGCCAATTCGGATGTAAATGAAGTCACCTTAACCATTGTCGGGGTGAAAAAGTCTTTGCACGGCTATTGGACTCTAACGTTTGATAATGGCCAACAATGGCGCACCATTACCAGCACTTCGCGTTCATTTAAAACAGAGCAAAAAGTAACCATCCGCCGTGGTGTTTTAAATTCGTTTACTATGGCGCTGGAAAATTCTAATCGCACCTACAAAGTACGTCGTTTAAAGTAAGGCCTTAACGTGATTGATATAGGGGTGAATTTAAGCAATAAGCGCTTTGACAAAGATCGTGATGAAGTCATTCTTGCAGCTAAACACGCTGGTGTTGATACGATGATTTTAACCGGCACCAGTATTGCTGAAAGCCAGCAAGTGGTTGCCCTTTGTCAGCTCTATCCCAATATGTATTGTACCGCAGGGGTGCACCCACATGATGCCGATGGGGTATCTACCAATTACCTCGAAACGCTGCAAGATATTGCCAGTAACAATAAAGTGGTGGCGATTGGTGAATGTGGTCTGGATTTTAATCGCAATTTTTCAACCCCAGACAATCAACAACGCGTATTTGCCGAACAACTTGAGCTTGCAACCACACTGCAATTACCCGTTTTTTTGCATCAAAGAGATGCTTTTGATCCTTGGTCTGAGATTTTAAAATCACAGCTTGCCCAGTTACCCAATGGGGTTAGCCATTGTTTTACCGGTAATTTGCGCGAGCTCAAAGCATGCCTTGATATGGGGCTGTATATTGGCATCACTGGTTGGATATGTGATGAAAGGCGCGGTCAAGAGCTTTACGATATCGCGCGTTATATCCCGCTTGATAGAGTAATGATAGAAACCGATGCACCTTACTTGACCCCTAGAAACATTCGCCCAAGGCCAAAAAGTAGCCGTAATGAACCTAAGTATTTACCGTATGTGGCGAGCACTTTAGCGCAAGCAATGCAGGTTGAAGAAGCAAAAATTATTGAGCAAACCCGGGCGAACAGCAAAACCTTTTTTAATTTATAACAATAATTTACCCATCCCATTGTGATGCAAAGCTTTACAAGGAACACTTATGAACAACGTTAACCAATTTGGAAAATTCCCAGCGCGTCGATTGAGAAGAATGCGTAAAGCCGACTTTTCACGTCGCTTGATGTCAGAGCATCAATTAACGGTAGACGATTTAATTTACCCTGTTTTTGTTCTTGAAGGCGAAAACCAACGTGAAGCTGTACCCTCGATGCCAGGAGTTGAACGCAAGAGTATTGACTTGTTACTTGAAGAAGCGAAAGAGTTGGTCGAACTTGGGATCCCTGCTGTTGCCCTATTTCCTGTTACCCCAGCAAATAAAAAGTCTCTGATGGCCGAAGAGGCATACAATGATGACGGTTTAGCTCAACGTGCTGTTCGTGCTCTAAAACAAGCATACCCAGAGCTTGGGGTGATCACCGACGTCGCTCTTGATCCATTTACCACGCATGGCCAAGATGGCATCATCGATGATGACGGTTATGTTCTTAACGATATCACCAAAGAGATCTTGGTTAAGCAAGCCATATCCCATGCAAAAGCCGGTGCGGATGTGGTTGCCCCTTCCGACATGATGGACGGTCGAATTGGCGCAATTCGTCACGAACTAGAAGCGCAAGGTTATGTTAATACTCTAATTTTGGCCTACAGCGCGAAATATGCATCAAACTACTATGGCCCATTTCGGGATGCCGTAGGCTCAGCGGGTAACATTAAAGGTGGCAACAAGTACACCTACCAAATGGACCCTGCCAATACCAATGAAGCCTTGCATGAAGTAGCCCAAGATATCGAAGAAGGTGCGGACATGGTTATGGTTAAACCTGGGATGCCTTATCTTGATGTGGTTCGTCGAGTAAAAGATAATTTTCAGGTACCGACCTACGCCTATCAAGTCAGTGGCGAATATGCCATGCATATGGCTGCCATTCAAAATGGTTGGTTAGCCGAAAAGCCTTGTGTGATGGAAGGGTTATTGGCGTTTAAACGCGCTGGTGCAGACGGCATCTTAACCTACTTTGCAAAACAGGTTGCCCGTTGGTTAAAAGAAGGCTAAACCTCAATGCGTTAGCCAGTTTGCACGGAGCAATCTTACTGTTTGCTCTGTGCGCTTTATTTGGTAAATGGGTTGATATGAATGCCCAAGGCATCGTGTTTTATCGCAGTTTGTTTGCCTGTTTAAGCCTTGTCGTATTTTGTCTCTTTAGCGCTCGTAGCCTGCGTCTTGAATACCCAATGGTGGTTAAGCTTTTTGCCAGCGGCGCTTTGCTAGCAATACATTGGTGGAGTTTCTTTTACACCATACAAGTGAGCACCGTCACCCTAGGCTTAATTACATTTGCCTGTTTCCCAGTATTTGTCGCCTTACTGCAAGTATTTTTTGAGCCGCCACCGAGCTTAATCAAGCCACTGTTCATCGCTGTATTAAGTGCGCTGGGGGTCACGGTGTCAATTTGGCCTTCGCAATCCTTAGTCTTTCAACCTGACGCCATCGCCACGGGTTTGCTAAGTGCCCTAACGTTTGCTCTATTAACCTTGTGTAATCGACAATTTAGCCAACGGCTATCTGGAACTCAGATTGCCTGTTATCAAAATGGATTTGCCGCCCTTTTATTATTGCCTTGGGTTTACAATTCAACAGCCTGGCCTGAGCTCACTACGTTTGCGCAATTATTGCTGATGGGCATTATCTTTACAGCATTAGCGCACACCCTACTAATTCATTCCCTAAAGCAATTAAATGCCTTTATCGCCAGCATCAGTATAAATTTAGAGCCTATTTATGGTATTTTTGCGGCTTTTATATTGCTCAATGAACCTATCGATAGGTACATTATTTTGGGTGCAGGTCTGGTCATTAGTACGAGCTTTATTGCGTTAAAACCAGCCCCTAGAAAAGAGGAAGACGATTAACATCATCTTCTATCGTAACGAAATGTTTAGAGCGTTATGAATAACCTTGGATGGTAAGGAAAATATCCAATTGTTGGCAAAATTCAATTTCTTGATTGAGCTCGGCAAAAATCAACGGGTGTCGATCAAGCCATTGTTGCGATAACTGGACAATAATATTATGTTCTTCTGCCAAGCAGGTTATTTCTGGCATTGCCGAGTCATTTCGTCGTTTTGATAATATAACCGCTAGGCGCAAGAGCACAATGAGACGACGCATTTGTGCCGGGGCCAACAAGCCCTGTTGCTCTATCGATTCAAAGTTAAGATCGGTTTTATAATTGCTCACCAAGGCTTTTAAACAGCCTCGTTCTAGCGCTGAATAACCGGCTAAATCCGTATGTTCAATAATATAACTGGCGTGCTGTTTGTTGCCTTTATATTCCAACAATAAACCAATTTCGTGTAACGAGCAGGCGTTGCTCAAAAGTTCAGCACTGGCATCATTTAATTGCCAAGGTTCTTGTAATTGGGCAAAAATGGCCTTTCCTACTTCACCAACTTTATTCGCGTGTACTTGGTCAATGGAATAACGATTGATTAAACCGTTAACCGTACGCTCTCGAATACCAATGTCGCGCATATCGGGCAACAGTTCATACAATAAGCCTTCACGAATGGCGCCACCAGAGACAAACATATCGCGAACACTTAGGCACTGGAAAATGGCGATGAGAATCGCTAGACCAGGGGCAAATACCGGTTTGCGTTCAGCTTCTAAGCCATGAATATTGAGTTCTTCAATGACTTGGCAGGCGATTACTTGTTGCTTTAAAGCCAGCAGGTTACTTAAGCTAATACCACCTTGTAATTTTTGTACTTGAATGACTTCGGCAACCGCTTGAATGGTACCAGAAACACCAAGCACGACATCCCAACCCGCTTGTTTGTAACTGCCAGCGATACTGTCCAATTGTTGCGATGCCTTGGCAATGGCATCGCCAAAAGCTTGCTCGGAAAATTCACCACAGGCAAAATAGTTACTGTTAAAGGTGACACACCCCATGTCGAGGCTACAGACTTTAATGGGGTCAAAACCATCACCAATAATCAATTCGGTACTGGCACCACCGATGTCAATAACCAAACGTTTGTCAGCGCAACTGCTGGTATGTGCGACCCCAAGGTAAATTAACTCGGCTTCTTGCTCACCGCTAATTAAATGAACTTTATGGCCTAAAATGCGCTGGGCAATCTGCATAAATTCGTCCGAATTTTGTGCTAGGCGTAAGGTCGCAGTCGCCACAATCTTGATGTTTTCTGGGGGGATATCTTGAAGTCTTTCGGCAAAAAAGCTTAAGCACTCCCAGCCTCGAGCCATCGCTCGATCATCAAGAAAATTGTTGGCATCCAATCCGGCTGCCAACCTAACCTTGCGCTTGATTTTATCAACCACCTGGACGCTGTCAGCGACGAGGCGGGAAATCAGCATGTGAAAAGAGTTAGAGCCTAAATCAATAACCGCATACAAAGGTTGCGAAGACGGAGACAGATTTTTTGACATATAACTCTTCCTTGTTAAGAGCGTGGTGGGTGTGGCCGACGATGGTGACGATTAGCGCTAGGACGCTGACCACTTTTCGCTTTATTGCCCGAGCCATGATGACGACGAGGACGATATTTTGGCTTTGGTAAATCCGTTAACAACGCGGTGCTGTCATACTTACTTACAGGTAAAGAATGATCAATATATTCTTCTATTGCAGGTAGGTTAAAGACATAATCTTCACACGCTAAACTGATCGCATGCCCACTCGCACCAGCACGTCCGGTACGACCAATACGATGCACATAGTCTTCGCAGTCATCTGGTAAATCATAGTTAAAGACATGAGTAACACTTGGAATATGCAAACCACGGGCTGCGACATCGGTTGCTACCAGCACATCAAGGAGGCCTTGAGTAAATTGTTCAAGTATTTTCAGTCGTTTTTTCTGCGGCACATCACCCGTTAACAGACCCACACGAATGTCATCGGCTTCTAGGTGAGAAAAGATTCGCTCACAGGTGTGCTTAGTATTGGCAAAAATAATGGCTTTATCTGGCCACTCTTCTTCTAACAATGTTTGCAAAAGAGCCATTTTTTCTTCGTTTGACGGATAAAATAACTCTTCGGTGATACGCACATTGGTTTTTTGCTCTGGCTTAACTTCGACACTGACCGGATCGTTCATGTGTTCAAATGCCAACTCTTTAACTCGAAAAGACAACGTTGCCGAGAACAACATGTTTAAGCGCGAATTCGCCGCTGGCATTTTGCGAAACATATAGCGAATGTCTTTAATAAAGCCTAAATCAAACATTCTATCAGCTTCATCAAGAACCACGGCTTCAATTTTATCAAGGCTATAAACGCCCTGCTTTAAGTAGTCAATTAAACGACCGCAGGTACCAATGACAATATCAACACCCTTTTCCAAATCTTGACGTTGACTTTCATAACCTTCGCCCCCATATACAATGGCAAGACGCAAGCCACAGCTTTGAGCAATGGTTTTGGCGTCATTGTGGATTTGGATAGCGAGCTCTCGAGTAGGCGCCATAATGATGGCTCTCGGTTGGTTATGCTCCGGCTTAGGTTGCTTTAACAGATGGTGGAAAGTTGCTGCTAAAAAGGCAATTGTTTTACCTTCACCCGTTTGTGCCTGACCAGCGATGTCTTTACCTGATAATAAAACCGGTAGAGATTTTGCCTGTATTTCAGTACAAAGGTGAAAGCCCATAGTCTCTAGACCGTTTACAACGGGTTTAGCCAGACCCAGATCTGAGAATTTAATTTCGGTTAAGTGTGTTTTTTTCATACCAATTAGAATAACACTAACTACGCAGGGTATTAAGTATTATCTCTTTATATTCAGAAATTACTTTATATACTACTAACTTATTACGTAATCTGGTGTTTTGCTTGCAATTCAGCAAAAAATCGATTAAAAAATGCAATTAAATTTGGCAATCGGCCAATACAACGGAGAAAATAATGAGCGATAAAATTGTTCAGCTAACTGACGACAGCTTTGATGCAGATGTGATTAATGCCACAGGCCCTGTACTGGTAGACTTTTGGGCAGAATGGTGTGGACCTTGTAAAATGATCGCTCCAATCTTATCTGAAGTTGCAGAAGAGTACGACGGCAAAGTAACGGTTGCAAAACTTAACATTGACCAAAACTCTGACACCCCACCAAAATACGGTATCCGCGGTATCCCAACCTTATTACTATTTAAGGACGGCGAGATTGCAGGCACGAAAGTAGGTGCATTATCTAAAAATCAATTAAAAGAATTTTTAGACGCAAACTTATAAGCAAAAAGGTCGGTATACCGGCCTTTTTTCATTTTTATTGACATTAATCACCTTGTTACACTCATGTATCTTTACCAATGCGAATTTTAATGCTAACTTAAAGATTCATAACATATCTTATTTCTAAATCTTTTCGTTCTGTACAGCCATTCGGCAGCACATAACATTACAACCTTAGCTAATACAAAATAAAGCACAAAGACCCATCAATATGAACCTAATTGAACTCAAAGAAAAATCTATAAGCGAACTCATCAAGTTAGCCGAATCAATGAAGCTTGAACACTTGGCAAGAACGCGCAAACAAGATGTTATTTTTGCTATTTTAAAAGCCCACGCCAAAGGTGGCGAAGATATTTTCGGTGGTGGCGTTCTGGAAATTCTACAGGACGGCTTTGGATTTTTACGATCAGCGGATTCATCTTTCCTAGCGGGTCCAGACGATATTTACGTATCGCCTAGCCAAATTAGACGTTTTAGTTTACGTACCGGTGACACCATTTTCGGTAAAATTCGTCCACCAAAAGACGGCGAACGTTACTTTGCTTTATTAAAAGTTAATGAAGTTAACTTTGATAAACCAGAAAACTCGCGCAACAAAATATTATTTGAAAACTTAACGCCAGTTCACCCGAATTCACGTCTAACCATGGAACGCGGTAATGGCTCTACCGAAGACATCACCGCCCGTGTTCTTGATTTGGCGTCGCCAATTGGTAAAGGTCAACGTGGTTTGATTGTGGCACCACCGAAAGCTGGTAAAACCTTGTTACTACAGAACATCGCCCAAAGTATTGCGCATAACCACCCAGAATGTGAGTTAATGGTATTACTTATTGACGAACGTCCTGAAGAAGTTACCGAGATGCAACGTTTGGTTCAAGGTGAAGTGGTTGCATCAACTTTTGATGAACCGGCCAGTCGTCACGTACAAGTTGCTGAAATGGTAATTGAAAAAGCCAAACGCCTAACCGAACACAAAAAAGACGTGGTTATCTTACTTGACTCGATTACCCGTTTAGCGCGTGCATACAACACGGTTATTCCTTCGTCGGGTAAAATCCTTACTGGTGGTGTTGATGCGAATGCATTACATCGTCCAAAACGCTTCTTTGGTGCGGCCCGTAATATTGAAGAAGGTGGTAGCTTAACCATTATCGCAACGGCATTGGTCGATACCGGTTCGAAGATGGATGAAGTGATTTACGAAGAATTTAAGGGTACCGGTAACATGGAACTGCACTTGTCACGTAAAATTGCTGAAAAACGTGTATTCCCTGCTATTCACTTTAACCGTTCTGGTACTCGTCGTGAAGAGCTATTAACGGCTCAAGACGAACTGCAAAAAATGTGGATTTTGCGCAAAATCGTCCATGAAATGGGTGAAATTGATGCCATGGAGTTTATGATTGATAAACTGGCAATGACCAAAACCAATAACGAATTTTTCGATTCGATGAAGCGCAAATAATCCATAGCGCGACGAAATAAAGCACTTTTCAATAACATGCTTTGATTAATTGAAACCCGGTTTTTACCGGGTTTTTTGTTGCTGTTGTGGTAGCCACTCTCACCAAGTCATTTTCAGTCGCAAAAACAAATACCTTATTAGGCTGTATTTTTCGCTTTGGGCTTGCGTTTTTTACAGCATCTTTGCTTATTTTAAGCGATAATTGGGCTATTCGTTTTTTACCTTGAGAATTTTGTTTGAACCAAACCACAGGCAAACGCCTCAATAAATACATCAGTGAATCTGGCTTTTGCTCTCGTCGAGAAGCCGACAAGCTTATCGCCGATGGCGTCGTCACGATCAATGATAAATCACCTGAGCTAGGCACCAAAGTACAAGACGGTGACATCGTTAAAGTCAATGGCAAAGTCATAGGCGCCATGCCCGAAAACAAGTCGGATCGAGTGTATATTGCTTATCATAAACCCATTGGCATCACGTGTACGACCGAGCGTCACGTGCGCGGTAATATTATAGATGCAATCAATCACAAGCAGCGCATCTTCCCCATTGGTCGCCTAGATAAACCCTCTGAAGGGCTAATCTTTTTGACCAGTGATGGCGATATTGTGAATAAAATTTTACGCGCCGAAAATGCACATGATAAAGAGTATATCGTTACGGTCGATAAGCCTATCAGTGAACGCTTTGTCCAGCGTATGGCCAAAGGGGTGCCAATTTTGGGTACAGTGACCAAGCCCTGCCAAGTAAGCGTGGTCAGCAAATATGTTTTTAAAATCATTTTAACCCAAGGTTTAAACCGCCAAATCCGCCGGATGTGTGAATACCTCGGTTATGAAGTTACCAAACTCAAGCGCACCCGTATTATGTCGGTGTCTCTTGATGGTTTAAAACCTGGCCAATGGCGTAATTTATCCCGTAAAGAAATGCAGGAAATTAATGCCGCTGTTGCCTATTCGCGAAAAACAGCCGTGGCCAACGATGAGACTCCAGCAAGCAGCAAGGTAGCCAGTGAGCCGCTAGAACCTGTTAACCATGATGGCGAAAACTTAAAGACACAAGACAGTGCTAGCACCACAAAGCCGGTGCGTAAAAAGCGCATCATTCGTGATTTCAGACCCAAAGAGCAAAAACCGGGTAGTTATAAAACGAGCAGCAATAATGTAAATCGTAACAAAGCTACAGGCAATCGATTATCTGGCAAACTTGGGTTAAAAAAGAGCAAAACAGATAGCTAAGTACAGAACGTTGCTTCATCAAAAAAAAGCCAGAACCCCAATCAATTAAGGTTCTGGCTTATTCTAATGTCACCTATACCTAAGCTCGGCAAAGCTTATGGCGAGAAACCGTTACGGCCGGGTGTATTGCATGGGTTTATCGCTATCAAGATTAAGATATCGGTCTCGTAACTTAGTTTGACGTGACTCTAATCGCACTTCTTCCCCATTAATGATGACATGCTCAGGTGCCACCATGACTTCAAGTGGATCGCCTTGCCAAACAACAATATCTGCTTGCATACCCGCTTTTAAACGGCCAACCAGGTCGTCAATACCATAAATTTTTGCTGGAACGGTAGTTAAAGACGCTAGTCCCGCTTGCCATGACAAGCCATGAGTCACGGCATTACCCGCATTTTGCGTTGCTAAACGAATATTGTGACTGCCCATGCCTATGGCAACATCAACCCCTGCTTGCTCTAAGCGAGCAGCATTGGCTAAGGTCGCGCCGTTTTGATCAAAGCTACTTGGCAAATTAAACTCTGGGTTGATGATCACCTCAAAACCAGCTCGAGCAATGTCATCGGCAACACGCCAAGCTTCGGTGGCACCGACTAGGGTAATATCAAGTTTTGGATAGTCAGATTTTAACTCGATTAAACGACGAATATCAGGCGCTCGATGAATGCTAACCAATAACGGCATGTCGCCATTTAATACTGGTACTAACGCTTTCGCATCGGCTTTCGAAAGGCTACCATGCCATTCGGTTTGTGGGGTAAAGTTAAAATTGCTCGCGTACTTTGCTTCCTCAAGAGCGGCTTTAAATTGCCCCCACATTGCGGCTCTGCTACCACCACTATAATGAGCACCTGAGCTGGACAAGTCGACCACCATATACGCATGTTTTTTACGCACCGGCATATCATCATTACCGAGTGTAATGATTGCGCCACGGCCTTTAAACATCGCATCAACACTGCTTAGCGCTGAAGCCGCACTGGTAAAACCTTCAATGCGGGTGACATCACGTAAACTGGTGTCTGGGGTGATGGCATCACTGGCATCAAGCGCAGCACTGATCCCAGCTTTGCTCACACCTGAATCATTAATCCCAGCCCAAGAAGGTACTTCAACCAAACCAAGTGATGTATATGCACCAATCAACCCCGGTGTTACCACTTTGCCACGGCCATCAATGACCCGGTAGTCTGTTGGAACCTTGACATCACCAGCGACGACTTTTTCAATTTTATTATGGCGAATAAATACCGTGGCATTATCCAATGTACCTTGCTCAGCCATGGTATGGACAGTGGCGCCTGTTATCGCAATTTGTTCGGCTAAAGCCACGCCCGATACAGATATCGCCATCGCAGTGGCTAAAACACTCAAAGATAGCTTGCTCATTTGTGATCTCCTTCACCCGTTTGCCCTAATTCATAATCACTGATCGCCCAAGATTTCGGATTGTTTAAGTCATACGCTAAACCACCGTCAATGAACACCAATTCGGCTTGAGCATAGGTTGAAAACGGATCCGTCGTCCATAACACTACATCGGCATTTTTCCCTACTTCTAACGAACCGGTTTGATTAAAAATACCCAATGATTTGGCAGGATTTGCCGTTAACCAAGTCCACGCATCGGCTTTGCTAAAATCAAGCCCTGCACGTTGACCGTCGGATAATGCTTTGGCGGCTTCTTGATTTAAACGTTGAATACCTGTGGCGCTGTCTGAATGAACAATGGCGCACGCTTTCGCCTTAGCGACCATCGGGATATTTTCGCGGATACCATCGAAAGCTTCCATTTTAAAACCCCACCAATCGGCCCACATCGCCGAACAAATATTGTTTTCGGCTAACTTGTCAGCAATTTTATAGGCTTCAACCGCATGTTGAAATGACGCGATTTGATAATCGAACTCTTTCATCACATCCATCATGGTGCCCATATCATCCGCTCGGTAGCAATGCATATGCACTAAAATATCACCGTCTAAAACCCCGGCTAAGGTATCTTTGTTTAAATCACGCTTAGGGGGGGTAACGTCTTTACCGGCTTCATAATCGGCTTGGTACTTTTCCCAACTGGCTTTGTACGCTTGTGCATCGGCCCAAGCTTGGCGGTAACCAGCCACATTCCCCATACGCGTTGATGGGCCACCTTTTTTACCGTATACCCGCTTTGGATTTTCACCACAGGCCATTTTTAACCCGTAAGGTGCATCAGGAAACTTCATATCTTGAATAACCCGGTTTGGTAGATTCTTAACGGTTACGCTACGACCACCGACAAGATTGGCAGAACCTGGGAGTATTTGTAACGAGGTCACACCACCGGCTAACGCGCGACGAAAGCCAGGATCTTGTGGCCAAATAGAATGCTCAGCCCACACGGCCGCGGTGACCGGTTTGGTCATTTCATTGCCGTCAGAGTGTGAACCTGTGCTCGGCGATGGGTAGACGCCCAAGTGACTGTGTACATCTATAATACCAGGTGTGACCCACTTGCCCTTACCATCGATCACCTTAGCATTACTGGCATCAAGGTTTTGACCAATCGCTTGAATTTTCCCATCGGCCAATAAAATGGACGCATTTTCAAGAAGCCCACCAATACCATCAACTAACGTGACATTGGTAATTAATGTCGGCTCGCTCGGTAAGGCTTTGTATGTGCTGGGAAACGGATCGGGATTAATCTCCACCATCGGGTCGCGCTCTTTCTTAGCCTCTTCACTACCACCGCATGCCATTAACATGGATACAGCAAGTAAGCTTACAGAGGTTAATAGAGCATTATTAAACGTTCTCTTAGTCATGATATCTCTTAAGTTTTTTATTTTAGAATCGAGATTATGCTAACAACCACAATGGTTAAAGTCATGGTTACTGGTCGTAAATATTATGCTAATCAAAGAAAACACCAGCGTTAAAAATGTGTGTCGTCCAATAAGATAAAACGACGATGAAAAGACAAGACGGCATTTTTCCTCGCTTTAGCCTGCAAACGCGGTCTCAAATTCGCATAATTAGACCAATTGAGTATATAATCCACACAAACAACACAACATAACCTTCTATGAAATATAACGACTTAAGAGATTTTATTGACCAACTCGAAAAACTTGGCCAATTAAAACGGATCTCACAGCCTATTTCCTGCGATCTGACAATGACCGAAATAAGTGATCGGACATTGCGTGCAGAAGGCCCAGCATTACTGTTTGAAAACCCGATTGGTCACGACATTCCAGTATTAACCAACTTATTTGGTACCCCTGAACGCGTAGCTTTAGCGATGGGGCAACAAGATGTGGCGGCATTAAGAGAAGTCGGTAAATTGTTGGCGTTATTAAAAGAACCTGAGCCACCAAAAGGATTTAAAGACGCCATCGATAAAATTCCGGTGTTTAAGCAAGTACTTAACATGCCCGTCAAGCGTCTGAAAAAAGCCCCTTGCCAACAACAAGTGTTTACTGGTGATGAGGTGGATCTAACCACACTGCCAATTCAAACATGCTGGCCGGGCGATGTCGCTCCTTTAATAACATGGGGTTTAACCATTACCCGAGGTCCTGAAAAGGAGCGTCAAAATTTAGGTATTTATCGTCAGCAATTGCTCGGTAAAAACAAAATTATAATGCGTTGGTTATCACATCGTGGTGGCGCATTGGACTTTCAAGAGTTCAAGCAAAAACACCCTGGTGAAAAGTTCCCTGTAACGGTGGCATTAGGAGCCGATCCTGCCACTATATTAGGCGCCGTTACCCCGGTTCCAGATTCTTTATCTGAATACGCTTTTGCCGGTTTATTACGTGGTAGTAAAACCGAGGTTGTTCAATGTATTAGTAATGACTTAGAGGTACCTGCCTCGGCTGAGATCGTACTTGAAGGGTATATCGACCCTGAAGAAATGGCTGCTGAAGGACCCTATGGTGACCACACCGGTTACTATAATGAAGTAGATGATTTTCCGGTTTTTACCGTCACTCACATGACGTGTCGTAAAGACCCAATTTATCACAGTACCTATACTGGCCGTCCACCTGATGAACCGGCTATTTTAGGGGTCGCATTAAACGAAGTATTTGTGCCTATAATACAAAAGCAATTCCCTGAGATTGTTGACTTTTATTTACCACCAGAAGGCTGTTCTTATCGCATGGCGGTGGTGACAATGAAAAAGCAATACCCAGGTCATGCGAAAAGAGTCATGATGGGGGTCTGGTCATTCTTACGCCAATTTATGTACACCAAATTTGTCATCGTTTGTGATGATGATGTCAATGCACGTGACTGGAAAGATGTCATTTGGGCAATGACCACACGTATGGACCCTGCTCGCGATACCACCTTGGTGGAAAATACCCCTATTGATTATCTTGATTTTGCTTCGCCAGTATCTGGCTTAGGCTCAAAGATGGGCATGGATGCAACCAATAAGTGGCCCGGAGAGACCGATCGCGAATGGGGTGAACCCATCGTAATGAAACAAGAAATAAAAGATCAAGTTGATGATATTTGGGATGATCTCAACATCTTTAACAAGCAGTAACCTTAACGAAAAGACAACATAATGAATACCATTGATTGCAAGGTAGAATCTATTACCCCGTTAACAGAAACGGTTTATCAAATTCTGTTAAAGACTCCAGAACCGGTTGACTATGAAGCAGGTCAATATTTGAATGTGGTTATGAGCGCTGATGATAAGCGCCCATTTTCTATCGCATCAAGTCCAGGCGGTGCCCAAATCGAGTTGCAAATTGGTGCCTTTGCTGCCGACAGTTGGGCAATGCAAGTGATTGATCATATGCGACAAAATGACAGCGTCAAAATTGAAATCCCACTTGGTAATGCGCAAGTTAGAGCCAACAGCCCCCGTCCGATCATCTTATTAGCCGGCGGGACGGGCTTCTCTTATGTAAAATCAATTCTTGGCGATTTAGTCCGTCGCCAAGTACCACAACAGGTATTTTTATATTGGGGACTTAGAGATGTATCGGCGTGTTATCAACTCGAAGACACCGCTAAAATGGTGGCGCAATTACCTCAGGGCAGTTTTATTCCTGTAGTTGAAACCGCCAATGGCAGTTGGCAAGGGGAAGTTGGTAAAGTACACCAACCACTTCTCGATAGGTTTGACGATTTATCTGCTTACGATATCTATATGGCTGGCCGATTTGATATGGTTGGTTTTTTACGTAATGAGTTTATTGAACAAGGCGCCAACGTTGACCATATGTACGCCGATGCTTTTGCCTTTTTATAAGACACCCTAGCATTTCATTTAGCTCTGTTTATCCGATATTGCCCGCTGGGTTAATAAAGAGATTAAACAGAGCTAAAATCAACATTGGTGGTGCTTAAGATGACTTTTCAATGGTCCATAAGTAATCTCGATGAGCGCCACAGATTTCACTAAAACGACTCGCTGCCGAGTTATTACCTTGATAAAAAATTTCTTGTATTAGGCTTGCTCTGGCTTTTAATAATTGCTCATAGCTTGATGCCGACATGGTTGACAGTTTTCGGTATTTACCGCCAATAACATGGGTTAAAAAGCCCCACGAAGCCAATTTTCCCTCTTTTACATAACGATTATAAATCGGGGCAAAGTCATTTTGCACAATCTCATCGACCTGATCTTCCATGCTGATATCGCATTCCATATACACCGACATAGTCGCCTCGCCTCGCGCTTGCAACGCATCCTTTTCCATTGCACTACCGGCCACCATTTGCCAAACGTAATCTTCATGGCTTCGACACCCAGATGATAATGCATCACTGCCATCGCCAAAGGCTTTGCTCATGCGATCTTGAATTTGAATTTGAGATTTAAAGAGTTGTTCAACCGTTGGCGCAGAAAACACCAATAATCTTCGCCATTCACCGCCGGTGTGATGACTAAGCCAGCCATAACCACTGATGATTTTATCTTTTACGGCTTGTTGATAAATAGGGACATATTTTTGTTCTACTAATTTGTCGACTGACTGCTCGGCATCAGGATCGCATTTAAAGTAAGTCGCATAAACATACGTACTCTGATTTTCAACTTCGGCTGCTTGGCTGATGTGACTGCTTAATATATAGGTAAAAATAAACAAAACAAATGAGCTTAAAACGACTTTCATGGTGTTTCTCCTTAGCCGGTGTCGGCTTGGTTGTTATCCACCCAAACGTAAACACAATATTAACCAAGGTGCTAAATCACCAACGGCCCCATTTGTATGGCTAATTTCTTTGGTCATATTAAGTTTACAAACCGCATATGGGTATAGAGCTAAAGCCTAGCTTATAACTTGATATTTGCTCTATAGACTTTAATTTTAAAGGGCTCAAGCAAAAGTGTTAATTAAACACCAACCTCGTTTTGGTCTAGCTAGAATTTAACATTTGCTTTCATTTTCAATAGATTATCCATATAGTAAGTGGACAAAATAACAACAAAAAGGAATTCTATATGCGCAATCGCATCCTACGATGGTGTTCAATTGCTTGCTTTTCTTTAAGCAGTACATGGGCTGTGGCCGCTGTGGTTATGAAGCCTACGCCTTTACCGGAAGCTCAATACCCAGCGATTTTAAAAGGCAACTACCACAGTAACATCACCAAGCCCGAAGCTATTTTAGGTTTTGAGGTGGGTGAAAGAACCGCAACGCCTGAACAAATAACCGAGTTAGTTACCCTATGGGCGAGTGAAAGTGAGCGCGCGCACATTGTCGAATACGCCCGCTCGTACGAAGATCGCCCATTGCATTATTTGGTGATTTCTGCACCTGAGAATTTAAACAATTTAGCGCAAATTAAAGATAACATTGCAAGCCTTAGTCATCCGAGTAAGCTTTCTGATGCGCAAGCGAAAACGCTCATTGAGCAAACTCCAGCAACCGCTTGGATGGCGTATAGTATTCATGGTAATGAAACTTCGGGGGCCGATGGGGCCTTAGCGTTAATTTATCATCTGCTGGCCTCTACCGATACCGATGTGGTGGCAATGCTTGACCAGTTAATTGTTCTCGTCGATCCTCTTATGAACCCAGATGGGCGGGCAAGATTTAGTAAAAACTTACAAGAACATCGCGCTACTGCCCCTAATTTTGATACCCAATCTTTGCTTCATTCAGGGATTTGGCCTTTCGGTCGCACAAACCATTACATGTTTGATTTAAATCGTGATTTCTACTTCGCTGTAAACCCTGAATCACGAGGCCGGATTAAAGCAATTAATCAATGGTATCCCCTTTTAATGATTGATGGCCATGAAATGGGCGCCTTAGATAACTTTTTATTTGGTCCACCAAGAGAACCCATTAACAAACATATCGCTAGCAGCATCAAACGTTGGAGTGATAAATTTGCCACCGATCAAGCCGCACAATTTGATCAAAACCAATGGCCATACTACACCGGTGAATGGTTTGAGAATCTCTACCCTGGTTATTCAAATTATGCCGAATACCGAGGTTCTATTCATATTCTTTACGAACAAGCTCGCACCGCGGAAGATGGCGTACGTTTGGCAAATGGGAGCATTCGTTCATACAAACAATCTGCCGATCATCAATTTGTTAGCTCGCTGGCAAACTTAAAAACACTGCAACAAAATCGTCAGCAAATCTTCGCCGATTTTGTTAAAAACAGACGAGCAAACATCGCCAGCAATGGCCCTTATGCCAATAAGAGTTTTGTTATTTTACCAACCGATAATCACGCCAGATTAGCTAACTTACTCGATTTATTGCGTCTGCAAAATATTGATTATTTCTTTACCACTAAAGAGATGAAACTGGATGATGCCAAAAACCATCTAGGTCAAATCAAAGACACCAACATCCCGAAGGGGTCTGTGGTGATCCCTAATCGTCAATTTGAAGCGCCGTTAATTGCTGCCATCATGGAGTTTGATGCTGAAATATCCGAAGCCGTATTATTAGAAGAGCGACAAAAAACTCTGCGCAATGGTGGTTCCATCATGTACGACTCGACAGCCTGGAATTTGTCGATGATGTTTGGTTTACCGGCCCTTGAAGTGAATGAACACATCCGTGATAACTTAACCAAAGAATCTCCAAGCTACAACCCTGGTCTGAGCAATACCGATAATGCGATTGCGTATTTAGTGGACGGCGCATCCGATAAATCCGTTGCCTTTGCGGCTCGCTTAATGGAGCAAGACATAAAGGTGCGCGTATTGGATAAAGAAGCCCGTTTTAACAATCAATCGTTTAACCGAGGCACCGTGGTTGTGACCCACCATGACAATTTAATGGATGAGCAAACCTTGGTTCGGTTAGTCGAAACAACAGCGCAAGAGACCAAAACCAAAGCCATAGCCATCAATCAAGGTTTAGGCGCTGGCGATTTACCTGATATTGGGGGGCGCCATTTCAGGTTGCTGACCAAACCACAACTTGGTTTGATCACTCAAAATGGTATTTCACCGGGTGATTTTGGCTCTCTTTGGCATATGATAGATACCGAACTGGGGATCCGTCATTCTCATCTTGCTAACGATTTATTAGCGCGCTCTGATTTACGTCAATATAACGTATTGGTAATACCGGGTCGTTGGTACGGCTCTTTATCGAAAGCATCTGTAACTAACCTAGATACTTGGACTAAGCAAGGTGGCACCTTAATTGTGATGGGTAACTCAGCAAATCAATTTATTGCTAAAGAGGGGATATCTAAAGTTAAGCCACTAAAAGCCAGCTTAGAAAAAGCCCAAGAGTTTAATATTGCACTTTATCGTGAATGGTTGGCCGAGCAAGACAATATTTCAAATCAAACCTTGGTGGCAAATCATAAAGTACCAGATGACGTTTGGTTTCCATGGGCTGGTAATGATGAATTGAAACCAATGAGCAAAGAACAGCTTGAACAATGGGAAGCATGGTCTGCTAACTTTATGCCCTCAGGTGCGATGATTGCAACCCGAACAGATCAGCAACATTGGCTAACCTTTGGCGTAGAGCAACAACTGCCCGTGTTAACTTCTAATGGCCCTTTATTTATGGTTAATCAAGGGGCACAAGCCGTGGTTCGTTATGGGGTTTTAGTCGATAACCCAAAAGCTCAAGAGAAAATGATTGGCTGGAGCACCATTCCCCAAGGTAAAGACTTGTATGTTCGAATGAGTGGTCTTGTTTGGCCCGAAGCAGCCCAACGCATTGCCAATACGGCCTACTTAACCCGTGAAGCCAGCGGCAAAGGTCAAATTATCTTATTTGCCGACAGCCCTACATTTCGGGGTGCAACCAAAGGCACCGCAAGATTGTTATTAAATGCAATGATTTACGGTCCGGGTTTAGGCGCCCGTGCTCAGATTGAGCTATAGATAAGACAATTGCTCGGCTAACGGGCAAAGATAAAAAGAGGGTCAGCCAAGCTATTAACCTCTTGTGTGCATTTTTTGATGCGCAAATATAAGAGTAAATATTAATGAAAGGGCTATGAATTAATAATTTATAGCCCTTCTTTTTATGACCGCTTTGTGCCATTCAGAATCATTCACATAATTAGAAAAATAGCACCAAAGAAGCACGCACACTATCGAAAACAGTGCACCGTCACAGAAAGAATACGCTCATCCATGAGCCTTCCTGCATTAGTGCATCCGTGCACGTCACAGAAAGAATACGCTCATCCATGAGCCTTCCTGCGTTAGTGCATCCGTGCACGTCATCCCACCATGTGTTTGGGTGGGATCTTTATCAGTTTCGAAGTGACTCGAATTTAGAGTTGTTCACATTTTCAGAAAAAGAGCACCGTCATTGCGGCGAAGGCCGCAACCCCGTTGATTCATCAGTGCCTCTATAAATCGCATAATTAAATAAGATCAAAGTACAAATCTCGCCAATCGGGATTCACTTCCCCTATCAACCGCTCTTTCCATGGTCTATGCCATTGCTTTAATCTTTTTTCTCTCACAATAGCGTTTTCCATATCACTATAAATCTCAAAATAAACTCATTTAGTTAGGTTGTATTTGGCACTAAAGCCTTTAATTACTTTTTGTTTATGTTGATAAATTCGCTGAATTAAATTGCTAGTCACACCAATATACATAACAGTATTTCGTGTGTTAGAAAGAATATAGATAGCGGGTTGTTTCATAATTGAAGTCCTTTTCAAAAAGAGAGCTTCAATTATAGAGGATATTTACTTTGTAGAAATAAATGTTACGAATTAAGAGGCACACTTTTACTAAACTAGGTTGCGGCCTGCGCCGCAATGACGGATATATTTTTCTAATATCATAAAGGGCTCTAAATCGCTCAAAGCGGAAGTTAATCTGCCGCTTGCTTAAGTCTATCCCAACGATATCGAAGGCAAAGTCAAATAACGCGATACTTACTGCAACAAGTTTTATGTAGGATAGATATTTGTCCAACATAATTGGTAAATGGCTTGAGGCTCAGCCTCTTGTTTACCTGCTAGCCGGCATTGTTCACAACGGATGTAACACATAGTTTTTCGACTTAAGCCATGCTTTTGCTTCGGCTCCTGTCATGGCTTTAGCGGCCAGCGTATTGACGGCTTTTATGCCTCGATGGTATTGCTTTTTAAGAAGGTTAATACTTGTTGATAGCTTTGCGGTGGCGATAAATAATAGCCTTGGCCATATGGGCATTGCATATCTTTGAGGATTTGGCACTCATGTTCGAATTCCAGTCCTTCGGCCACGGTTTCCATACCTAAATTTTTCGCCATTTCAATGATCGTTTTTACAATGACCGTGTGTTTTTTACTGCGACATAAGTTATTAATAAACGAGCTGTCAATTTTCAGCACATCAAAAGGGTAACGATACAAGTAACTTAAAGATGAATACCCCGTACCAAAGTCATCCAAGAATAAGCGTACTCCGATGTTTTTTAATGCTGTCATATTGGCCAACACGGTACTGTTATTTTCAATTAATACGCGCTCGGTCAACTCTATCGCTAACGCCCCTAACGGCAGTTGATGCCTTAACATAATGTCTTGTATTTGTGGAACAATATCTGACTTTAAAAAGTGACTGCTAAATAGATTACAACACACATAGAGGGCGCTTTCGGGGTTTAATCGACGCCAAGTTCCAACAGCTTGGGCGGCTTTATCAAGAATTTGCAAATCGATTTTTTCAATTAACAAAGTATCTTCCGCAACCTCAATAAAATCATCTGGCATGATAATTTTTTGCTTATTGTGCCAACGCGCTAAGGCTTCATAACCAATAATTTGATTGGAAGTTAAATCAAATATCGGCTGAAAATCAGGCAAAAATTCGCCTTTGTTAATCCCATCGATAATATCTGCTTCGAGCTGAATAGAAGCCAATAAAGCTTGATGCATATGCGCATCATAGATTTCACAACGCCCCTTGCCTTTGTCTTTGGCTTGATACATGGCAGTATCGGCATCGCGCAGCATTTCTTCGGCAACCTGATAACGTTTGTCACTGAATAAAATACCGATACTGGCACCAATATGAATACGACTGGTGTTGATGTAAAAGGTTTGTTCGAGCTCTTTGATGATGCGTTTGGCGACGTTAATTGGTGCGTTAAAATCATCCAAGTTATCCAAAATAATGGCAAATTCATCACCACCCAAGCGCGCTATCGTATCTTGCTGTTGAATAAAGGGTTCAATATGCTCAGCCACTTGCTTTAATAACAGGTCACCAATATGGTGTCCTAGGCTATCATTCACTTTTTTAAAATGATCAAGGTCGATAAATAAAATGGCAAAGCCATAGGCCCCATCAACGTGCTGCTTGGCGATTTTACTGTTGAGTTGTTCGTAAAAAAAACTTCGGTTACGCAACCCCGTTAAGGCATCATGAGTGGCGGAGTATTTTAATTCTTCTTCGATGCGCTGGCGCTGAGCGATTTCTTCGCGCAAAGCGGCTGTTCGCTGATTAACCGTCGCTTCTAGCCAGTTTTGCGACTTTTGTAAATAATCGGCGGCTTCCTTGCGCAGTAACGCCGTTGACACATGATGAGAGACAAAGGTTAACAGCTCGAGTTCTTTATCGCTGTATACAATATCAGCTTGATAACTTTGAACCACCATCGCACCAACAATCTGATCGTTCTGTTTTAATGGTAACCCTAACCAAGAGTAGGCTTGAATCTGTGTGTGGTTGACCTTGCCTTGTGCCACGAGCATTTGCATGTGATCTCGCGTTAACAACAAGGGTTTGTTTTGTTCGATTAAATACTCGGTAAAGCCTTTGTGGCTGGTTTGTCGTTTATGTTGATTTAAATCTGGGGTCATTGAATCAACATAATATTCAAATCGCACCCGATTTTTGCTCTGCTCAAAACGAGCTATAAAGAAGTTTTCAACAGACACCAACTGCCCAATAATTTGATGCAGACCTTGATAAAACAGGCCCATGTCTAGTTGGGTACTGGTGAGTTCTGAAATATCAAATAAGACTTGCTTTAACCGTTCATTTTGACGAATGATCGTTAACTTTTGTTCTAATTCTTGGGTTCGCTGTTGTACCGCTTTTTGTAATGCATCTTTACTTTTTAAGCGATCAAGCGCGGTGATCACATGACTGGCGACAAATTCAAGAAAGACACTGTCGCGCTTTTGATAACGCACGTTATTGGAGTAACTTTGTACCACCATAAGACCCAAAACTTCACCATCTTTGAGTAAAGGTACGCCTAACCAATCAACACCGGCAGAGCCTCTTAGTTGAACCAAACCCTTAGCCATTAACCTCTTGTCTTTTTTCGGTGTCACTAAAAGTGGCTTTTTTCGCTTTAACACCAATGCCGACAAACTTCCCTCAATATCTTCTTGAGTCTGACTGCTAGGGCATTGATCTTTTTGATCTTGATGAAAAACAAAGTCTAATCGCTCGGTTTCATGGTTGATCAAAGCGACAAAAAAGTTTTTTGCATCAATCAGTGAAGCAACCGTTTGATGAAGCTGGTGATAAAAATCATTGAGCGATTGGCAATGGTATGCAAGATCGGTAATTTTATGCAGCGCTGAATGCATATACTCCAATTGCCGATGTTGTTGCTGTAATTGATAAAATTGTTGTTGGTAATCTGTCATTGCACTGTCGTCATCTTAAGTTGGCATAATGGTCAACAAAAGTTCACGCTACTTCCATAATGCTTTGAAAAATTTATTAAAAATAACTTGTTTAATAGGATACTCTAGCAAAACTTTGATTCAAAGAGCAATTTAACTGACGCGAAAATTTACCCAAATAGAGTGGATACTAGGCATTAATGCTCTACATCGTGTTGGCTAGGCTCACCCTTGTCCGGTTCGGGCTTAGGCTGTGGTGCGCGCTTTTGTGCATAGTATTGAGCTAATAACCTCATATCCTGATCTGACAGGCGTTGCACCATGCCTTGCATAATGTCATTTTCACGTTTTTTCGCTTTATAGTCCTGCAACTGCTGGTAAATATAGCGTTGCTCAAGACCCGCTAAATTTGGATAAATGGCAAATGGCGATATCCCCTCAGCTCCATGACAAGGCGCACAAAAAGCCACTAAGGTCTGACGACGCTGATTCATTGCTTCAAGTTGAGCTCTGTCGATTTGAGCTTCGGCCTCGACCGTGTCCGTTGCAGTCTGTGCTTTTGTTACCACCTGTTGTTCAATGTTTGTTGAAGGTGACTTAGCGGGTTGTGTTGTTTGTTCTGCATTTTGAGTTTCGGTTGCATACACCGAAGATGCCAAACTTAACAGTAGGCAGCTGGCAATAGAATATTTGGTCATGATAGGTAAAATCAGGTTAAAAAAAAGCGCTAGAAAAGCGCTTTTCTTAGAAGAGTAATCGTTATTTTAAACTTGCGTAGTATGCCGCTAAGTTTGCAATATCTTCATCTGTTAATGGCATTGCCATAGGCGCCATAACCGGATCTTTGCGAGTACCCGATCTAAAATCTTTAAGTTGCTTGGCTAAATACATCTCTTTTTGGCCAGCTAAATTTGGGTATGTTGGTATCGCTGATACGCCTTCAGCGCCGTGACATGCTGCACACATAGTTGATTTTGCTTTACCAGCGTCAATATCTGCTGCCATAGCCGGAGCGGCCATCACTGCACTAACAGCTAAAGCTAGTGTTAATTTTTTCATAGTACCTACTCTTTAATTGTGGATAAATTTATCGTAATTATATGGAAAAAAGCACAGACTGTCTGCGATTATTTTCAATATTACCAAATGATTATGATCATCTACTAAGGTGAACACGTATACAATCGTACTGACTCCAACATATCCACGTCAACAACGTTAGAGTACATTCCCATATGTTCCTGTTGTTATAATATACAGGACTGAACAAGAAATCGATTACTTTATGTACAAACAACCTGTTTTTGAATTTAATAATAAATTTTTCAATGAGTTACCTAATCATTATGAAAAGGTTAAGGCCACGCCTTTAACCCAAAGCAAGCTCATTACCTTTAGCTCACAAGCGGCTAAATTACTCAACTTACCCAAAGGTTTTCAACATACCGATGACTTTTTAAATGTTTTTAGTGGCCAAGTGATTCCCGCTCAAGGGCACCATATCGCCCAAGTATATTCTGGGCACCAATTTGGTCACTGGGCTGGTCAATTAGGTGATGGACGCAGTATTTTCATTGGCGAAGTTAATGGCTATGACATTCACTTAAAGGGAGCTGGACAAACGCCTTATTCTCGCATGGGCGATGGGCGGGCGGTATTACGTTCGACCATTCGCGAGTTTCTCGCCAGTGAGGCCATGGCCGCATTAGACATCCCGACAACACGCGCTTTATGTATTGTAGGTAGTGCGCAAGCCGTTTATCGTGAGCAAGTTGAAACAGGTGCCGTCATGACCCGTTTAGCCCAATCGCACATTCGTTTTGGTAACTTTGAACACTGGTTTTATTTGAATAAACAAGATGAACTCAATGCGTTAGCGGATTTTTGCATTCGCCACCATTACCCGGATTGTCAGAGTGCGAAACATCCAAAACTTGCGTTGTTAGAGCAGATTATAAACGCCACTGCGATAATGATTGCAAAATGGCAAGCTGTTGGTTTTTGTCATGGCGTGATGAACACCGACAACATGTCTATTTTAGGGCATACACTTGATTATGGTCCCTTTGCTTTTATCGACGATTATGAGCCTGAGTTTGTTTGTAATCACAGCGACCACACCGGTCGTTATGCTTTTGATCAGCAACCGGGTATTGGGTTATGGAACCTCAATGCGCTGGCTTATACTTTTTCAGGCTGGTTAGAGAAAGAGCAGATCGAAACCGCATTAAGCCGCTACGAGCCGACCTTAGTTCGCACCTACCTTGCCTTGATGCAATCCAAATTTGGTCTCGCTCAGCATAATTATGATGACCGACCGCTGTTGTCTGAATTTCTTCGTTTGTTAAGAAATGATAAAGTCGATTATACCCTTGCCTTTCGATACTTGAATCAAATTCGCATTGACGATCACAACAATCATCACTGCCCACAATTTTTAGCTTTATTTTCAAACACTAATGATATATTTGAATGGCTAAAGCTATACCGCGGGCGTCTTCGTAAAGAGACCTTAACCGACCAGCAACGTTGGCAACAAATGAATCAAAGTAACCCCTTGTACGTATTAAGAAATTACCTTGCTCAACAAGCTATAGAGCACGCTGAAGCTGGCGATTACAGTGAACTTAATACCCTATTATCGGTTTTGGAAACACCGTATACTCAACGACCTGAAGATCAACGATTTGCCGAACCGCCACCACAATGGGGCAAGCATATGGAAATTTCATGCAGCAGTTAATGTCAATAGAGCGCCAAGATAACGAGGTCATTGGTCTTAGGTTTTCAAGTTGGTGGCAACAAGAAGACATTGAGGCGTTATCACAACAGATATTTGCCAAATTACCAACGGCTAAAATATCAGAGCATGTGATAGGGGCGGACAGAGAATACTTTCGCTTTCGCTTTCAACAAGGGCACTTTATTTTACATTTTGAAAGCTATGCCAATGGCTGTTGGATAGAACCTGAAGATCAACTTTCGGTAAATATTTTTGAGCAGATAGAAACGCTTTTAAACAGTGTCGAATAAAAAAGGCGCTGACGTAATCAGCGCCTAAATGCGTTAAAAGCTTATCGCATTATTTTGATTCAACCGTAAAGCCGTTAGGGTTTGCGGTAACCGAGTGGCCATCGCTGAATTTCACCACCAGGTTATCATTGGTGTAATTGTAAATGACGTAGGTTTTTACCCCGTTTTTACTAAACACTACCGCAGCCGGGTGATCGGCGCTGACATCATAAGCTTTTACATGACCCAGTTGGTTCATGGTATGTAGCCAGTGATAGGTATGCGCTTTGGTTTCGCCCGCTTCTGGATTGTAATGCGCCATCGACTGATAATCTGCTAGAGCTGCTGGAGCATCATTTAATGCCCATAAGTTCCACCAAATATCACGCCAGTGATCTTCAACTAATCCAGATGGTTTGCCATTGCTTGAATCGGTCAGTCCCAAGGTGACGTAATCTTTCATGTACTCTTCATATAAGCCAACATGGAAAACTAATGAGTTAATCGGTAAACCTTGAATACCTAGAATGTGTGCAGGTGCGCCACTAAACCACGTTGAGAAAACCCCACCGTCGCCCCAAATAATGGAGGTGGTGATTTTGTCATAACCCGCAGGGAAATTACGCATCTCGGCATCATTAGTTTTATAACCATCAATGTCGTTCCAGTATTGCCAATAAGTCGCCGTCGTTGAGGCGTGCATGTACATGCCTTTTTCAACCAATTCTTGGTCGCCTTTAATCATCCCATATAACACAATCGCACCGTAAGCGTTAGCCGCCTCTGAAGTTGACTCATTATTGTTGCCTCGGGCAAAGTTCAGTTTCCCGGATGCCCATGAGAAACCATTGGCTGGGTCAAAGTTACGTAAATATGGAAACATCTCATCGTCTTTACTACCGGCATAATCACGAATTAATAAATCCACCATGGGACCAAACTGATCATCGCCACACCATAGGGGGTCAACACGACAAATTTCAGCCGCAGCTCGAACAAAATAACCGTAATGAAAGTGATGATCATTGAGCATTTGGTGGCTCATAAACGATTCTTCTAGTCCAAGTAAAGTGTTCCAGGTATCGTCGTACACAAAGTACTTCACTTGGTCTAATTGCGCATCCGTTTCGGCGGTAAACCAATCTTCTAACTCGGCTTTTAACCAGTTGCGTAATTGCGTTGCTTGCGCGGTTAAGCCGACTTGATCGGCAATAGCAATAAGCTCTGCCACTTTACCGTAATTCTTACCTGCCCAATAGGTGTCGGTATGGGTATTCCAGTTGCCCTCACCTTGCGCAATGAAGTCATCAACTAACGCTGTTAAGCTTGCATTGTCAAAACTTTGATCAATGGTTGGTAAGCTTGGCAACACACCAATGTAAGGAATTTGATAATCAAAACCTGATTGCTCCACATACTTGATGATGCCACGCGCAGAACGCGTTTGATACGCTGAGGTTACTTGCTGAGCGTGTTTCCAATGCAGAGGGTGCATACCCGTTACTGTGGTCACAGGTAAACCGTTTGTATCTAAGTATTGGTGGCTTACCGTCACTTCATTGTTATCACGATTGACATCATAACCAATGTTCACTGTTGCCACCACATTACGTGCATGTCGCTCAAAAAATTGCACCATAGCGTCCGCTGGTGTCGCTTGCGTAGGTAAGTAGCTTAGGGTGAGCTCTTTAGCTGAATTAGCAATGATAATTTCATTGCCTTCGATGTTAGTAAATTGGGTTTCACCTTCACCGGTCAGTAAGTAATAATTGGTGCTTCCAGCGACACTGGTCCACACCCCAAGACTATTGTCTTGCTGGTAGAAAATGCCTTTTTCACCCCCATCTGGGCGTAATGTTTTTAATACAATATCACCATCAAATGATTTGAAGTAAACATAAGGAGAACCATGAACAAAGGTCGCTTCCATTACTTCAGTATTGCCACTAAACCAGGCGACCGTCACACTGCCGTCGCTGTAGTCTTTTAACATTGCATCCATATTACTGTGGGCACTGTTGGCAATCGCTACGCCGTCAAAGACTTCTTCAAATGGATCTGGGATGCGGTAACCAAACTCGTTACCTAACACAGATAGCCCCGATGGAATACCCATCAAGCGCACACCTCGCTCGGTGACACGTGCCATAAGAGGATCTGGGGTAATGTAAGATGCCGTATTGGCATCACCTACCCGCATTTCACCCATAAATGGAATAGAGCCCCACCATTTGTGCGTTGGTGTTGGTTTATCTTTCGCCGCGCCCGTTAATTGTGGGGTGATAGGTGTTGGTGTGCCCGTTGGAATACCTGTATTGCTATCACAAGCAGCAATGCCGGGTTCGACAACACCGGCGTTGTAAATCCAGCTACCATAATCATTTACACAGCGATAGCTTGCTGGGTTGATGGTGTCCGACACATTACCGGCACCATAGTGCATTAAGGTATAATTTACATTGACTGGCGGTCGAACAACCTCACCACCGCCTTCAACAAAGCCGGTAAAGCGCACGTTATCGAGTAAAAACTCGGTGTCGGTGTGATTTGTTGCCCAAATTACAATGCCAGTATTTACTTTGCGAATATCTAGGCCGCTAGCAATAAAGTCCGCCACAGGTAATGTTACGCTTTGCCAACCGTTGGCCCCTATTGAGCCAATTTGCTTTTCACCTGATGTACATGGAAAATGGCAATCAAGTTTTACGGTGATGTTGCTATCACCAGAGACCACTTTGATGTCAAACTCTAAATCGCCTGAACGGTAATCAGTTAAATCCAAACCATCGGTGGCGGCAACAAAAAGCCCCGCCATATCTCCTGAAGCGGAGTGTTTAACCGATAATACTTGACCACGTATAGCATCATCTACCACCTGCCAGCTGATGCTTTCACATGGTGTGCCACCGCTAAAGCCACAATCACTCCAGTCTAAGACAGAATCAAACGCTTTGATGCCTGCATCCCACTTTGCATCAACAAGACCTGCACTTAGTACCTGATAATCATCACCGGATGCCGGTGGCGGTATCACCTCGCTAGGAGCAGCTAATACGGTAACTGTGCGGGTAATCGCAACCTGATTACCCGCCGCATCGGCGGCAGTGTAGGTTAATACATATTCACCAGCATCTCGACCAACAGTCCCCGTTATGGTAACTGACAAGTCACCATTAATGTTATCGGTCGCGCTCGCGCCTGGGTCAACAAAGGTTTGATCGTGAGCGATTTCAATACTCGCCGCACCAGTTAACGTAATCACCGGCATGGTGGTATCAGCAACCGTCACTACCCGAGTTATGCTACTGGTGTTACCTGCCGCATCCGTTGCCGTATAGGTTAGGGTGTAATCACCTGGCGCAACGCCGACCGTACCGCTGACGCTTATTGTAACGTCACCATCGGTTTCATCGATAGCACTGGCTCCAGGGTCAAGAAAGTCATGCCCTTGTTCGTGCATTATTGCTGACCCGCCACTTAATTCAATAACAGGTGCTCGCGTATCGACAGCAGGTGTGGGAGGCTGTGGCGTCTCTTCTTTGCTGCTACTGCCACCACAGGCATTGAGCAATGGGATAGTCACCGCAACCAAGCCACATGAGGCGATGGTTCTTAATTTAATTCGTTTCACTAGCGTTCCCTATAAGGTTATTTTAATTATTTCGTGTTGTTGTAACTTTCATTTTTTGCTTCTTATCAAGTACCATGCCCCTAACTCAATTGATACTAAATTGCGCTCAATAGGTCCGCTGAAAAGTTGAACGGTTTTTAGTCTCAAGATACATTGAGCTAAAATCATCGATGCGCTATAAGCCATTATTCTCATTTAAAAGTTTTCAATGCCTTGCTTTTATATCGTTTTAGCATAAAGATTAGTTAAATGGACACAAAATGTAATGACACATAGTGACTCAGATAAGGACGATCAGATGAGCAACTTAACTCACCAACAGTATTCCCCGTTTACCACGCTCTTGTGGGTGCTATTTTTAGTCTTTGGCATTCAAATTATTTTTACCTTGCTATTTACCATTGGCTTAAGTGTTTATGGATTTAGTGCGCCGCACATTGAACAAGTAACGTTCAGCCCAGCGTTCATGGCGTCAATTGGAGTGTTATCGGCGCTATGCACTTTACCTTTTTTAAAAGTCGCCATGGGACCTTCGAATAAAGCATTTCCCTTGCAGTTTTTGGCGATAAAACCGATCAATAGCCGCACCTTAATGAAAGTATTGGCGGTTGGGGTTGTCTGTTATGGGCTGGAAAGTGCGCTCTATCATATATTCGCGCTAGACATGCCGGCTTTCATGTTGCAATTAAAGGCCCAGGTTAATACAGGTTTTGACTTATTCGCGACCATCTTGGCGGTATGTATCATTGCCCCAATCGTAGAGGAGTTGATTTTTAGGGGACTCGCGTACGGACGTTTGGTTAACACACGCCTTGGGGTAACAGGGACCATTATTGTCACCAGTTTGGTGTTCACCATGATTCATATTCAATACGATATTGCTACTTTAGCGATTTTATCTATTGCTGCCCTGCTCTTTGGTTATGTGCGCTATAAAACTCAAAACTTGGTTTACTGCATTATTTTGCATGCTTTTTTAAACCTTATATCCACCATTGAATTGTTTATGTTTTTTTAACCAAAGAGCAAAAGTAGCAAACCATAAAAACTTGTTGTGCTCAGACGATTAGGAAAATATTTGCATTTCTTCACTGATTTGCTTGCGCATTTCCATCAGTTTAATGGCGGTTTGATGTTGCTGTTTATCTTCTTCGGTAACCGGTATCCATTGTTCGATTCGAGCTTTTTGACCTTGCTCATCAACCGCTACCATAATCACAATACAGTTGGTGGTGGTAATACGCGCCGCCGATTTTGGGTCACCTGCACTTACTTCAATCGCGATATGCATCGATGAGTTACCGGTATAAATAACCTTGGCGTTGACTTCAACCAAGCTACCGACGTGAATGGGAGCAATAAACCGAATCCCACCTGCGTAAGCGGTAACGCAATACTTACCACTCCAACCTGCGGCGCATGCGTAGGCGGCTAAATCAATCCATTTCATTACCGCCCCACCATGAACTTTACCACCAAAATTAACGTCTTGTGGCTCGGCTAAAAATCTTAACGTGATCTCTCGTTGTCTGTTTAACATTACCTTTCTCTTATTTGAACCTTTTCAAAGCGATGATTTAACGCGCACCAATCGGTCTTTAAACTGATGCGCTTATATTCTTTGCTGCTTTAATACATATTGAGCACTAGAGTAATAGACTTACCATACTTTGTTTACCTATTACCATGAATTATCCCGTCGATTGCTCACTACCCTTAAAGTTCTTTGCTGGGCAATGGCTGATAAGGATTTAACCAGTTTGACGTTAAATAAAAAACAAGTTAGCAACATCCACGTAACCATTGCATTATTTTTTACGCCAATTGTGGTAGCATCAAACTCATACTCTTCACAATGCTTGCATAGTAGTGCATCTGATAAGCTTTGAAGAAAAAATGACAACAATAAAAGGTTCCTAAAATGAAACAATTATTGCCTTTATTAGCGCTAAACGCCTTATTGTGTGGTAGCGCCTTTGCTAAGCAATTAACCGAACAAGACTATCAACGAGCAGAACAAACACTCGCCGTCAATACCAATAAATTGGTTACCGGTACCTTAGATTACCCTCGTTGGACACAAGATAACCAATTATACTATCGCACCAATATTGAAGATGGTTATCGGTTTTATCGCGTAGATGCAAAATCTCAGCAGCAATCACTAGCCTTTGATCATGCCAAACTTGCAAGCGCTCTTGCCGATATTAGTAACTCTGAGGTTGCACAAAATAAGTTACCACTACGCCAAGTTATGTTAGATAAACAAGGCAAACTGAAAGTTCGAATCAACAAAGACCGTTTTTTATGTGACTTAAGCGCCTATGTCTGTCAGCCAGATAGCCACGAAGTCAATGCCGATGAGTTCGTATCTCCCGATGGCAGCAAGTCGGTTTTTATCAAAGATAATAACTTATGGCTGAAAAACTTAACCAACCAAGAACTTACTCAGCTAACCACAGATGGGGAAGAAAATTTTGGCTACGGCACCAACAATGCGGGTTGGATCAGAAGCAATAAGCCAGTATTAAAGTGGTCACCAGATAGCAAAAAGCTCACCACCTTTAAGCACGATGGTCGCAACGTTGGAGACATGGCCGTTGTCTCTACATCTGTTGGTCACCCAGACATTGATGTTTGGAAATACCCATTACCTGGCGATGAACACATTTTTAAAATTCATCGAGTCGTAATTGATGTGGACAACGCGAAAGTGATCCCGCTTGATATGCCTGCTGACGAGCATCGCTCGACCATCACTGACCATGTCGCCGATTGGGATGGCACCTTGTTCGATATTGACTGGTCTGAAGATAGTAGCCACTTTGCTTTTGTTTCATCTTCTCGCGATCACAAACAAGCAACGCTTAAATTTGCCAACGCCAGCACCGGTAAAGTGAACACTGTTTTTACCGAAACAGAAGCCACATTTTTCGAGTCTGGGGTTAATGCCATCAGTTGGCGTTACCTTGATCAACGCAATGAAATATTATGGTTTTCACAACGCTCGGATTGGGGCCACTTCTACTTGATTGACGCCAAAACAGGTAAGGTCAAAAAACAACTGACGCAAGGCGATTGGACTGTTATTGAATTGCTCGATGTTAATCAAAACACGGGCAATATCACGTTTATCGGCGCTGGCCGTGAAGGTGGAGACCCTTATTTTCATTACCTGTATAAAGCAAATCTTGATGACGCTAAAATCACCTTATTAACACCTGAAAAAAAGCATCATCGAATCAGTTTGAGTAAAGATGGCAAGTACTTTTTGGATCGCGCATCCACCTACAACGAAGCCGAAATTAGCTCTGTTGGTCGCATCGAAGATAACCACAGCTTTATTGTGCAAACGATGGATATCAGCAAATTAACCAATACAGGTTGGCAACCACCAACACCATTTGTGGTTAAAGATAGAAATAACCAAGAAGACATTTATGGATTAATGTACTTACCGTCAAACTTTGACCCTAGCAAAAAATATCCCGTCGTTAATTACTTATACCCTGGGCCACAAGTAGGCTCAATCCGAGGTCGTCACTTTAGAGCCGCTCGTGGTGATAACCAAGCCATCGCGGAACTGGGCTTTATAGTAATTGAAATTGATGCCTTGGGTACCCCTGGTCGTAGCAAGAGCTTCCATGAATTTTATTATGGTGACATGGGCGATAGTGGTATTCCAGATCAGGTTGCCACGATTAAACAATTGGCGAAAAAACACAACTACATTGATGCAACCAAAGTTGGGATTTGGGGACACTCTGGTGGTGGCTTCGCTTCTACTCGAGCCTTATTAACTTACCCTGATTTTTACAGTGTGGCGGTCTCTCAAGCCGGTAACCATGACAATCGCAACTACGCCGATGAATGGGGCGAAAAATGGCATGGTTTATTAGAAACCAACGAAGACGGTAGCACCAATTACGACAGCCAAGCCAACCAACTTGACGTTGAAAACCTAAAAGGTAAATTATTAATTGCTCATGGCACCACTGATACCAATGTACCACCTTATAACACCTTGGTGGTTGTTGAAGCGCTAATCGCCGCCAATAAAGACTTTGATATGATCATGTTGCCAAATCGTGGTCATGGTTTTGCCCGCGAGCCGTTTATGATGCGCAAGCGTTGGGATTATTTTGTTAAACACTTAATGGGCGCGACGCCACCGAAAGAATTTGTCTTTGAGACCTTGAAAAAATAATACAGCTCATAGCTGACTGTATTATATAAATAAGGGCGCTATTGAGCGCCCTTTTGTTTACCTAACGTTTGCCAAATACCAATCCCACTAAGTTTTTGCTCAGTAAGCGTGAATATACAGTTTATTCGATAAAGCATTAATGAGTATTTCCCCGCATTTACAGACAAATTTGATAACCATCAAACAGCGTGCAACTTTCAATTAACAACTCGAAAACAATACGCTAATATCGACCAAACAATAATAATAAGAGACTTAAAGATGAACGTCGTAACGTCAAATTGGCAAGACCTTTTGCTTTTAGACCAACAGCTTACTGAAGATGAGCGGATGATCCAAAACATGGCCAGAGACTTTTGCCAGCAGCAACTGCAACCAGAGGTTATTGAAGCAAACAGACGCGAACACTTTGACCCTCAGATAATGCGTCAGTTTGGTGAACTTGGCTTACTCGGCGCAACGATTGATGATTATGGTTGTGCGGGGGTCTCTTACATTAGCTACGGCCTTATTGCGCGTGAAGTCGAACGCGTTGATAGCGCTTATCGTAGCGCTTTAAGTGTGCAATCCTCCTTGGTGATGCACCCTATTTATACTTGGGGCAGCGACTATCAAAAGCAAAAATATCTCCCCAAGCTGGCTACTGGTGAGCTAATCGGTTGTTTTGGTTTAACCGAACCCGATGCCGGTTCTGATCCTAATAGTTTGACCACTCGCGCCAAAAAGGTTGCTGGTGGTTATCAATTAACTGGCAATAAAACCTGGATCACCAATGCCCCCATCGCCGATGTGTTTGTTGTATGGGCAAAAAGTGAAGCTCACGATAATCAAATTTGTGGTTTTATTTTAGAAAAAGGCATGCCGGGTTTATCTGCCCCAAAAATAAACGGCAAAATGTCACTAAAAGCGTCGATCACCGGCGAAATCGTATTAGATAATGTTTTTGTTCCTGAACAGAACATGTTTCCAGATGTACGCGGATTAACAGGTCCTTTTAGCTGTTTAAATATGGCGCGTTATGGTATTGCATGGGGGGTTATGGGCGCTGCCGAAGATTGTTGGCATCGAGCTCGCCAATATGGTCTAGAGCGCAGTCAATTTGGTCGCCCATTAGCACAAACGCAACTCTTTCAAACCAAACTGGCCAATATGCAAACTGAAATCACTCTAGGGCTACAAGCCGCGTTTAGAGTAGGCCAATTAATTGATAATAAAACATTTGAGCCCAGTATGATCTCGTTAATTAAACGAAATAACTGTGGCAAAGCGCTTGAAATTGCACGCCATGCCAGAGATATGCATGGAGGCAATGGAATTTGTGATGAGTTTCATGTCTGTCGTCATATGATCAACCTAGAAACCGTTAATACCTACGAAGGTACCTACGATATTCACGGTTTGATTCTAGGCCGAGCGCAAACGGGTCTGCAGGCGTTTTATTAAATAAAAAAGAGGCTTGTGGATAAACACAAGCCTCTTTTATGCCATATAGGCGCCCTTTTTAGTTAAACGCATTGCACCTACTAAGGATCACCTTATTTTTGTTTTGGTTCAGTGTCACTACACCCAGATGTTGCATACGCTTTTTCAATCACATCCGCGCTAGTCAGCGTGACATTATTAACTTTAAACGGTTCTTTTTTATCACAACTTTCGATGGTGGCATCAAACGTTAATGTGGCTGTGCCCCCTATGCTTCGGGATAAAGCCAACGCCTCTAAACCAGGCTCCCCTTCATAAGAGCCGCCTAGAGTACCATTATCATTTTCTACACCAACGCTAACAGGGTAAGGGCTTGATGCTACATCACCGTAGGCAATCCACATCTGTTCAGAGCCCACCAATATCCAAATTTGGAATGAGGCTGTATTTGGGTTGTTATAAAAAGGCACATTCTCCCACTCGAAGACAATAAATTGAGCAGGACCCGCATTGAGCACGGCGACATACCAGTTACCGCCATCACATAGATTCAAATCCGTCCAATAAGGCGCCACGATGTTATTTGGCACCGCAGGATCTGGTAACAATTGCGGTGATGCTGGTAACGCTTGACTTGATGCTGTTCCAACTTCAATGCCACCATTAACCGACATGATAACGGATGAATAACTGTTACCCGCAAAATCAAAGCTAGGCAGTCCTTGAAAAATTGATCCCCCATCATCACAATTCCCAGGTAAACTCAGCGGTGCAACACCAAGCCAACTTAATGGATAAAATCCAAATGGCGCAGGACTGGGCACCAAAGACATATTGCCGGTGTCTAATTGTACCTGCCAGGTGACAGAATCTTCAGCCATCATAGCAGCAGACAATTCAACCCCATTTAAAATAGAGGTTGAAAGACTGTCGGGCACAGGGACAACGCCTTCAGGTAACTGATCAAAAATATCAATCGGATCGGCTAGTTGACCATTAGTCACACTGATTTCATAAGTAACAACATCACCTTGTAATGTGTTTTCGCTACTGACGGTTTTAGCCAAATTGATGCTGGTCGATCTTGCGACATTTGCAGCTATTGGCATATGTAAGTCACTCAGATGATTTCTTGCTGGGATTAAATTTATTTGGCCAAAATTCCAACCTTCGGGTGATTGCAGTGTATTGGCTGTAATGGTAATGGTCGCATCTTCTCCTGGATTTAATGCTAGCTTCTTGGGATAAACGCTAATGTCCATAGAATCACTTTGACCATTTAAATGCCAGACCTGATGCTTGTCTGTGGCATTTGTTACAACTCGTGTCCACGTGCACTCTCCAACACACAAATTTGACTGCATACTTGCAAGATTTAAGGTGCTTGGATCACCGCCTATACTCGGATCAGCATTAAGGAAGTTTTCAGGGGTTTCATCTAAAACTAAACCCGCATTTAAAACTTTTTCTAAATCAATTCGACCGGCGCCTAAATCAAACCAATCGGCAGGCGTAACACCATCTTCTTTAAACGTATCTTGGCTTTTAGATGTCATCATTAAGGCGGACTTAATTTCAAAAGGTGTCCAATCGGTCAAACTATTGACTAAAGCCCCACTGCCGGCATTATGAGGACTCGACATCGAAGTGCCTGACAAGAAGCCAAATTCAGCAGGTTCAGCTTCATTGCTGGTATTTATTGCGGCTTTAATACCGACTCCTGGACCTGAGATATCAGGCTTTAGTACACTGATTTTAGTATTAGGACCTCGGGAACTAAAACCAGCCATAATATCGCCATTGCTTGGATCTAAATTGACTGAAAAGCCATCTATTTGAGCCATTGGGTTTTCGGCATTCGCTATCCAGTCTTTTAACGCGCTACCATCGGTATGGCCAATATGGATACCCGGTAAAAAATGCGCATCGCCAACAACCGATTCTCCATTGCCTGGGTCATTGGCTAGAATAAAGCCACCAGCACCACCAGCGAGTACGTTGGCACCCTTAGCAACCCGAGCAATAGAGCCGCGATCACAAACCACTATTTCACCGGAAAATGTGCCTGCAGGAAAGGGTTCAAGACATTGCTCGGGCTCAACATCATTAGCACTTCCATTAGTCGTTGGATAATCACCAGCATAGACAATAGGGGCAGGACCATAAGCACTGGTAAATCCTGCGCCCGTAATGGCATCAAGGCTACCGTTATCAGCAATCAAACCTGATAAGACATTTACGATAGCTCGATTATGGGTCATTGCTCCTGTCGTACTCACCCACGGACCTAAGTGAGCCACGGTATTGGCCGCTGGACCAGAGTTACCCGCAGATGCGGCTACATAAATTCCCGCAGCACTGGCATTTAAAAAACCCAATTCAATGGGATCTGAATACGGATCGCCTCCGCCAGAAATCGAATAGTTTAATGCTTGAATACCATTGGGTAAGTATGAAGAATCAATCACCACCTGATTAATTGCAGCCAATAATGCAGAGCCTGGACAGGAGTCGATACAGACATCATAAGCAATAATATTGGCGTGTGGTGCCACCCCTGAAATTTCACTTTCTAGTTCGGTTGTAGGTGCATAAATAGTGGCATCGGTTAGCACGTTACCAGCCGCGGTGCTGGCGGTATGGCTGCCATGCCCATCACTGTCTTCAGGAGCATTAGGATCAAAAGGAGACTGCACCATGTCCCATGCACCGATTAATTTATCATTACAAAAGTCTGGATTAACCACATCACAATAACTATCAGGGATGTAATTGCCACTGCCTAAAGGATTGGTATGGTCATAACCATCACCACCAATATCTGCAAACGACGGGTGATCATGATTAATGCCCGAATCTAAGATAGCGATAACGCTACCTTCGCCTTTTGAACCAAAGCGAAAATCGGGTTTATGCTGATAGCCCTTAAGCCCTTTTTGTTTGCGGTTTGGATCGTTGGAATTCCACAGAGTTGGCGCCCCTATCCAGGCTGGACCGGCATCTGTTGTCGGATACTCAACTCTTTCTTTGACAACCGAAATGACGTCTGGTTGATGTGCTAATTGTTTTGCTTCCACTTCAGAAAGCTCCATAGCGACGCCATTATAGGCATGCTGATAGGTATATTTGACTTTTAATTCTCGCCCAATAGCTTGTTTACTATTTTCGAGAAACTTCTTTTGTTTTGATTTTAAGTATTTATGATATTTTTTAGTGGCTTTGGCGTTGCCATCTATAAAGAAATTACCCGATGCTTTTGCATTAGTGGCGTCATAACCCTCAATATCACCTTGATAACTGGCAATCGCAGGGTCTTTAAGGCGGACAATGTACGTATCTTTACCACCTGAGGTAACGGGTTGTCCTTTTACAATATTTTCACTAGGGATCAGTACGCTTTGGGAGCTAAATTTATGTTCTGATACAGATAAATCGGCCGCGGCCAAATTAAACGCTAGTGAACAAATTAAAGTGGCACTAATTATAGGTACCTGTTTAATACCCTTCATCGTGGTGAAGAGATGTCGTTTGCCTATCATTAAAATTCTCCGAAATAATTGAAGTTTTCGAGAAATTAGAAATTCAGCAAATAACAATACGAAGGCTAAAGTCGTTAATTTTGTGATAATCCAATAAAAATGCTGGCAAGTCCCTGAGCTAAACTAACGATGTTAATGATAACTTATGATTATTTATTCAGCACTAACACCAAGTATTATTATTTTATTCAATAGTTTCTCGTGAACAATCGTGTTCAAATCGGATGAAAGCAAAAATCATTCCACCCACGCCAACTGCCGTTCTACCAGGCTCTAATGTATGGTTAACGTGAAGAAAAATAAATAATGTAAAAATTTATGACAACAATTCAAGTTTGCTTCGCTACTTAATAGCGTGTTAGCGCCTCGACAACAACACCCAAAAAAGAATAGAAAGACAAATTAATGGCATAAGCATTCACACAGGTAACTGAATGAACGACAGCCAAATTTAAATGAAAACGTTAGTACAAAGGTACAAAGTACAAAGGTGCAAAGGTGCAAAGGTGCAAAGTGATTTTTAACAAGCAAAAATCACTTTACAAAAGTTAGCCAGTGAAGCTCAAAGGATTTAATCAAACCTTAAAATAACTTTACCATCGCTTTTATGCTTACTGTAATGACTGAGTGCTTCGATAAACTGCGCTTGATTAAACACCCCATAGATGTCGGTTTTAAAAACGCCTTGTGCAAACAACTTTTGCACTTTGCGGCTCAGGCTTAATATTTGCCATGGCTTGGCATTTCGCATATGTGTGGCGAGCCAGAAACCTTCAATTCGTTGACCTCTAAAAATCAAATCCCCGACCCCATATTGACCGCCAAAAGGGCTGAGTGTTTCGGTTAACCGACCATATACGATGGCCGTTGAGTTTTTCGGCATACAAGATAATGTCTTGGCGGTATCTATATCGGCAACAGCATCTAAAAAGACGGTCGCATTTAAGCGATGACAGGCTTCTGATAACTGCTGTTCAGTGTCTGGGTATTGGGTATTAATAACAACATCAGCCTGCAATTGCTCTAACACCTGCTTATTTTTTTCCGAGCGAACAGTGGCAATAGTTTTAAGCCCTCTCATTTTGGCATAACGAATCACCCCCTTGCCAACTTGACTCGCGGCGGCATTTAACACAATGGCTGGGCTACCCAGTTCAATTGCCTTTTCTACCAAACATACGGAGGTGCATGGATTGACAATTAACGTCGATGCTTGTTGATCTGAAATATCTTTGCGTACCGGTAAGCAATAGTTCGCTTGGGTAATCGCATAGTCACTCCACAGACCATCGCCACCAGGCTCTGCTGAGAGGGCGACGCGTTTACCCAATAGCCATTTTCCATAGATCCCGGCATTGGCGTCAATGACTTCTCCACAACCTTCAAAACCCGCAATCTTGTCGTGTTGTGACGGTAAGCCGTACTGCCCCATTAAGTAAACCAAATCGGATGGATTTACCGGTGAGGCCAACATTTTCACCAAAACTTGGCCAGGTTTGAGTACCGGTAATGGCTTGGTGGTGAAATTTAATCTTTGCTCGATGTCGGCTTCCATATCCTCGATCAGGTTTAAAGCAAAGCCTTTGAGGCTAGTTGGAACATAAGTAGTTGAAGACATTAGAAACACCTATCTATTAGCAATTGAAAAAAACATCCTAACTATGCCTGAGTGCAAAGTGTAGAACAACCTATTAAGCACCCTAGTTGATGCTGAAAATGGATAGCGCTAACAGCCAACATGATGCCAATACATATAAGACCCAAAGATCTGTGGATGATAGTCTTTACATTTGTTAGCTGTAATTAAGTGTAATCTGATGGTAACAAGCTAGATTCAAGATTCAATATCATATAAGCTCCGTGCTGATACTAATAAATAGTTGTCATACCCCCTATTTTTGCCCCATGCAAAACGGGATGACATCTAAGATTTCATCCATAAGGTAGTAAACAAAATGAAATTATCACGATTCTCTGCAATAACCTCGTTATTGCTTTTAGCCTTTGCTTGGACTCATTCAGCCCAAGCGACCATTGTATTATTTAAAACTTCACAAGGCGATTTTGAAGTAAATCTGCTTGATAACCATACTCCAGAAACAGTTGAAAACTTTCTTCAATATGTCAATGAGCAAGCCTATAACAACACCATAATTCATCGCTCAGTGGATGGCTTTATCACTCAAGGTGGTGGTTTTGTCTTTAACCAAGAAGACAATAAACTAGAGAATGTTGAATCTCACGATCCTGTGGTTAACGAGCCAGTATTTTCTAACGTTAGAGGCACCATTGCGATGGCGAAACTGGGAGGAAAAGAAAACAGCGCTACCAACCAGTGGTTTTTTAATATGGATGATAACAGTGGTAACTTAGACTATCAAAATGGCGGTTTTACCGTATTTGGCGTAGTTGATGAGCAAGGTATGGAAATTATTGACGCTATTAATAACCTAAAAACCTATAACCTAGGCGGAGCATTAGCGGCGCTACCATTGCAAACCGAACCGGCTGAAGATGAAAAGATCACCAATGAGCACTTAGTGATGATTGAATCCGTGACTGTGGTTAATAGTAATGTTGATACCCAACCTGAGCTACCACCAATGACCAGTGATACCAATGAAGACAAAGACTCTTCAGGTGGTAGTCTTAACTTTTGGCTATTGGCAGGCTTATTCACATTAGCCTTTACGCGAGTGAAAAAGTAATTATATGAAACTCAGGGCGTTCATTTTAAAAGCTCCAATTCGGACCATCAGGCTTAAACGAAAACGCAGTGTGTATACACTCAAGCGCCAAATGATCGCCCTGAAGTTTGCGTTAAACCAAGAAAAACAAGAAACCAAAGACATGCTGAAAATATACCACAAGTATACTCAGCGCCAAGCCAGCGACAGTGAAATTAAAGCCGCGAATCAGCAATTTTTTGACCTCTTAAAAGGGGTCGGATTAGGGGTGTTTGCAATTTTACCGTTCGCCCCCATAACCATTCCCATTCTGATCAAAGTTGCATCATCTGTGGGAGTTGAATTGTTGCCTAGTGCATTTATTAGTAGCAACACCCGCTCGAACAAAAAAAATAATAAGTAGCTTGGCTTTACCTTGCTTTTTGTTATTTAAGGCAAGCAACAATATAGAAACAGAGTAGCGCTATGATTCAGCGTTTAATCACACTAGACTATAATTGGATTGTGATTAAAATTAGCGGGATTTTGTTATGCGTTCACTTAAAACCAATAAGCTCTACCTTTCTCTAGCCTTAGCCTCTTCTTTAACCCTGTTGCTTGGGTGTTCAAGCGACGATGATAGCGATAATACTGAATTCGCTTCTTTTTCATTAGGTGTCAGTGATGCGCCTGTTGATGAAATCAGCGATTTATTTATTTGTTTTAGTTCTGTCGAACTTAAGCCTACAGGTGAAGGCGAAGACGTTGTTTTAACCGTTGGTGATAATTCAGAGATGATCAATGCCAACAGTATCTGCCCAGATGCAACCAATACGAGCGGAATCAATGTTATGGATTTCATTGGTGATGACGCTCAAACCTTGGTTCAAGATGCGCAAATCCTACCGGGTGACTACAAAATGCGGGTGGTGATGAGCACAGGATCTTATGCCATTGATGCCGTTACCGGCGAAGAAATCCCTGTTGAGGTGCCTTCTAATGAGTTAAAGCTGGTTAATACCCTGACCTTTGCTCAAGGTGGAAACGCGGCTTATACCCTCGAATTTGACTTAAAAAAATCCATGGTAAATGCCAAGGGTAAAGAAGGCTATAAACTCAAGCCCACAGGCATCCGCTTAGTCAATAACACAGAAGTCGGCACATTATCAGGTTCTGTTTCGGTTGAATTTTTAAACTCAGAGGCCGCCTTAGCAAGTGGCTGTACAACCGGCCAGGCCGAGGGTGAAAGCGTTGGTACGGTTTACTTATATGAAGGTGCTGATGTTGCCATAACCGAGATCAGTGACATTTCAGATCCAGAAGGCTCAAACCCACCGTATGCAACAGCCAATATACTCTCTGATGGCGCCAATAATTTTAGCTATGAGATTGGCTACATTATGGCGGGCATAACATATACCGCGGTTATGAGTTGTTCCAATGACACCTTAGCACCAAACGATGTGAGCTTTATTGAACCCAGCCAAAATGTCGTGATCGAAGCGGAAACCGTCACCACGATTAATTTCTAAAATTTGTTTTGCTCTTTACATTTACAAAGGCGCTTTCTTGCAAGGGCCTTTTTTATGGCCAAGCGACTGTGTTTATCGGTGGCGCCAAGCTTATCTGGTGCGCCCGCGATATTGCATATAACAGCAAAGCCAGATTGTAGACAAAGAACCCCAGATACCATATCCTCGAATAAATACCGATTTGAGGAGCGTTAGTGCACGATGAAACTTATCATGCGAACCGAGTTTGACAATTTACGCCTTAATGACCAGCACAGTTATGATGTTGATAAAAACGGTGACAAACAAGTCGTCAAAATTTATGCGGGAGGGCAATTGATTGCCAAAAAAGTGACCCATAAAAAGTCCATCCGCTATTTCGGGGTGGCCAATTATCAGGATTACCTAACCGAACAAGCCGAATAAAAAAAACCGCTGGTTAATCGCCAGCGGTTTTAATGGTGAACCCTATTTTTATTTGATTGTTATTTTATCGTGTCATTTTTTTATTATATTTTTCGGGTTCTGTTTTCACTCCCTAGTGACTGGTTTTTACAACTTGTTGCTTAATCTCACCAAAAATGCTGTTGCCTTGTTTATCCAACATTTGCATCTCAATGGTGTCGCCAAAGTCCATAAATGGGGTTGTCGGGCTACCGTTTTCAATGGTTTCTATCATTCTTATTTCGGCAATACAGCTGTAACCTACGCCGCCTTCATTAACCGGTTTACCTGGTCCGTCATTGAGTTTATTCGATACCGTGCCAGAACCAATAATGGTACCCGCGACTAAAGGACGAGTTCTAGCAGCGTGTGCGATTAACTGACCAAAATCGAACGTCATGTCAACGCCAGCATCTGGCTTACCAAACAATTCGCCGTTGTATTTTGAATACAAAGGTAAGGCTAATTTACCATCTTGCCATGCTTCGCCAAGTTCATCCACGCTGACACACACCGGACTAAAGGCACTGGATGGTTTTGACTGAAAAAAGCCAAACCCTTTTGCAAGCTCACCTGGGATCAACCCTCGTAATGAAACGTCATTTACAATCATCACTAGCTTTATATGATTCAAGGCTGTCTTAGGGTCAACGCCCATCGGAACGTCATCGGTGATCACCGCAATTTCGGCTTCAAAGTCAATGCCAAAACCTTCGCTCTGGGGCATAACAATATTATCGGTAGGCGCTAAAAAGCTATCCGAACCACCTTGATACATTAACGGGTCAGTCCAAAATGACGCTGGCATTTCGGCATTACGGGCCTTTCGCACCAGCTCAACATGATTAACATAAGCACTGCCATCAGCCCATTGGTATGCTCTTGGTAATGGCGAGTGACAGGCGTTTTGATCAAACCCTAGAGTGTCTAGCTCTCCTGCTTCTAGTTGTTGATATCTTTGCGCTAATTTTTGCTCTACCTGGCCCCAATTATCCAATGCCAGTTGCAAGGTAGGGGCGATATCACTTACGCTGACCATTTGCGTTAAGTCGCTATTAACAAGGTGCAATGCACCATCTCGACCTGATTTTATCGAAGCAAGTTTCATTATTATTTTCCTGTAAATTTTTCACCATTGTGTAACCAAGCAGCATGTTGTGGTGCCTTTTTGGTTTTTGACCACTCTTCGAGCATGTCAGGCGCAATCCGTTTCAATTCCTCTAACATCCCAGGTTTACCTGTATTAGCAGCCAATTCAATACGATGACCATTGGGGTCAAAAAAGTAAATCGATTTAAAAATGGTATGGTCGGTCAACCCAAGAACTTCAACGCCTGCAGCTTCCAATTTAGCTTTGGTATCTTCAAGTTCCGCGATGCTCTCAACTTCAAAAGCAATATGTTGAACCCATAATGGGGTGTTTTGATCTCGTCCCATTTGTGGTGAATTGGGAATTTCAAAAAACGCCAACACATTACCCTGCCCTGCGTCTAAAAACACATGCATATAAGGGTCTGGCTCTTTCGTTGACGGAACTTCGTTTTCAGCAATCGCCAGTAAAAATTCCATGCCCAACAGATCGCGATAAAACGCCACCGTTTCTTTGGCGTCGTTGCAACGATATGCAACATGATGAATTCGCTTAATAGCCATAGAGCACCTACGCTTTTTCGATTTCGGCTTTAATAACACCGCGTTCTATTTGATCGCGTTCAATCGACTCGAACAAAGCTTTAAAATTGCCTTCACCAAAACCTTCATCTTGTTTTCGTTGGATAAACTCAAAGAACACAGGGCCCAGCAAAGTATCAGAGAAAATTTGCAATAACAGCTTAGGTTGTCCGCCTTCGGTTGTACCATCGAGTAAAATACCACGCGCTTGCAGCTCTTTTACTGGCTCGCCATGACCCGGTAAACGCGCTTCGAGCATCTCGTAGTAGGTGTCAGGGGGTGGCGTCATAAATTTGATGCCTTGTTGTTTTAATTTATCCCAACAGGCAATAATGTCATCACAGGCAAAAGCGATATGTTGAATACCTTCCCCATTGTATTGCATTAAATATTCTTCGATTTGGCCACCACCGCCCGCTTCTTCATTTAGTGGAATACGGATTTTACCATCGGGCGCGGTCATCGCTTTTGAGGTTAAACCTGTGTATTCCCCTTTAATGTCAAAGTAGCGGATTTCACGAAAATTAAATAAATCTTCATAATACTTTGCCCAATATGCCATTCGGCCTCGATAGACGTTATGAGTTAGGTGATCTAAGGTGTGAAAACCACAACCTTTGGGGTGTTTGTCGACCCCCTCTATCCACTCAAAGTCAATATCATAAATGGTGTTAGAACCTTGGTAGCGATCGATAAGGTATAAGGTTGCACCACCAATGCCTTTTATCGCCGGTAATCGTAATTCCATCGGGCCAGTATCAACATGCACCGGTTGAGCGCCTTTTTCAAGACAGGCGTTGTACGCAAAATGCGCATCTTTAACCCGAAACGCCATCCCGCAGGCCGAAGGCCCGTGTTCCTCGGCATAGTAAGATGCATGGCTTTTGGGCTCATAGTTGGTAATAAAATTAATGTCGCCCTGGCGCCATAGTTCAACCGCTTTAGACTTGTGTTTAGCAACCAAGGTAAAGCCCATTGAGCTGAAAACAGGTTCTAAGATACCGCGCTCAGGTGCGGTAAACTCCACAAATTCAAAGCCATCTAGGCCCATTGGATTTTCAAATAAATCTGCCACGTTGCTCTCCACCGATTGATGATAAAACCGACTAAAAATTGATTTAAAGACGGTCTTTAATCATTGTTGTCTGGTTTTTTTTGTTATTATTTTTTATTATTAGTTTCAATTGCAACCATATTAGTTTCAAATGAAACCAATATCAACACCATTAGGTCACTTAAACTTTATGACGACTGGCACATTAACTTTACAAGACTTTTTACCTTATCGCCTTTCAGCATTGTCCAATCGGATTTCACAATCGTTGGCCAGTCAATATTCAGCGCAATTTGGTCTAAGTGTACAAGAATGGCGAATTTTGGCGGTATTGGGCGAGGCCAATACGCTTTCGGCTGTGGCCATTACTAATCGTATTGCCATGGATAAAGTTGCAGTTTCACGTGCGGTAAAGAAATTAATAGAGAAAGGACTGATCCAAAAGTGTATGGATGAAAGCGACAACCGCCGCTTTGAGTTGGCGTTAACCGCCACCGGACGTGAGACTTACAATAAGCTCACTCCGATAGCGCTCGCACATGAACAGCGCGTGGTCGCAAAGTTAAATGAATCAGAGCAACAACTGTTGTTTGATTTATTAAATAAGCTCGATACAACCGCGCTTTAACTCTACGATTATCATGTTGCATTTTTAACGTATTATCAAAACAATAAACACAGCCACTTTGCCAAATTAACTTGCTGATTTTAGTGCGATTTGTGATTCTGCCTGCCTATGTTGACTTGACTCAGTGGCGACCTTTTCTTTTGCCAACCAAAGGTAGAAAATAGGTAGCACCAACAAAGTGAAAAAAGTACCAATAATCATTCCGGCCACCAAAATGATACCAATACTGTTACGCGCTTCAGCACCCGCGCCGGTCACCAAAACCAATGGGAAGTGACCTAAGACCGTTGCCGCCGTGGTCATTAGTACCGGACGTAATCGTGTTGTTGCTGCTTCAATAACCGCATCAAATTTTGACTTGCCTTGCATCTGTACATGATTGGCAAATTCGACAATTAAAATACCATTTTTAGCAATCAAACCAATTAAGGTTACCAACCCTATCTGCGAGTAGATATTAATGGTCGTTAACCCTAAAAATGGCAGTAGCATGGCACCGCTTAACGCCAATGGCACACACCCGATCAGAATCACCAGCGGATCTCTGAAACTGTTAAATTGTAAGGCTAGTATTAAAAATACAATCACTAGAGAAATCGCCATCACCATTAACAGCGAATTTCCTTCTTGGCGAATTTGTCGAGACTCACCAGCATAATCTAAGCTGTAATTATTGGGTAAAATCGCTTTCGCTTTACTTTCTAGCACCGACAAGGCTTGCTCTTTAGTCACCCCAGGTAGCACCCCACCATAGATACGAAATGAGTTCAATTGATTGAAAGAGCCCAATGCTCTAGGCACTGTTTTCCACTCGATATGGGCAAAATCACTGATTGGAATAAGCTCGTTATTGGGCAGTTTGATTGTTAAATCGAGTATTTTTTCTGGATTTTGATGGACATAATCATTCACCATAGGAATGACCCGATACGCTTTACCATTATCGTTAAATCGATTTACATAATGACTCGATAAATATGTTGATAGTTGATCGCTGACCGCACTGACACTGAGTCCTAAATCGGCAATTTTGTCTCTATCAAGTTGCAAATCGACTTGTGGCAAGTCGATTTTTAAATCGGTATCGGCATACAAAAACATACCACTTTGATAGGCTGCCGCCATCAGTTTGTCAGCATATTGCTTCATTTGTGAAAACGGCGCCGCCGATTTGACCACCAACTCAACGTCAAATTGACCCGCTGTTGGTAATGGTGACGGCTGAACTGGCAATATATTTAATGCAGTAGAGCGCGCAAGTTCGCCATAAACCTGAGGTAGCATTTGATCGATGCTTTGACTGCGCTTATCCGCACTTTCAAGCTCCAAGCCGCCAAACCCACCACCGGGCATCAATATTTGCCACATTTTTCTCGCACCATCGACCGCTAATAAGCTATCAACCAGAGGGAGCATATTATCTTCACTGTATGATAACGACGCATCGGGTGGGGCTTGTAACACTAAAATGACACTGCTTTGATCTTCTATTGGCGCCAGCTCTTTTGCTGATTGTTGATAAAACGGCACAATCAATAACGCCACGACCACGGCAATTAAAAGCACACTTGCTCGGTTGTTCATCACCTGCGTCAACAACTTTGCGTACTGTTTTTGTACCCGATCAAAAAGATGATTTACTTTCATTGTAAGCGCCGATTCTGTTCCTCCTTCAGGGCAAACATAGGCGCTCATAATTGGAGATAAGGTGGTGGCGACAACACCAGAGATAACCACTGCGATTGCCAAGGTAAAGGCAAATTCCTTGAACAATACCCCAGTTAAGCCCGATAAAAACCCTATTGGCGCGTAAACCATCGCCAAAGTAATGGTCATTGAAATAATAGGCACCAACAACTGTCTTGAGCTTAATAACGCCGCTTGAATTTTCGGCATACCTTGGCGCATATGACGGGCAACATTTTCCACAACGACAATCGCGTCATCAACGACCAACCCGACCGATAACACGATGGCCAAAACGGTTAATAAATTTAGGGTAAAGCCCATCAGAGAAATAACCGCAATGGCGCCTAAAATGGAAATAGGAATTGTGATCAGAGGAACCAACGCGGTGCGAAATGAACCCATTAGCATCACCACTACGATACCAACTAAAAGCACCGTCTCTAACAAGGTCGTAACGATTTCACGCAGAGCATCGCGCATGTATAAGGTGCCGTCGTAAGCAACATTAATATTAAACTGACCGTTACTGTTGGCGTTTATCTGATCAATGACCTTGTACAAAGCATCGCCAATGGCGATTTCATTGGCTCCGGGTAGTCCCCAAACCGAAATATAGACCGTATCTGACTTGTTATATCGAGCAGTGGTAAACGCTTGTTCTGAAGCATAGGCAATGTCGGCAATGTCTTGCAGATAAATGGTTCCATTATGATCACTTTTTACAATAAGACGTTCAAAATCACTGACCGAGGACATCTGGGTATTGGCCACCAGATCAATTTTTTGTTGTCGGCTTTCACTAAAACCTAGAGTAGAAATTCGGTTATTGGCATTAATGGCTTGGTAGACTTGGTCGGCACTTAAACCAAAGATGTTCATTTTTTCCAAATCAAGCCAAACTCGCATAGCCGGTGTCCGTTTCCCTTCGATATCGGCTTTTTGTACCCCATCGATGTTACTGATCAGAGGGTTGACTTCACGCGACAGAAAATCAGTAAGTTGCTCAAGGCTCACATTTTCAGCTTCGACATTAAGGTAAAACACTGCGTACGGGCGATCTGTTCGGGTTATCGTGACCGTTGGGTCTTCCGCTCCTTGCGGGAGTTCGTATCGAATTTGACTCAATCGAGTATTCAACTCAGATAAGGCATCGGTTGGGTTTTGATTGAGTTTAAGCCAAGCGGTGACCGTACTACTGCCCGAGGTGGTATTAGAGTCGACAAACTCTACACCGGGTACTGACGCTGCCGCTTTCTCAATAGGGTCCGTAACAAAACCTTTGACCACAGCAGCAGAGGCTCCTGTATATTGAGTAGAAATCGACAACGAGGCACTTTCCATTAATGGAAACTGCAATACTGAAATTTTATTCACCGCTAATATACCCGCTAAGCAAATAAACAGCGACAAAACAATGGCAATAACCGGCTTTTGCACAAAGGCATCCATAACACCTTTATTTGAATGACCTAGACTACTCATCTTACAAACCTTGCTCTACAGCTTGTTCAAACTGTGTTTTCACCCCAGGCCACAACTTAAACGCTCCCTCTGAGGCAATAAGAGTACCCGGCTCAAGGCCAGATTCTATCACGATATTATCGTCAACGCGGGGACCCAAAGTGACCTTGACCATTTCTGCGCGATAGCCATCATCATGCTTTTTCAACGCAAAAACATAGTTACCGAGTTGATCTCTTTTTACCGCTAATGATGACACAATCACCACGTTTTCAATCGGTTTAACCGGAAAGTGAACTTTAACAATTTGGTTTGGCTTAAGCTTCATCATCGCAAGAGGTAGTTTGGCACGGTATTTAAGTTGTCTAGAAACACTATTAAGCAAAGGAGACTTTGACACGATGGTAGCGGTCGCCACATATTTACCGGCTTGGCTCGAAATTTTTATGTTAGCGCCGATTGCCAGTTCCTGATAGGTTTGTGGCACATTAAAATCTACCCAAATAAAATCTGAGTTACCAATTAATCGGGTAATAGGTGTATTACTTTCTATAAATTGGCCAATCGCCAAATCGTGAATGCCAAGATGACCATCAAAAGGCGCTTTTATAACCTTTTTGTCAATGATGGTTGAGATCCGTTCCTGCTCTGCCTGCGACTGGGCTAATTTAGCTCTGGCCAAGTCGACTTGTTCATCACTAATGCGCCCATTTTTTTGTAAACTCAAATAACGTTCGAGCGTTTGTTGGTCGAGCTTTGTTTGCGCTTTCGCGGATTTTAATAAGGCATCTTCTTCATTATGATTTATTTCAAATAAAACTTGGCCAGCTTTTACTAAGTCGCCTGATCCAACGTTAAGGTAAGAGATTTTACCTGCCAGCTCATTCATTATTTCAGCTTGTTGCACTGCTATGCCCTGACCGATTAAGCCTGTTGTTTTTTGAAACGGTTGTAACTGCACAGTGGTTGCTGTTACTGCCATTACAGGCTCTGGCATTGTTGCCTGAGCTGAATTCTTGTTTTGTTGTTGTTTAAAATAAAACAAAGCAGACACACACACGGTTAACATGATCAGAGTGATCAAAAATGGTTTTAGCTTCATCAGAAGGCCCGTTAGATTGTTAGAAAAAATGTCGAAGTAGTAAACTTTACCGTAACTTAAGCGCAATAGAAACTTATTATCTAAAGCAAAAAATTGACTCGGTTAAGCAAGAGGAAAGGACGACAATGAATTTACGAAGGCGGATGGCTGTAAAATCGGTTGAGGCTGAAGATTTTAACAATATGGTTTTATCGCTAAAGCGCCGATTTAATAACACCGACATTGTTATGCACGAGGCTCGAGGTTACAAAACTACGAACAAGGTTTAGCCACAAACTAGAGTCTGCTTGTGGCTATAAACCAAGATAGAAAGATTAAAGGTTAATCTTCTGGGAGTTTGTGTGCAATGCCGCTATGACAATCGATACAGGTTTCTCCTCGCTCTTGCCAACGTTGCGGATCATGTTTTTTGCGCGCTCTTTTTTCTTGTAAACTCAGATCCCAGGTCTCAACATTGTGGCAATTACGACAAAATTTAGAGTCATTTTCTCGGTAAACTTGCCATACGGCTTCCGCTTGATGACCTCTTAGTGACTCAAAATTATCGAGATTCACCGTTCCCACCAACTTGTGGTAGATATCTTTCATCGCGGTCACCTTGACCACCATTTTAGGGAAAAACTCTTTGGGCACATGGCAATCATGACATTCTGCTTTTACGACGCCATGGCGCTGATCGTAATGGCTTGACGCTTGATACTCTTCAACAATCGTATCCATGCCAACATGGCAACTGTAGCAAAAGGCATTGCTATTGGTTGCGTGAATCACGGTATTAAAGGCAATGGTTCCGATAACTCCAACTAAGATTGCAACAAAGGCACCTGCGGGTAACCACAACAAATACCATTTATGACTTGGCGTCCATAAAGACTTCCACTTTGGCTTCTCATTCATAGCTCCCCCTTAAAGAGCTTTTTGCTATCTTTAATCGTCTTATTTTAACAACGTTTAAAGACTACCTTGATTTTACCACTAAGGTTAAACTGTTCATCTTTTAGCCATGATAGCCTTGCGAAAGAGAATATTCCACCGTTTCATAACAAATAACCTTATTTTTTTCATGGGATTAGGTTTGCGTATCAAAAACGGCCTGATCTGATGACAATTCAGCTTCGTAAACCCTTAGTAACTGTTGTTTGTTCTACACCAACAATGCAACTTCGCCCCCACTAGATATCATCGAGACCCCCATGACCAATATTGTTAAGAAAGCCATTCCGACCAGTCGACTTTCTCGTATGGGTAAACTTGGTTCGCTGGCAACTCGTGTCGCCTCCAATATGCTGGTTGATGGCATAAAGCAAATCGGGCGAGGACAAAGCCCGACTTTAAAAGACTTAATGTTACAACCTAAAAATATTGAAAATCTGGCTGATAAACTTTCACAACTGCGTGGCGCGGCAATGAAAATGGGGCAGTTACTCTCTATGGATGCAGGCGAACTGCTGCCACCTGAGCTTGCACAATTGCTGGCCAAACTCAGATCCGAGGCAACGCCAATGCCACACAAACAATTACTTGCGGTATTAAAACAAAATTTTGGTGATGATTGGCTCGATAAATTCAGTCATTTTGATCTTCAGCCCTTTGCCGCAGCATCAATCGGTCAAGTTCACATAGCGCATGCGATTAATGGCGATAAACTGGCGGTTAAGGTGCAATACCCAGGCATAAGCAAAACCGTCGAAAGTGATGTCGACAACGTAGCTACCCTGCTTAAAATGTCAAAACTGGTGCCCAACCACATTGAATTAAAACCCTTTTTAGATGAAGCCAAAAGGCAGTTGCTACTTGAGGCCGATTATCAACAAGAGCTCACCTTCTTACAGCGTTATCGTGCTCACTTAAAAAATGACAACCAATACATCGTGCCAGCAGCATTTACCCAACTAAGTAGCCAAAAATGTTTATCCATGAGCTTTGTTGAAGGCATTGAGATTGAACAGACACTGGAGCTCGAGCAATCCATTAGAAACACCGTTATCAAAGACTTAATAGCGTTATTTTTTAGAGAGTTATTTGAATTTCAGTTAATTCAGTCTGACCCAAATTTTGCCAATTACCAATATCAAACAAAGACTCAGCAACTGATTCTTCTAGACTTTGGCGCAACGCGAGATATTCCGGACCATATTAGCCAAGGCTATCGGGAACTATTGTCTGCGGCCGCCATTAAGGACAATCAAAAAATGCACTTGAGTGCTGAAAAAATTGGCTTTTTCAAAGACAACATTGCTACAGAACATAAGCAAAGCATTATTGATATTTTTAAATTGGCAACCACACCTTTACACTTTGAAGGCGAGTTTGACTTTGGTAGAACCAATATTGCCAGCCAAATCAAAGATGCCGGTTTAGCCATACAATCACAACATAATGAGTGGCACACCCCACCAATGGATGCGATTTATGTACATCGAAAGCTTGCTGGTTTATATATGTTAGCCTCAAAACTACAAGCCAAAGTTAATGTGCGTTCTTTGTTTCAGCCTTACTTGCTAATGAAATAGCTCTACTCTATCGATCTGGTTTAAAGTGTTGATTAGGTAGAATAAATTAGCTAGACTCATTTTTTGTACACTTGTTAACCGAGTTTCTCTACCAATCAGAGAAAACCGTTAGGAAAACGCAGATGAAGCTTGAAGGGACATTAATTCACTGGAACCAGAATAAAGGCTTTGGTTTTATAAAAACCCTAGACAAAAATTTACGCGTTTTTATCCACCGAAGCGCCTTTGATGAATACGCAAAACTCCCTAAAAAACATCAAATTCTTACGTTTACCTTAATAAAGGATAAGCAAGGAAGACCTTGTGCCCAAAATGCTCAGACCATCAATAAACCGCTCTAACAAGACAAAATAAAACAAAATAAATCAACACGTTAGACCAAAGCTGCAATCGAACATTGGTAATGTCTTAAAGCGCTAGATATTAAGCCGTCTTTATTGTCAGTTTTTTTTACAGCCTTTAAATAACCAAATTAACGCCACATCATAAAAACCAACAAAACACATATAAAACAACAACATACAAAGTGTTAATATTTACAAAATAAACGGCATTATTATTGCTTACCTTGATCTGTTTATAAATTAATTACAATTAAAGGGTACAAGGTTAAACACATGACTGGTATACACAAGCTATTTACTACTGGTTTCAAAATACTATTGGTTGTGCTTTTGATGTCTTTTAAGGCTCAGGCGGGTGTCATCAATAGCACTTTAGACCAAACCCCAGAAGACCCAGATATCGCCTCTTCGTTTATCAATACGACTTATGTCGGAGATGCTGACTCTGGCACTCTCACGGCTAGTGGTCTCGCGGTTAGGTTAACTAATCTTGGCGTTGGTTCTAGCATTACCGACGGTTCATTCAATATTACTGCGGACATAATGGCCAACGCTGGCACCGCCAGTGGCTCTCTTGAAATTGGCGGTACCATAGCATCACTAGGTTTTAATTCTGGTAATTTGCTCACCGGTACTCTAGCCATGATTGGTGGTCCGAGTATGAACTTAAATTTTCTTTTTGAAATAACAGGTGGTGATGCTGCTGTTCTATATGGCGGTATTGGTGCATTTGCAGGGGTAATTATGAGTGGCAGTGGATTTGATGGTGTATCCAGTTTCACTGGTGATTTTTCCGGCGCCTTCGCTACTGCAGATACGTTCGCAGTGCCTTTACCTGGCACGATAGGATTAATGCTTATAGGCCTAATCGCTTTAGGTACTCGCAAAAAACTAACTAACAAATAAAACGCCGGAGAAGAAACACGTGAAAATCACGTGTTGTCTTTTTGAGGTAGGGACTTCTCTTATGAATAACTCATTCAAAAAAATCATTACTTTAATTAAAAACAAACTTTTATTACTCTGCTTGTTTTTTGCTATCGGCGCCCAAGCCAGCCTATTAGAGGTAGAGATCAAACAACCTTTATTCTTTTTTGATAAAGATCTCACCGTAACTAAATCTACCACCTATAACGAATCCACCAACGAATTTCGAATTTCAGCTGATCCCTTGGTGTTAAGTATCTCTGGATCCTATAAATCGGTTTCCGATACTAGCTCTCTTGGCCCTAAGAAGCTATCCATTAATATCCAAGTGGATGAAAGTGGTCAGCTTATCGGAGGAAGCCCTAACGACGATTTAGTGCTAAAAGGCGCAGTTAATGGACAAGATGGCATTTTATTAACCGGTGAAATTACAGGGTTTGGTTACAACAATTCCGGCACTACAGATAACTATGATATGACTTTTAGTGTTACCGGTGGTTTATTGGCCACAGAATACCCAGGTGGTATCATCGCCATATCAATGTCCTCAGAAGCTTCGTCGTTTGACGGCGACTTTACCAGCAGTTTTAGTGGCGATGCTAAAGGTAACCTTGGTCGCTTTGATCCACAACCTAACGTTGCCTTATGTACTTTAGTTAGCATTAATGGTGTCGATTACCTTGATGCCGATAATATATCTGCTGATGAATGCGATATTTACCCACAAACTATCCCCGCAGGTATTTTAGGTGAGCTTGATGCGACCTACAAATATGTCATTATCAACACTGGCCAAGAAGCTCTTACGAATATAACGCTTACTGATGACTATTTGGGCTCAATAGATGTTCCTGTTGGTTTTCTTAATATAGGTGACAGTGTTGAAATCACATTTGATTCTGATCCCAATAACCCAAACAATAAATTGTTTGTTGCCGATCGCTGTAATGGTGTAGCTGGTTTAGTTCCAAATATTGGAACAGTCAAAGCAACAGGCGAATCAAGTGGTCAGCTAGTCACTGACGACGACCCTGCCAATGTAAAATGTAACACGCAACCGGATATTTCACTGCGTAAAGAAGTAAGTATCGATGGTGGTCCTTTCCTCGATGCAAATACTGAAAGTTCGGCTGCTGTTGGCGTTTTAGGCTCACAAGCAGAATACCGCCTAATTGTACAAAACACCGGTAATGAAACTTTAATTAATGTGTTAATTAGCGACTCAGAGTTAGGTATTGATAATCTATCCATTGGCAATTTAAGCCCCAATGACGAAGTTATCATCACTAGTGGTACTTCTGACTTTAACAAGCTAGCAGTAGATAACATCTGTGATTCTATTGGTAACTTTACAAATGTTGCCGAAGTGACTGCTGACGGTGAAATTTCGGCAATTCCAGTAAATAGCTCAGATCCTGCTAATGTGGTTTGCCAGCAACCCCAAGTAAAAATTATCAATCAAGTTAGCCTTGATGGGGTTAGCTTCTTCGATGCAGATCAAAGTACCGACCCTGATGTACCTGTTGGTATTATTGCACAAGCAAGTGGCTACTATCGCTATATAGTTACCAATATTGGTAGCGAAAACCTGACTAATGTGGTGATAAATGATCCAAACCTCGGAGTTACAGTAAACATTGCTGATTTAGCGGTAGGTGAAAGCAGAACGCTAAATTCGACTGATCAAGGCTTTGAAAGCTTATTTATCCAAAACTTATGCACTGACGCATCAAATAAATTAAACATTGTAAGCGTTAATGCCATTGGCGAAGAATCTAAGGCACCTGTTAGTGATAATGACCCTGCCAATGTGCGCTGTATTCTGGGGCCAGCTATTCAACTATTAAACCAAGTCAGCCTTACTGATGGGGCTCCGTTTTTCGATGCCGATCAGAGTACTGACCCAGATGTCCCTGTAGGTCAAATTGGTGCAGATGCTACCTATCGCTATATTATTCGCAATATTGGTGATGAACCTCTAAAAAATATTGTCTTAAATGACCCTGCGCTTGTTGTAGTTAATGAAGCTCTTTCAGGACTTGAATTAGCACCAGGCGGTGAGGTAATCGTAGACTTTAAAGATACCATTTATACTTTAGATCAACTATTTGTCATCGATCGATGCGATGCTATTGGCAACAAATTAAATATCGCAACGGTTACCGCTAACGGTGTATTCACAGATGAACAAGTGACGGATGACGATCCTGCAAATGTGAACTGTGTCACGGCGCCAAAATGTTCTCTGTCTTTAAACAGTCAGTGTGCCATTGTGGAAGTGCCACCATCAGATGACTTGCTATGTCAGGCAAGAATTCAAGCCACCACATTAAGATATACTGGCCCATCAATTTCAGGAGCAACGGTAACTATTGCTGGTAAAGATGGTGGCAGTGAAACTTATTCGAATGTCGATTTAATCTCTGGTGTGACTTCTTTAACGTCTGCTAACCAAAATAATTACACCATTGACTCAACCACAACTGGGAATGATTCATTAGGTTCACAAACCTTCATCACCATTAATGGCGTTGAAGAAATCATTCATACCAGTTGCTCGGCGGTTTATGTTGCGGGTCAACCTGCTCCATTAGATTCCAACACACCAAACCCACCAAACAGTGATAAAGGTGACCCATCTCCAAATTGGCATGTGGTTAATTTCCTAGACCAAGATGGTGCTTTTGTTGAGGAATTAACGGGGACGCCTGGTCCTGTAGGTAGTACATGTGAAGTAATTTCAAGCACTCCTGTTGATGTCATTAATTACTACACCGTTACCAACACGGGTGGAACTAATATTGAAATTACCAGTTTATTTGACAGTCTTCAGGGAGAAATCCTAGAAATGCCGCCTGTGTTACTAGCCCCAAATGAGAAATACAGTACTGAAACGACTACCGTAGCTAGTGGTTCTTCGGTTATTTCCTCATCGGTACTGGCTAATGTGTCAGGTAGCGCTGCAACGTGTGAAGCATCTTCATTTGTGACCATCAATGTAGAACCTCCACAAGAACCTGTGGACTGTAGTGATATCAAAGACATTACAAGCTTATCAATGATTTGGAATGGTCCTGATGGTGTTGATATTGAAACTGAAAATGGGCAAGTCTTTACCAACGTTCAAAACGGTAATCAAATTACCTTTGATGTCTTCGAAAACGATACTGACCTATTTATAACCGGTGCCGTAACAGGTACATCAAGGTTCCACAGAAGTTGTTCTGATGCTGAAATGGACGGCAATAACGACTGTGGTATGGCTCAAGGTGATGGTAAAGATAACCATAGCGATCGTCTCAATCTGTTTTTACTTGACGGTATGACCGGTGAAACTGGCAGCTTCGCTTGTGGCTTAGATAATACCGGAGTGGTTGAACCAACAGCTGCTCCACAACCAATTGACTGTAGTGACATCAAAGATATTACAAGCCTGTCAATGATATGGAATGGCGCGAGTGGTGTTGATATTGAAACCGAAAACGGTCAATTATTTAGCAATGTGCAAAACGGTAACAAAATCACTTTTGATGTGCTTGAAAATGATACCGACTTATTTATCTCAGGTGCAGTTACTGGTACATCAAGATTCCATAAGAGCTGCTCTGATGCTGACATGGACGGCAATAATGATTGTGGTACCGCTCAAGGTAATGGTAAAGACAATAACAGTGGGTTAGTTAACTCATTCTTACTTGACGGTATGACCGGCGTTAACGGTAGCTTCTCATGTGATTTAGCGAATAGCGGTGAAGTTACCCCAACAGATGCGGGCCCAAGTAATGGCGATGTTATTAATGCCATTAAATTTGAGATTACTGAAGACAAGTTATATTGGACATTTGAAAATACGTCTAAAGAAGATTTATTCTTAACCGATATCACCGTTGTGTGGCCAGCAGAGCATAACTTTATTGAAAAAATTAAGTTGGAGAAGGATTTTGCTAAAGTCGGTACAAGCTCTAAAATGCTGACTTCACCATCGGTCTTGAGCATTGCTGACTTTGAAAGTGATCCAAACAAGCGTAAGCTTAAAAAAGAAGACCATAAACGTTTAGAAGTTGTGTTTAAAGAGAAGTATCCTGGCAACAGCGTTACTGACTACAACATCAGTGTGACGTTTTCAAATGGACAAACTTTTACACTAGTACCTTAGTGAGAATTTATAACTCTCTCTTGAGCTAAGAAAACGAAGTAAACAATAGTTTACAAAATATAAGACCTCATTTCGATGGGGTCTTTTTATTTTTAGCTCCTTTTAAGCCGCTCTCTTTAGCCTCATTGTTTAAGACAATGGGCACTTCGCAGTTAAAATTTCAGACCTAATTTCGCCTGTTAACTTTCCCCTAACCTAGTAACAACAGTCGGCAAAAATTCACTTTACAATATGGGGTAAAAAAATGTCTTTCTTTGTTAACAGCTACCCTTTTTATGTAAATAGTGATAACATCTTCGCGCAATAAGTAACCAAAAAGTGTTTAAGGTTGCTACAAATCAAGATCCTTTAATAACGGTAGATGTTTAATGAAAAAAAGTCCTTGCTCTGTATTCCCAAGCTTTGTAAGTAAGCACTTGTTAACTTTTATTTTTATAGTTAGCTGTCTATTTATTTCAGCCCAAGCTTATGCAGAAAAAGTTTCAGTCGGTTTTCAATCTGGAGTTGTTGGAGAATATTCAAAAAATGCTCACCAACCTATAAATATTAAAACCTTCTCAAGCTTAGGTGTTAGAGAAATTGTTATTTCTCAAGAATCTGATAATGGCCTTTTTGGTGGTACTCAGGGTAATGATTACGCTGTGCTCGTCACCTTTAGCTTTACCGACGGTAGGGTAACAAGCTTTAATGCAGCGGTAAACTGGCGTGACACCCAAGGAAATACTTTACATGGGATTGGTTTGATTGTTGATGCACCAGTCAATGATGGTACGGGCTACCCTGTATCAGACAATAGCAAAAAGATCACCTACCTACTTCAACCTACGACAAGTAATTTTGACTACAGCATGGGCGAAATATCGGGTGGTAATGCGGCTCAAAGTGGTCTGCTTGATGCGTTAAATGAATATTTAGAAAGTGTAACTTCAAACCCATCGGACACCCCTTCTGTTCTGACAACATCAATTACCGCAAACCCAACAAGTATCGCTGCCGATGGTAATAGTACTTCCCTTATCTCTGTACAATTAAAAGATGTAAACGGTAACCTAATCACAGATAATAGTCATACTGTTGTGATAGCTTCTGATAAGGGGACAATCAGTAGCACAACATATAGTGCGAACAACACCTACCAAGCAAGCCTGACTTCCTCTACAACAGCTGAAGAAGCCTTGCTTACTGCCACTTTAAATGGGGTAAGTATTTCTGAAAGTACCACAGTAGCATTTACCAAAACAATTACAGCACCCACTGCCAATGGTCAGGGCATCAAAACAACAGAAGATATTGCCAAACCTATCACTCTCAGCGGTTCTGCCGTTAATGCTAGCATTGCTCACTTCACCATTGTTACAGGTCCTCAAAACGGTACTCTTGCGACAACTCCTGTATTGGAAGACTCAACAAAGATTAAATCGGCCCTAACGTATCAACCGAATGAAAACTTTAACGGCAATGACAGTTTTACCTTTACGGTAACCGACAGTTTAGGAAATACGTCTGATTCTGCTGAGGTATCTATTACGGTTACCCCAGTTAACGATGCGCCGGTGGCACAAGACGATAGTGCAGAAGTTGATGAAGATAGCTTGGTTAACATTGACGTTCTAAGCAATGACTCAGATCTTGACGATACATTAGATATCTCATTTGTGAGCATCAACACCCAAGCTACCTACGGTACTGCGGTTGTGGATACGACAAAAGGGCACGTTGTTTATACTCCAAACGCCAACGCCACAGGTTCTGAGACAGGCACCGACAGCTTTACCTATACCCTTAAAGACCCAAGTGGTGCCATCTCTCATGCCACTGTGAACATAACCATTAACCCCATCAATGATGCGCCAACGGTAGTATCAGGTGAGGCGACAGCTTCTAGCACTGAAAATGTTGATGTATTAAGCTCGGGTGAGACAATCGAGGTACTGCAGCTATTTACCGATATTGATACCGGTGACACCTTAAAGATTGCAACAGCTTCTGCCACCACGGGTAATGTGACAATTAGCCAAGACAAGAACGCACTAATTTACAAACCCGCAGACAATGCACAAGTGGGTAATACTGATAGCATTAATTACCAGGTGACAGATGGAAATGGCTTAGCGACCGGTACGGTGACAATTAAGATAGTCGGTAACCGCGCTCCAGTAGCAAGCTCTTTAACATTAACCACCAATGAAGATGTTGCGGTAACTGGTAGCCTAGTGGCCACTGATGCCGATGATGATGTGCTGACCTATCAGTTAGTCGGTGGCACAGATAACTCGTTTACTATTTCTGGAAAAGGTACGCTGAGTGTAAATCAAACAACAGGGTCAGTTAACTTTACGCCCGTTGATAACTTCTTCACCCCCGAAAACGCGCCATTAACCTTTGATTATCTCGTTAACGACGGTACCACAAACTCTGATAAAGCAACCATCACCATTACCGTTAATCCAATCAATGATGCGCCGGTGGCACAAGACGATAGTGCAGAAGTTGATGAAGATAGCTTGGTTAACATTGACGTTCTAAGCAATGACTCAGATCTTGACGATATATTAGATATCTCATTTGTTAGCATTAATACCCAAGCTACCTACGGTACTGCGGTTGTGGATACGACAAAAGCGCACGTTGTTTATACACCAAACGCCAACGCCACAGGTTCTGATACAGGCACCGACAGCTTTACCTATACCCTTAAAGACCCAAGTGGTGCCGTCTCTCATGCCACGGTGAACATAACCATTAACCCCATCAATGATGCGCCAACGGTAGTATCAGGTGAGGCGACAGCTTCAAGCACAGAAAATGTTGATGTATTAAGCTTAGGTAAGACAATCGAGGTACTGCAGCTATTTACCGATATTGATACCGGTGACACCTTAAAGATTGCAACGGCTTCTGCCACCACGGGTAACGTGACAATTAGCCAAGACAAGAACGCACTAATTTACAAACCCGCAGACAATGCACAAGTGGGTAATACTGATAGCATTAATTACCAAGTGACAGATGGAAAAGGCTTAGCGACTGGTACGGTGACAATTAAGATAGTCGGTAACCGCGCTCCAGTAGCAAGCTCTTTAACGTTAACCACCAATGAAGATGTTGCGGTAACTGGTAGCCTAGTGGCCACTGATGCCGATGATGATGTGCTGACCTATCAGTTAGTCGGTGGCACAGATAACTCGGTTACTATTTCTGGAAAAGGCACGCTGAGCGTAAATCAAACAACGGGGGCGATTAACTTTACGCCCGTTGATAACTTCTTCACCCCCGAAAACGCGCCATTAACCTTTGATTATCTCGTTAACGACGGTACCACAAACTCTGATAAAGCAACCATCACCATTACCGTTAATCCAATCAATGATGCGCCGGTGGCACAAGACGATAGTGCAGAAGTTGATGAAGATAGCTTGGTTAACATTGACGTTCTGAGCAATGACTCAGATCTTGATGATACGTTAGATATCTCATTTGTGAGCATCAACACCCAAGCTACCTACGGTACTGCGGTTGTGGATACGACAAAAGGGCACGTTGTTTATACTCCAAACGCCAACGCCACAGGTTCTGAGACAGGCACCGACAGCTTTACCTATACCCTTAAAGACCCAAGTGGTGCCATCTCTCATGCCACGGTGAACATAACCATTAACCCCATCAATGATGCGCCAACGGTAGTATCAGGTGAGGCGACAGCTTCTAGCACTGAAAATGTTGATGTATTAAGCTCGGGTGAGACAATCGAGGTACTGCAGCTATTTACCGATATTGATACCGGTGACACCTTAAAGATTGCAACAGCTTCTGCCACCACGGGTAATGTGACAATTAGCCAAGACAAGAACGCACTAATTTACAAACCCGCAGACAATGCACAAGTGGGTAATACTGATAGCATTAATTACCAAGTGACAGATGGAAAAGGCTTAGCGACCGGTACGGTGACAATTAATATAGTCGGTAACCGCGCTCCAGTAGCAAGCTCTTTAACATTAACCACCAATGAAGATATTGCGGTAAGTGGTAACCTAGTAGCCACTGATGCCGATGATGATGTGCTGACCTATCAGTTAGTCGGTGGCACAGATAACTCGTTTACTATTTCTGGAAAAGGTACGCTGAGTGTAAATCAAACAACAGGGTCAGTTAACTTTACGCCCGTTGATAACTTCTTCACCCCCGAAAACGCGCCATTAACCTTTGATTATGTCGTTAACGACGGTACCACAAACTCTGATAAAGCAACCATCACCATTACCGTTAATCCAATCAATGATGCGCCGGTGGCACAAGACGATAGTGCAGAAGTTGATGAAGATAGCTTGGTTAACATTGACGTTCTAAGCAATGACTCAGATCTTGATGATACGTTAGATATCTCATTTGTTAACATCAACACCCAAGCTACCTACGGTACTGCGGTTGTGGATACGACAAAAGCGCACGTTGTTTATACACCAAACGCCAACGCCACAGGTTCTGAGACAGGCACCGACAGCTTTACCTATACCCTTAAAGACCCAAGTGGTGCCATCTCTCATGCCACGGTGAACATAACCATTAACCCCATCAATGATGCGCCGGTGGCACAAGACGATAGTGCAGAAGTTGATGAAGATAGCTTGGTTAACATTGACGTTCTAAGCAATGACTCAGATCTTGACGATCAACTGGATATCACTTCAGTTAAGATAGCTGCTGGTCCAAGCAATGGTAGTGCGAAAGTTAATGCTACAACTGGAGTGATTACCTACACGCCAAGTGACAATTTTAACGGCAGTGACAGCTTTTCTTACACCGTCGCTGATAGCGATGCTCTGCGCTCAAATAGCGCAAACGTGACCATTACCGTTAACGCGATTAACGATGCGCCAACGGTAGTATCAGGTGAGGCGACAGCTTCAAGCACAGAAAATGTTGATGTATTAAGCTTAGGTAAGACAATCGAGGTACTGCAGCTATTTACCGATATTGATACCGGTGACACCTTAAAGATTGCAACGGCTTCTGCCACCACGGGTAATGTGACAATTAGCCAAGACAAGAACGCACTAATTTACAAACCCGCAGACAATGCACAAGTGGGTAATACTGATAGCATTAATTACCAGGTGACAGATGGAAAAGGCTTAGCGACCGGTACGGTGACAATTAAGATAGTCGGTAACCGCGCTCCAGTAGCAAGCTCTTTAACGTTAACCACCAATGAAGATGTTGCGGTAAGTGGTAGCCTAGTAGCCACTGATGCCGATGATGATGTGCTGACCTATCAGTTAGTCGGTGGCACAGATAACTCGGTTACTATTTCTGGAAAAGGCACGCTGAGTGTAAATAAAACAACGGGGTCAGTTAACTTTACGCCCGTTGATAACTTCTTCACCCCCGAAAACGCGCCATTAACCTTTGATTATCTCGTTAACGACGGTACCACAAACTCTGATAAAGCAACCATCACCATTACCGTTAATCCAATCAATGATGCGCCGGTGGCACAAGACGATAGTGCAGAAGTTGATGAAGATAGCTTGGTTAACATTGACGTTCTAAGCAATGACTCAGATCTTGATGATACGTTAGATATCTCATTTGTGAGCATCAAGACCCAAGCTACCTACGGTACTGCGGTTGTGGATACGACAAAAGCGCACGTTGTTTATACACCAAACGCCAACGCCACAGGTTCTGAGACAGGCACCGACAGCTTTACCTATACCCTTAAAGACCCAAGTGGTGCCATCTCTCATGCCACGGTGAACATAACCATTAACCCCATCAATGATGCGCCGGTGGCACAAGACGATAGTGCAGAAGTTGATGAAGATAGCTTGGTTAACATTGACGTTCTAAGCAATGACTCAGATCTTGACGATCAACTGGATATCACTTCAGTTAAGATAGCTGCTGGTCCAAGCAATGGTAGTGCGAAAGTTAATGCTACAACTGGAGTGATTACCTACACCCCTAATGAAAACTTTAACGGCAGTGACAGCTTTTCTTACACCGTCGCTGATAGCGATGCTCTTCGCTCAAATAGCGCAAACGTAACCATTACCGTTAACGCGATTAACGATGCGCCAATAGCAAAAGACGATACAGCCGAGGTTGATGAAGACAACAGTGTGACCATTGCAGTGCTTGATAATGACTCAGATATTGAGGGTCAACTAGATAACACTTCAGTGACAATAATCACAGATGCAAGTGATATGAAAGGTAGTGTGAAAGTTAATGCTACAACTGGAGTGATTACCTACACCCCTAATGAAAACTTTAACGGCAGTGACAGCTTTTCTTACACCGTCGCCGATAGCGATGGTTTGCGCTCAAATAGTGCAAGCGTCACCATTACCGTAGAAGCATTTAATGATGCACCAATAGCTGAAGATGACGCAATTGAAGTAAATGAAGATAACAAGGTTGCCATTGATGTACTAGCAAACGATATTGACCCAGAAGACAAGCTAGCCCCTGCCACCGTTGAAATTATTACAGAGCCTAGTCATGGTGATGTTAGTGTAAATACCAGTAATGGTGTGATCACTTATACACCAAAAGATAACTTTAACGGCAAGGACAGCTTTAGCTATCAGGTATCGGATTTAGCAGGTAAAACATCACAACCAGCAAACGTTGTTGTTAATGTTAAACCGCAAAACGATGCACCTACCTTAGTGAATGATTTAGTCGAAGTCGATGAAGACTCTGCAGTTACCATTGATGTTTTAGGAAATGATTCTGATATTGATGAAAACGATGGCTTAGACGCATCAACTCTTGTTGTGGTCACAGCGCCAAGTAAAGGTCAGGTTGTCATTGAAGAAGGTAAATTTGTATACACGCCTGATTTAAACTTTAACGGCAGTGATACCTTCACATATCAAGCTGGGGATAATCAAGGTGCTCTTGGCCTAGCCGCCACCGTTACCATCAATGTTAAAGGTAGTAACGACAGACCAACGGCTGTAAATGACAACGTCAAAGTAAACGAAGATACGCCAGTTACCATCGACGTGTTAATCAATGACAGTGATATTGATAGTGATATCGACCCAACTTCGATCAGCATTATCGCTTTACCAGCAGATGGTAAAGTGGTGGTAAATAATCTAACCGGTGAACTTACTTATACGCCAAATAGTAACTTTAACGGTCAAGATAGTTTTAGTTATGTCGTTAAAGACGTTGATGATGCTACATCTAATGAAGCGACTGTTACGGTATCTGTAACTCCGGTAAACGACGCGCCTGTCGCTAAAAACGACACCGTTATTTTGTTAGAAGACGCTACTCACAAAATTAATGTTCTAGGTAATGATAGCGATATCGAACAAGGATTAGATGCAACGAGCGTCACCATTAACAAACAGCCTGAACATGGCCAAGTTAGTGTGGATGCTAAATCAGGTGAAATCAGTTATGTTCCTGATGAAAATTTTTACGGTGAAGATAGCTTTGAATACTATGTTAACGATGAGCAAGACGCTCGCTCTAATATCGCAGTAGTTTCGATCACTGTAGAGCTGGTTAACGATTTACCGTTTACCAATTCAGACCGCTTTAACGTGGATGAAGATACCAGTGCATCATTACCCATTTTAGCCAATGACCGCGACATTGATGGCACATTAGACATTAGTTCTATCGTTATCACTCGTGCGTCAGTAAGTGGTGACTTGACCATTAATGATGATGGTACGGTACAATACACCCCTAAGGCAGACTTTAACGGTACTGATAGCTTCGAATATACCGTCGCCGATAACGAAAGTGGTCGCTCTGAACCTGCGACGGTTACAATTATCGTCAATGCCGTCAACGACATACCGACGGCAAACAACCAATCGTTAACCGTAAATGAAGACACCGAATTAAATATTTCTCTAACGGCTGATGATAAAGACGCAGACACTTTAACCTATACCATTACAAGTCAACCGCTTAACGGCAACCTTTCGGGTACGGGTCAAAATATTGCGTATATTCCAGATGCTAACTTCGTGGGTCAAGACAGCTTTTCTTTTACCGTTAATGATGGCATTACCGATTCGAATATTGCCACAATCATCATTGATGTTACGCCAACCAACGACGCTCCAACCGCCAACGGTGCTGCTGTGCAGACACCTGAAGATACATCGGTAACGATTAACTTAAGTGGCCAAGATATTGATGGCGACGTGTTAACATATCAAATTGATAGTAACCCAAGTCATGGTTCTATTTCGATTTCTGGTGGCTCTGTTACCTATATGCCTGCGCCAAATTATGTTGGTGAAGATCGTTTCAGCTTTATCGTCAATGATGGTAGCGACAATTCAGCGCCAGCAACAATTACGATAACGGTATTACCTGGCAATGATTTGCCAAGTGCGATTGAGCAAACTCTTTCGACAGCAGAAGATACCGCTATTACCATAACGTTAGCAGGAACAGACATCGACGGTGATTTACTGACTTATCGGGTGATCACATCGCCAAATCACGGCAACTTAAGTGGTGAAGCACCTAACCTAACCTATACCCCAAACAGTAACTTTTATGGCGTCGATAGCTTTAGTTTTGTGGTGAACGATTCAAGCCTAGACTCTGCAGCTGCCACGGTCAGCATTAACGTCAATGAAGTCAACGATGCGCCTCAGCCTTTAGATGATCATGTGAGCATCAATCAAAATGACAATATTGTCATTTTCTACCCTTTGATTAACGACACGGATGCCGAAAACGACGAACTAACCATTGTTTCAGCAACCAGCAATAATGGTAGCGTTGTTATCAACCCAGACGGTAGCTTAAGCTTCACACCTGAACAAGGGTTTACGGGTACCACAACCATTGAGTATGTGGTGAGTGACGGTCATGGCGGAACAGCTTCAGCAACCATTGTCATTACAGTCGCTAAACATAATCAAGCGCCTGTAGCCGTTGATGATAGCTTTGACTTAGCTTACGCTGATACCATAGAACTTGATGTATTAATCAATGATACCGATCCGGAAGGCGATAACCTGACGATCACCAAAGCCACCAGTGATTTTGGCAAAGTAGACATTGTTAATAATAAGCTTGTATTGTCGCCAGATGCATCGACTCAAGGTGACTACACCATTAGCTATAGCATTAGCGATACGCACAATAACAGTGCTACGGCGACCGTCTATCTTTCATTAAACATCAACAACGGCCCCATTATCACCTTACCTGCGGATTTATGTGATGAGTTAACCGTTAATGCAAATGCACTCTACACTCGTGTTGACTTAGGCCAGGCCAGTGCAGTTGATAGGTTTGGTAACCCTGTGCCTGTTTCACTGGTAGATGGTAAAACGTTATTCCCACCCGGCCTTAACCAAGCATTTTGGCAAGCGACTGACAGTGAAGGCAATACTTCTACAGCCATGCAACGCGTATGTGTGATGCCTTTAATCTCTATAGGTAAAGATCAAACTCTGCTTGAAGGTGAGTCTGCGAAAGTAGGTGTTTACTTAAATGGCGAATCCCCCGTTTACCCTGTGGTTGTGCCTTACAGTATTAGAGGCGTAGCTGATATGACCGATCACACCTTAGTAGACTCAGAGGTTGTGATAACTTCGGGCAGTGAAGGTTACATCTATTTTGATGTTCTAGCGGATACACAAACAGAAGATGATGAAACCTTAATCATCGAACTTGCCGACACCGTAAACTTAGGTAATAAGTCTGTCCATTACAGCACCATTACCGAGTCCAATATTGCACCAGAGATTAGTTTGCATGTGCAACAACAACAGCAAACTCGTCTTATCGTAAGTAAAAATGGTGACATCGTGGCGATTAGTGCTCAGGTTTACGATCCAAATCTAACCGATACCTTTAGCTACGATTGGTCAAACTCTGACGTTGAGTTAGTAAATATCAGCAACTCTATGGCTGAATTTAGCTTTGATCCAGCGAACTTAGCCGTAGGCGTTTATAAAATTCAGTTGCATGTCGCGGACAGCGCGGCCACGCAGAAATCAGATATTGCCTCTATTTACATTGAAGTAGTAGAGTCTTTGGCTCAGCTTGGTGACGAAGACAGTGACGGCGATTTGATTCCTGATCACTTAGAAGGTTATCAAGATACCGATGGCGACGGCATTCCTAATTACCTCGACAGAATCAACGAATGTAACGTGCTACCTGAAAATGCCAGACGACAAGATGGCTACTTAGTTGAAAGTGAAGCTGGGGTTTGTTTAAGACGAGGTGACTTTACCATAGGTGGCGAGACCGGCGGTGCCCAAATCACCGCTACCGACATCGAAAATAATCCAAACGATGCCCTGATCCCAGATCCAGATGCCATTAACATCGGTGGTATTTTTGACTACATCGCGTATGGACTACCGGATGAAGGGATGACATTTGCAATCACATTGCCGCAACTTAAACCGATTCCGGCCAATGCTGTTTATCGTAAATTTAATCCAACAACCGGATGGGGCTTCTTTGTAGAAGATGCCAATAACAGTTTATGGTCAACCCAAGGTGAGCCAGGTTATTGTCCGCCACCAAACTCTAAGCATGAGCAAACCGTGTGGACGCCAGGATTAACCGAAGGTCATTGGTGTGTGCAACTTATTATTGAAGACGGTGGTCCAAATGACGACGATACAGAGATTAACGGTACGGTTGTTGACCCAGGAGGCGTTTCAGTTTTAATCGACGGCAATAGTTTACCTGAAGCCGAAGATGAACATCATTCTATTTATGTTAATGGTGAAACCACAATCGATGTATTAGAAAACGCCACCGATAAAGATGGTGATACGCTAATTCTAACATCCGCTAATGCCAGTATGGGTACGGTAACAATTGTCGACAATCAAATCGTGTTTGAAGCACCACCATCTTATGTTGGTACTATCACCATTAACTATGGGGTTAGTGACAACAACGGCGGTACCGATCAGGCTCAAATCACCATTGAAATCATGCCAAATGCAGCCCCAACTGTATTGGGTGAAGAAAGCGTTATTAATCAAGGTGACCGTATTTCTACCAACCTGTTAGAAAATGACAATGACCCAGAGCAGGACCAACTGACATTAACGGCTGTTGATAACAATCAGGTTAGTTTCACCAGCGACGGAATGGCAACCTTTACGCCAAATCCCGAGCAGCATGGCGTTGTGATCATTCATTACACGGTTACCGATAGCGCAGGCAACCAAAGCTTAGGTCAGTGGCAGGTAAATATTACCCAAGTTCATCACGTCGAAGGCAAAACATCTGGTGGCAGTAATGGTTTATGGATACTAATCCTACTGTTGGCGGTCACGGTAGTTCGAATTAATAATAACGGAGTTCGTCATGCTAGTTAATCATAATGCCCGAGTAAGCTCGTTTGCTGTTGTTCTGGGTTGCTTGTTATCGACTTCGCTATATGCACAAGAAAGCGATGTCCGTATTAAGGTCTTATGTCAAAATGCCGACAAAAATTATCAACAATGTGATAGTCACGTAAACTGGTATATCAGTGGTGAATTAGGCTTAGCGCACACAGGTTTAGAACAAAGCGATGTCGATCGCTTTTATCAACAATCGGGGGTTTCAGCCAATGCCATCGACATTGATAAAACGGACATCGCTGGCGGCTTATTTTTAGGTTACCAATTTAATACCCATTTTGCCCTAGAGGCGGGCTACTTAAATTTAGGCGATCGCTCTGTTGCTTTTTCTGGTCGCACCACCGACGTACAAGCCTTTTATGATAATGTCGAGCATATTTACCCTCAAAGCGGCAAGGGTTGGACCATCAATGCCCTAGCGGCTTGGCCGATAAGCGAAAATTTTAAAGTGGCGGCTAAAGTGGGCTATTTTGCTTGGCAAGGTGATTACACCTCGGTAGATAGTCGCACCGAAGTAGGTAAAGATAGCCTAAGCGACAACGACCTATGGCTTGGCGCAGAGTTAGACTATAAGCTGACCGATAATGTCCAAGTATATGGTAGCATTGCGCGCTTTAAGCTTGACCGAGATACCACCAACCTCGCTTCTATTGGTGTGCGTTATTACTTTGGTAGCAATGAGCCAGCAGTGCAACCTGTGGTCGCTCCGCCTGTTGTCCCTGCGCCGTTATTAGATACCGATCAAGATGGCGTAACCGATAACCAAGATCAATGTCCAAATAGCAACATTGCTTATGCTGTAGACTCGATCGGTTGTACGGTAATGACCTCTCAACCTGTCACTTTAAGCTTGGTTATTTATTACGCTAACGATAAAGCAGAAATTAGCGAACAGTATCACGATAAAGTGGCGCAATTAGCTCAGTTTATTCGCCAGCACAACATTGATAAAGTTACGGTTTATGGCCACACATCCGCTCCTGGTAGTGACGCATATAACTTACGTCTATCACAAAAACGAGCAAATTCGATTGCCAATATTTTAGCCCAGGAATATGGTCTAGATAAGTCGATTGTTGAACCCGTTGCTATGGGCGAACGCCAACTGGTTGATTTAGGTAACAGTGAAAAAGCCCATCAAGCTAACCGCCGCATAGAGCTGCAAGTACGCAAAGAAATTATGGTGCCGGTAAAGCGCTAGTAACCACAACCGCGCAACAAAAAACCGCATGATCTCTCATGCGGTTTTTTATTTTCTAACTTAGGGTTATCTTGTTTTAATTTGGTTCTATTTGCGTTAATTGTTGTTCTCTGAATTTGTACTATAAATAATTGTCCCAAAGCTAGAGAGGTCGGGATATTGAAGAAGAATCAATTTACATTAATTATTGAGTCGTTATCTAAGCTAACACACAACCAGAAGCGATTGCTACATCATCATGTTGTTGAAGACCTCAAACGTGGTGATACAGATAACTTAATCAATGAATGTAAAGGCGATGATGTTATATGCCCTCACTGTGGCAATGAAGAAATTGGCAAATGGGGTATGGCTGCTGGTTTACAGCGATTCAAATGTAAAAGCTCTTCATGCGGCAAAACTTTCAATGCGCTAACCAAAACTCCACTTGCTCGACTGAGAAAACGTGAGTTGTGGGCTAAAAACTTGGAATATATGCTTGATGGCTTACCTATAAGGCGAGTTGCTGAATTACTTGAAGTTGCAGAGACTACAGCGTTTCGTTGGCGACACCGATTCCTTAAAGCTCCTGCTCAACGTAAACCATCAGAGGTAGCAGGAATAATTGAAGCCGATGAAATGTTCTTTATGGAGAGCTTTAAAGGAAATCACACGATTTATGATCGAAAACCTAGAAAGCGTGGAGGCATGGGCGATAGACGCACTGTAGATGATAAGATCCCCGTATTGATCGTAGTTGACAGAAATGGAGGTTTGACTGACTTTGTACTAGCAGAACACTCTAGCAGCGAGATCCATAAGGCAATGAGGCCAATAGTCAATCATGACAGCATATTGTGTAGTGATGGCGCACACGCCTACCGCTCTTTTGCTAAGGAAGAGAATATTCAGCACTATCGCACAATTGTAAGTAAAGGTGAGCGTGTGATCGGAGGCCAGTTTCATATACAAAATGTAAATGGCTATATGAGCCGCTTACGGAGCTGGATCCGTAGATTTAATGGTGTTGGAACCGAATATCTTCCGAACTATTTAGGATGGATGAGGATGATGGATAGTAAAAGAGACAAGTACCAAGAGATAAAAATGGAATACCTAGTCAATGAAAACTTGGCTTTTCCAATGTCATTATAGAAAATAGCTTTAAAATCAAGGAATGAAAAGCATGAAGAAAAACATTAACTATAAAGCCTTACTGAGCAGGTTGTTGTTACTCAGTATTTTTTCATTACATTTTAGTTATTGCCTATATAAAGGTCATGTCATAACTCGATTTACAGGATCTCAGCAGGAAATTTACTTTGATCAAAGCCCTGAACTATTTGTATTCCTTTTGGGCATAGAGGGAATATTTATATTGTTCCTAATATATTCAGTTTCGCTTCGTATTCCGAGACATAAATAAGCAAAATATGAGGTAGATATATACTACCTCAACGCTATAGATTCAACAATTAACGCAAATAGAGCATTTAATTTAAAGAAATCAACATTAGACGACTTGCCCAGCAGCCCAACCACTCGACCAAGCCCATTGGAAATTGTACCCTCCAAGCCAGCCCGTTACATCGGTAACTTCGCCAATAAAATACAAGCCTTTGGCTTTTTTTGCTTCCATGGTTTTTGACGATAGCTCGTCGGTATCGACCCCACCTAAGGTGACTTCTGCGGTGCGATAGCCTTCAGTTCCATTTGGTTTAATTTGCCATTGATGAAAGTAGTTTGCCAGTTGCTGATAGTCTTGATGAGTAAGCTGATTTAATGCTTTATCGGGCACGTCATTACTTGCATAAAGCCTTTCGATAAACCGTTTCGGCAATAAGTGAGACAACGCTGTTTTCAATGCACGTTGAGGGCTTTCGCCTTTCATTTGCTGGAGGGTTTGTGCCAAATCAATATCGGGTAAAAGATTGATGGTTACGGCCTGCCCTGCTCGCCAAAACGACGAAATTTGCAAAATAGCTGGCCCAGATAAACCGCGATGCGTAAATAAAATATTTTCTCGAAACTGAGTGCCATCTTCACTGCTGACATCACAATCGATGCTAATACCAGATAAACCATCAAAGCGCTGTTTGTCTTTATCATGCAAGGTAAAAGGCACCAAAGCCGCGCATGTAGGCAATACCTTTAATCCAAATTGCTCGGCAATTTTATAGCCAATTGGCGAAGCACCCAATTTGGGCATGGTTAACCCACCTGAAGCCACGACTAAAGACTCACACTGGTAGTCTTTACCAGAAGTGCTAACCAAATAACCTGTGTCGTTTTTTTCAACGTTTAAAACTTCAGAACGATAGTGAACACTTACACCAGACCAGTCGCATTCAGTCATTAACATATCGACAATATCATGAGCACTATCGTCGCAAAATAACTGCCCTAAGGTTTTGTGATGGTACTCAATGCCATGACGCTCAACCATATCGATAAAGTCGTATTGGGTGTAACGACTTAAAGCCGATTTAACAAAGTGCGGGTTTTTACAAAGGTAATTGGCAGGCGTAGCGTTTTGATTGGTAAAGTTACATCGACCACCACCACTGATGATGATTTTTCTGCCCGGTTTTTTTCCCATATCAACCACCACCACATTGCGGCCTCGATATCCTGCATTTAGGGAACACATAAGGCCGGCAGCGCCGGCCCCAATGATTAGGACATCTATGTTTTCAGTCGACACAGTAATTAAGCGCTCAGATCTGGCTCAACCGAAGTGGGACCAGATTTAGCCATTTCGGCTAAGTCTTTATCAACGAAAAACAGAGCATGACCGTCACTACCAACTAGAGCAATTTTATCTAAAATGGATTTAAATAAGGTTTCTTCTTCGTGTTGTTCGGCAACAAACCACTGTAAAAAGTTAAACGTAGAATAATCTTGTGTGGTAAAAGCGGTATGCGCCAATGCATTAATTTTTTCAGTGATTAAACATTCGTGCTCATACGTTGCTTGAAAGACCGAACGTAGCGAATCAAATTCATGCTCAGGTGCTTCTATTGCGCCAATAATCGGCATCGCACCGGTTTCGCTTACGTAATTAAATAAACGATTCATATGTTGCATTTCTTCAATGGCATGCTTGCGTAGGAATAAAGCCGCTCCTTCGAAGCCTTTGTCTTCACACCACGCACTCATTTGTAAGTACAAGTTAGAAGAAAAAAATTCTAAGTTTATTTGAGCATTTAGTTGCTCCACCATTTGCGCTTTTAACATCGTTTCCTCACTTTCGTTAAAGTACAGCAAGTATGCTTTGTGCTTTACTTACTTCAAATTCTTTCGGCGCTTCCACATGTAAATGGGTTACGACACCATTATCGACAATCATCGCATATCGTTGCGAACGAATGCCACCAAAACTTCCGGTTTCCATACTTAGTCCAAGAGCCTTTGCAAAGCTAGCATCGCCATCGCCTAACATCATAATATTGTCTGCATTTTGTGTTTTGCCCCACGCTTGCATAACAAAAGCATCGTTTACCGAGGTGCAGATAATCTGATCAACCCCTTTCGCCTTGAATTCGTCGTAGTTAACGACGTAACCAGGTAAGTGTGCCTCAGAACAGGTTGGGGTAAAAGCGCCAGGAACCGCAAATAAAACCACTTTCTTATTGGCAAATAAATCTTCGGTGGTATGCGTTTTAATACCGTCTTGCGTTAGCTGTTGTAACTGTGCTTCTGGTATCGCGTCGTTTATTTTGATCATTTATTATGTCCTTGTTGCGGTTTAACTCATCCCCTATTATAAGTTGATGAGTAACAGATGTCTGAATTTCTTTGTTGCTACTGTCTTTATGTTGCTATTTATCAACAAATCTCATTGATTTAACCTAATTCGGCGATGAAAAGATCAGTATTTTCAAGCAATGGAGTATGCTCTGCTTACTTTACGAGCCGAGGCTACTGTGTACATCCCAGTCTTTTATGTAAGCGCCCAAATTGCCCACATCAAGTTGGCTTGAGGGGCTATTAAGACTTTATTAAGACTTAGGGATGGCTTGTTTAACATAGACATCAAAACGATTTTTTTTCATTTTGATGCTGGTAGAAGGTGCTTTAGCCGCTAATGGCTCAGCATAATTTGGTCGTTTTACCACAACTCGATATTTGGCAATATCAAGCGCCTGCGCTAACAATTCGTCGGCATCGGGGTCGCTACCAACTAAGGTCTGAAAGACACGCATTTCTTTTTTAACCGCTGCGGACTTTTGCTTGTGTGGATACATAGGGTCAAGGTACACCACATCCACGTCATCAACTTGATTCATCGCCTCAATGGATGAAGTGTTGATTAGCTGCATACGCTGTTCAATCCACTGGCCTATTTCCGGATCACGCTTAGCACGCTCAAGGCCATCATATAACAAGGCGGCAACAGGAATTTGGCGTTCCATCATGGTCACCTTACAACCAAGACTGGCGAGTAAAAAGGCATCACGGCCTAACCCCGCTGTGGCATCGAGAACATGCGGATTAAAGCCATGCTTAAGACCAACGGCTTTGGCAATATCTTGACCACGACCACCACCAAATTTACGTCTATGCCCAACGGCACCATCAATAAAATCAACCGTAATGCCATCCAGTTTAGGCTCATCTGTTTTATGTAATTGCAGACGTTCGTCGGTAACCAATAAATAAAACGGCGATTTGACTTTATTGATGTCTTTAAGCTCGCCACCATAGGTTAGTGACCACCTTGATGCGATGTCTTCGGCATGCATAATATTTTGAAAGTGCTCGGCAAAAATTAGACAATGGGGCTGTGCGGTCATAAGGCTGTATTATTTGGGCTATATCGTGGACTAAGTATAACGTCAGTGACCTGTGGATGAAATAACAATCTATTTTACCAAAGCTTGTTCGATGATGATGTTTTTACAAAACACAGGCCACTCACCACCAGCATAATAACAGAAAGCGCAATGACCAAATCAACGATCTCTATGTTATCAACCATTTGCAGTCGTCGCATAAAAAATGTTCCGCCCATAAATAACATCAAAGACATAAAGCCATAAATGGCTTTTATACTATTGTTGGCAAAAAACTTTAAAATAAAACCTGAATATAAAAAGATAATAAATGACAAGAATGCTTTTATCGTATTAAGTGAATTGGTGTGCCAAAAGGAGATTAATTCTTGGCAAAATAACGCCCCACTTCCTAAAGCAATCATTAACATACAAACGGCAACGCTTGTTAGAAAAGATAATTTCATATTTTTAATAGATTACAAAAGGCTGAAGCATTTATTATAAATTTCGATGTTATTTTTCTCGCTTGTCTTGATCATAATAGTCCTTAGAGTAAATAACCATAAAAACAAGAGCACCTAGCAAACCGACAATAATGCCCGATTCCCAATTTGAATCCAAATACGGTTTTAAAACCCAAATGATGATAGCCATGAATAAAAATGCACATACTATTCGAGCCAACCCAGATAAGAAAGTGACTAATGAAAAGGGGTTTTTATTGTGAAATACCAATATAAAAAAATAAATAAAGGTTGCCGTCAAAAGTCCAAGTATTATCTCTAAATCGGTTAAAATATCTAAAATCATTGTTGCTCCAAATGGAGGCAAATGATTTGCCTCCTAACTAGAATTACCAATATTTATTGACTAATTTTTTGAGTGTACTACCAATTGCCATTCCTACAGCAATATCACCTAAAATAATGATATGGGCTATACCACCAGAAACTTTTGATACTTCTTTATGAGTTAACTCTTTCATTTTAAGCATCCTCCGCCTCTGAGTACCAACCGGCGGCAATTCCAGTACCTATAGCAGAAGCTCTTGGATAGGTTCTAACAAGCACATAAGCGCCATATAAAATCCAACCTACAGCAGCAATACCGCCATTCACTTTTTGTACTTCATTTACGTTTAATTCACGCATAAATTTACACTCCATGTAATAAATAACTCGTTCAAAAACATAAACCTATATGCCAATGAACGATTTTGATGGATCAAGATAATCGATCCAAGACTCTGTCAAACAGATATATCAACGAATAGGGAAGAAAAGGTAAGCTAAAGATAGCATTTTATGCTTTCACTGAGACTGAACGAAAACTTATCCAATGCATAAATTAAGACATTCAATCCCTGAATTCGTCTTAATTTAAAATCTAGCAGAATTGAAACTTAGCGCGAGTATTATTGCCTATTTATTTAGATCGAAAACAAAGATTATTCGTCAACTTCTTCTAAGAGATAATTATCGCCCGTACTTAACGCAATTAAGCGACTGATTTTAGCCAAGCTGAACCCTGATTGTTGCTGCCACTCATTAAAGCAATGCTGGATGGTTGTTAAACTGGTTTTACTGGTTAAGCCGCCAGAGATTAAATCATGACCTCGAAAATACGCTTCCACATCACGGCTCAATAGAAAGGTATCTTTACCTAACGCTCTTAATGCATAAGGCCCTGTGTTACCGCCGAGCCTTTGACCATGTTTTTTTAAATAGCTCCACAGACCAATAATATCTTCACTTGGCCAATGCGCTATAAACTCAGCAAAGCTACCTTGCTCGACCTCTACGTCATAAATCATTTGCGCATTGGCTTTAATGGTTTTCACCTTTTTAAAGTTACGAATAATCTTGGGGTCTTGCGCTTTACGCTCTAGCATCTCTTCCGGCATCATCAAGATTTTTTCAATATCAAACTGAAAGAAAAGCTCTTCAAAGTTTGGCCACTTATTCTCAACCACGCGCCAAACAAAGCCAGATTGAAACACTTTCTTGCTAAATTCGGCTAAATAGCGATCACTTCCCAGTTGTGATAAGTACTGATAAGACTGTTGCTGTGTGGGTAAATTCCCTAGCAAAATGTCAAGCTGAACCTTGCCACCTTTGCGCTCAGCAGCCCGCTGATAAATTGATTGAATGTGTTCCACTATCGATTCCCTACCTTTGCAACTTAGCGACAAAACACAGCCACTTTGCACGACCTAATATTTAATAGCAAAAGTATACTAAAACAAAGAAGGGGATAGTAACCCTAAGTCGATTATGACCAACCAATTAAACCTCTATTAAAACTTTTTCGACCATCGCAAAAAGCACCTCTGACAATCGCTGAGCGCTAACTTCTGACAATGGCTGCGCACTAAAGATTATGGTGCTTTTGACCAGCGTATCTTTTTCACTTTCGAATAAGTTTTTCACCGGTGATTATTTGACCAAATCAGATTCTTGTGCTTTGTTTAAGTAGATAACACTTTTAATCGGCAAACCCTTGTAATACCAACATTTTTATAAGCAAGGTTTGTGTGAGTTTTTCGAATACTTTATGGATGGTTCTTCGAGTTGTTTATGTTTAAGAGTTCTCGCCACATCAGGGGATTTAACCTCATTGAAGCTATGGTAACTGTTGCTATTGCCGCAATCTTATCTGGCGTAGCCATGCCCTCTTTTTTAGAAATGATTTCGTCAAATCAAATGTCGAGTCAAGCGAATGAAATTCATCGCTCTATCGTCATTGCGCGCAGTGAAGCAATAAAGCGAGGTCAAGACGTTACCGTTTGCGCTATTAACGCCAGCCAAGACAATTGTGATTTATCCAAAGGTTGGGATCAAGGCTGGATAGTAAAAGAAGCCAATAACAATGGTGCTCTATCTATTATATCCGTACACCCAGCGTTAACAGACAACTATACCCTGTTAGGGTCTCATACTGGCTTAAACAGTCAAATAACCTTTTCACCCAGTGGTACCGCAAGTACATCCGGCCATTTGGTGCTATGTAAAAACAATCAAATTAGCCAATTTACCAGATCAATTTTTATTAATCGCTTTGGCAAGGTTAGTGTAAAAAATACCGACAGATACACCCCAATTAACTGTGGAGTATCCAGTGATGGCTAAACACAATACGTCTCTTGGATTTACGTTAATTGAAGTACTGGTGACCACCGTCATCATTGGCATTGCTTTACTGGGTTTAACCTCATTGCAATTAACTCAGCTAAAAAATACTCACCAGTCAGAAGATGGCTCGATAGCCGCCATTTATATCAACGACATGTCTGAACGTATTCGGGCAAACATCGATAGCCGGACTCTTTATCTTATCGGTCATGGTGTTTTACCAACGGTTGTCGATTGTAAAACCAGTGCTTGCACCGCGGCAGAAATGGTCACTTTCGACTTATATCAGTGGCAACAAGAGGTCAAAGGCACGTTACCGTCTGGCGCTGGAGAAATCACTCAGACCACTGACACCATTACAATTTTAGTTCGTTGGGATCAAGATATGAGCGGTTCAACCGGAACAAACTGTCCAGTAGAGTCGGATCAAGATTTAGATTGCTTAAGTTTAACCTTAGGTCTGTAGCATGACGATAAAAAAAATATCTCATAAGTCTAAAAAGAATCAAGGCTATACCATTATAGAAATTATGGTGGCCTTACTCATTGGTGTCATGATCATCGGAACCTTGTATAGCTTTTACATCAGCAGCACGGTAACCAACCGCTTAACAAACCGACTTGCTAACATCCAAGAAACCGGACGTTTTGCCATTAATATCATTGCCAGAGATATTCAACGAGCCGGTTACTTTGGTGGTAATGCCAACATTCGAGATATTACCGGCACCGCGGGGATCACCACTCCAACTAACGGGACCTGTAATCCGTTTGGTAATTCGTGGGCAACCATGGTGGAGCAACACATTTACGGGCTTAATGATACCAATCTGGGTTATGCCTGTATTAGCGACTTAGAATACCTTAGAGGCGATATTCTAACCTTGCGCTATGCCTCTCCTTGGCTGGTCAATACGTTTGATTCTTCTGAGCTTTATTTGCGTTCATCACTGTTTGAAGGACGTATCTTTTTAGGGAACGCCGAGGCCGACCCAAGCAATACCAACCTTGCAATTGCCAGCCAAACAAACCACCAATTAATCGCCCATAGTTTTTTTATTGGTGATTCGGGTGACACCTGCAAAGGCGATGTAATACCCGCTTTGTATTGGAAATATTTAAAAGATGGGGTACCAACCAGTGAAATGCTGTTACCGGGGGTTGAAAATTTACAAGTTGAATATGGCATTGACGTAACCGGTGACTTATCCCCAAATCGATATGTGTCAGCCAATGATGTTACCAATTGGAATAACATCAGCACGGTTCGCATCTATCTTTTAATCAAAGATGAATGCCCTGACAACACCTACACCAATTCGACGACGTATAAGCTAGGTGACATCAATTTCACCCCTAATGATAACTACTATCGACTTTTTTTAACGTCAACAATAGCGATAAGAAATAAGCTGAACAACTTATAGAGCCATAACGATGACAACAACAATGCCCATAAAACAGCATCGAAACCAACATGACTATCGCCGCAACCAACAAGGTGCGGTGCTGGCTATCAGTCTTATTGTCTTAGTCCTAATCACTCTTATTGGTATTTCCAGTTTTAGAACGTCGGTTACCCAAACTTTAATGTCAACCAATAGTCAACTTGCGATTATCACTTTCAATGATGCCGAAACCGCTATCATACAAGCTGAAGAAGCCATCGATACCAAAGTCAATGAGCCAGGCCTGTTTGATTTAAACACCGAAAACGATGGCTACTATGACTTAAATGATGTGGTCGATGTCTACAATATCGATTGGGATGATGACACCAAGGTGGAGACTACCGCCGAAGGCGATAAGTACATAGTCCATTACCGAGGTAAACAAGAAATTCCTGGTGAAAACGAAGTGCAAACCAATGATCACTTAGTGACCACAGGTTCTCATGTTTATTCTTTTGTTATCACCGCCAGAAGCACCAGCCTAAAAGGTACTCAACGGGTTGTGCAGTCCGTTTACATAACCAATGAGATGCCATAGCAGCGACAGTTAGTAAGGGTCAATAATATGAAAATAATAAAAGCAACGAGCCTAGCTATTATTGCATTATTGCATAACCTAGCGAACGCTTATGAAACATTTAATCCAAATACTCAGCCTGTAGGCTATTTACAGCCTATGGCGCTTAGCACCTTTGATTTAAAAAATGGCGGCAAAGGCTATCGCCCTTGGTTTGAAAATGGGGCCTGGCAAGGGGATTTAATCGAATACGACATATCTTCTTCTGGTCAAGTATCAACCAGTATTGACTTAAGCACTGCCACCCCAACGAATTATGGAACCAATTGGTCAGCACGCTTAATGTTCAACGCTGCCGAAGCGTTAAATCCAAATTACTGGGATACCGAGCGCAAAATCATTACCTACAATGGCACCAATCAAGTAGCATTTCGCTGGAATAACTTAAGTGCTGAACAAAAAAATGAAATCGATCTCTCTCAAGCACAAGCGTTTGCTACCAGTAGCCCCATTTTAAATTTTATACGCGGTGATCGTAGTAATGAATCGCCCAACGGTAATTATCGCAAACGTTATAATCTTCTTGGCGATATTATTCATTCGAATCCGGTCTATGTTGGCGCGCCTAATCGTAATTATACCGACTCAGCTTATGTTCAATTTCAACAAGATAACCTTAATCGTGCGCCTCGAATATATGTCGGCGCAAACGATGGCATGTTACACGTATTCGATGCCGCAACAGGTAAAGAAGTGTATGCGTTTATTCCCCCCACAGTGATTCGAAAACTCGACAACTTAGTCGCCTATCCATACTTTCACGAATATTATGTTGATGGTTCAATATCAGTAAGCGATGTAAAAATAAATGATCAGTGGCGCACTGTCCTTTACGGTGGTCTTGGCGCGGGGGGTAAAGAGCGATTTGCCTTAGATATTACCGACCCTAATTTAACCGCAGAAAGTAGCAACCTAGGCAATGACAAAAAGGTGCTTTGGGTGCAAACCGCCGAACTGGACAGCGACTTGGGCGATGCTTACGGTCAAGGGTCGTTTGTTAAATTAGACGATAATAAATTTTATATCGTCAATGGTAATGGTTATAACAGCACTAATGGACAAGCAATACTCACCATTACTGATGTTGAGACTGGGATAATCCAAAAAATCAATACACTTTCAGGGGGTGTTGACAGTCCGAATGGCCTATCAACACCGGCTTTAGTCGACGTCGATCGCGACCAAGTTTTCGATTACGCTTATGCCGGCGACCTACAAGGCAATTTATGGAAGTTTGATTTAAAGACGAAAACGGTGGTTTATTCTAAGCCATTGTTTACTGCCGAATTAAACCAACCGATTACGGTAAAACCCAGTGTCGCCACCCACCCAAATGGTGGTAAAATGATTTACTTTACCACCGGTAAAATATTCACCGAAGACGATTTATACGACGTAACTCGACAAGCCATATACGGCATTTGGGATAAAGGCACAACACCGTCAACCCACAATCTGTTGCTGCAAACCCTCTCTGAAAGCAAAACACATGTCGGACAAAACGTGCGCACAATGACCGACAATGCCATTGACTGGGATGTTCACACCGGTTGGAAAGTGCCTCTTGTAGACGGCTATCGTGTGATCACCAACCACACTTTACGTGATGGGCGAATGCAAATGACCTTGGCGCAACCAAATCCTGATTTACAAGAGAACTGGTTACTTGAAATAAAATACTCAAATGGTGGCGCGCCAAGCAAAACCATTTTTGATATTGATGGTAATGGTTTATTTGAAGTCAGCGACAATGTTGACAGTAGCCCACTACGCACTAATATAGCGGTTGCTTGGCAGCGAAACCAAGGGGTTATGTCGGGTCCATTATTGGCGCGACTTAGTAATGGCATCGACACCAAGTTTTTTAATTATTCTAAATTGGTTACCGACCCCGTTGGTTGTACCTTTGACTGTAACTTCTTAAGTGGTCATATCGATGTTGACACCGACTCTTATGTCAATAATGGTTTTGGCGATGGCACCGCCAATCACACCCATGAATACGACAAAAAAATTAACCAACCTTTTGTCGACTATATCAATATTGGCCTTGGTGGTGATGATTTTGGCCATGTAAAAGTTACCGATGTTACAACACCAACCACCAAATTTTTTGTTGCCGTTTCGAATGCCGACTTATCGTCTTTTAGTCATATCACGATCGGACAACACGTTTATAACATCGTTGAATATCAAAAAATGTTGCATGTGCAATTACTCGACTTACAAGCAAGAGGCTTAGATATTCTTGATGCTGAAGGCAATTCAAACTTATTCGACTACAACGGCAATCCGCTCGTTTTTACCTATGATGAACTCATCGCCAATGGTGGCACCTTACGTAATTCATTTGACTCGTACACCATTGTCTTAGGGGGCTTACATCCAACTCAAACCGGTTGTGTGAAAGGCGATATTAATATCACCAAGGGCAGATGGCGCAATGGTGCTTTAATCACCCAGCTTATCGACGCCAATGTGGTCAAAAACATCAGTCAGTTGCACCAACAAGTCCCCGAGGATTTACCCACCACCATCAGCGTCGATGGCGTTGATGTTGTGCTTAAAGATGGGGTAAATATATATGGCGGTTTAAGAGCGGCTGGTACCGAAGGAAGCGATGCACCAGCAAATGGATATTTATATGAGTCAACGCTATTTTGGCACTACAAAGGTTCTTGTTACGGCAACGACAATTATGATCAAGATGTGCAAAACATACGCGATCAAATTACCGCCGAAAATGCTGAGGCGTCTATGACCGAGGAGCAACTTTTGGCTCAAGAATACTATACCAAACTTCAAAATGAGTATGGTTACATCAACTACACCGAGCTATTGACCTACATTTCGGACGTTGAACAATACTGTATCGACAACCTCATTAAAGTAGATGATTGTGAAAAAATTAAAGACGCAAACGGTAAAGAGCTGAAAAAACTCAAAGAGTTTATTGAGAAAACCCCTGATTTTATTTTACAAACAGATGGGGTTTCCAGTGAAAACAGTATTGATTCAAACTCAACCGGTGGAGAGCCAACCATTATGGAAGCCGATATTAGCTCTATTGGCATTACTGTCGGCCCCAATTTTATTCCGGGTCGTCGCACTTGGGTTGATATCAGCACACAATAAGGAACCAGATAATGGGCAATAAAAAAACAATAACAACACAGGGCTTTACCCTCATTGAAGCGATGTTTACGGTGGCGATTATTTCAATCATAGCGATGATTGCCGTACCCAGTTATATGGACTCGGTAAATAAAGCCAAACGCTCTGAAGCCAATCAGTTTTTAATGGAAGCTGCGGTTGAGCAAGAAAAGTTCTTTATAAAAAACGGCACCTATACGCAAGATGTCACCTCGGCCAGTGGCTTAAATTTTGGAAGCAACTACAGCAACAATCAAAACTATACCTTAACCGTTGCTGCAGGCCCTACCGGCTCCATCACCACAAGCTTTGAGTTAGTGGCAACTAATGCGGGTGGTACCGATGCCAGTTGCGCAAAAATTTACCTTAACAGTCAAAGTAAAAAATATGCCACTAATTCAGACGGTGCGCAGTCAACTGAGTGTTGGTAATAACAAAACGGCGCCTTAAGCGCCGTTTTTTTTATCTAAACACCAATGCCACTGTGACGCAGCAAAGCATCAACATTTGGCTCTCGGCCTCGAAATGCTTTAAATAATTCCATCGGCTCCTCTGAACCACCTTTTTCGAGCACGTTTTGCAAAAAGTCCTTACCGGTTTTGCGGTTAAAAATCCCCTCTTCTTCAAAACGCGAGAAGGCGTCCGCCGATAATACTTCAGCCCATTTATAAGAATAATAACCGGCCGCATAACCGCCAGCAAAAATATGGCCAAAACTGTGCTGAAAGCGATTAAACTCCGGTGCTTTAACCACCGCATATTTCGCTCTTACCGCGTTTAACACCGATTGAATTTGATCACCTTTTTCAGGTTCGTAGTGTGCGTGAATGGTAAAATCAAAAAGACTAAACTCCAACTGCCTTAGCATTTGCATCGCCGATTGGAAATTTTTCGCCGCTAACATTTTATCTAGCATTTCTTGCGGTAACGGCTCACCACTTTCAAAGTGGCTTGATAAAAACGATAACGCTTGCGGTTCCCAGCACCAGTTTTCTAAGAACTGACTCGGGAGCTCAACCGCATCCCAAGGCACACCATTAATACCAGCCACGGCGCTTTCATTTACCTGCGTTAACATATGATGTAAGCCATGACCAAACTCATGAAATAAAGTCACCACTTCATCGTGGGTAAATAAAGCCGGTTTAGCGCCTACTGGCTTGGTAAAATTACAGGTTAAAAAGGCGACCGGTAATTGTATCTCACCATTGGGCAATTGACGACGACCAACACAGTCTGCCATCCAAGCCCCGCCACGCTTTTTCTCGCGCGCGTACAAATCAAAGTAGAAGCTACCGCGTAAGACGCCAGTGTCATCGAAAACGTCATAAAAGCTAACATCTTTATGCCATACATCCACGCCATCTCGTGGTTTGATTTGCAGACCATATAATCGCTGTACCACTTCAAATAACCCAGCAATTACCTTATCTTCAGGAAAATATGGTCGTAAATCTTCATCTGATATGGCGTACTTAGCTTGCTTTAGCTTTTCACTGTAATAAGCCAAATCCCATGGTGCCAGCTGGTCTTTACCAAAATGCTGCTTAGCAAACTCGGTTAATTGCGCAAGATCTTCCTCGCCTTGGGCTTTTGATTTAACCGCCAGATCTTCCAAAAAGCCAAATACTTGCTCTGTGTTTTCCGCCATCTTGGTGGCTAACGACTCTTCGGCGTAATTGCTAAAGCCCAGTAATTTGGCCAACTCATCGCGTAATGCCAAGGTTTGAGCCATAATTTCGCTGTTATCAAATTCCCCAGCATTCGGACCTTGATCTGATGCTCTGGTAACATATGCCTTATACATTTTTTCCCGTAATTCGGCATTGTCTGCATACATCATCACCGGTAGATAGCTCGGAATGTCTAAGGTAAAGAGCCAACCGTTTTGCTCATTCGCTTGCGCCAGTTGTTTCGCCCCTGCTAATGCGCTTTCAGGCAACCCCGACAGTTCCGATTCTTGCTCTATAAGCACCGTGAATGCGCCGGTAGCGTCTAATAAGTTATTACTAAATTTAGACGACAGTTCTGATAGCTTGGTTTGGATTTCACCGTAACGTTTTTTATCTTCTGAATTTAAGGCGATACCCGATAATTTAAAATCTCTTAATGCGTTATCAATGCTTTTCTTCTGAGCATTATTTAAAGCAAGATAAAGAGGGCTTTGTGCAAGTTGCTCGTAAGCTTCAAATAAGCCTTGATGTTGACCTACCCAAGTACCAAATTCGGACAGCATCGGCAAACAGGCATCATGTGCTTCTCGAAGCTCGTCAGAGTTTATTACCGCATTAATGTGAGAAACCGCCGACCAAGCTCGTTCTAATTCATCTTCCGCTTGTTCAACTGGAGTAATCAACGACTCCCAGGTATGAGGTTTGGTTTGGGCAACCACCGACTCGATTGCCGATTTACTATTGGCAATCAGTTTTTCGATGGCTGGTTGAATGTGTTTGGGATGAATTTCTGAAAATACTGGTAGGCCAGTAAGGTTCAATAATGGATTGCTCATGGTACGCCTTTATTATTCAATACTGCTTAAAGAGATAAGATCTTTTTAAGCAGTATTCAAGGGTATCTGAACATTTATCTAATAATAAGTGTGTTTATTGCTCGGCGACTTTATCCATGATCACCGCACATACCGCATCACCGGTTATATTTAATGCGGTGCGGACCATATCAAAAATGCGATCGAGGGCAAATAATAATGGCAAACCTTCAATTGGAATGCCTGCGGCTAACAACACAGCTACCACCAAAAACGAAGGACCGGGTACACCTGCTTGTCCTATCGCACCAATAGTCGAGGTAAAAATAATCGCAGCGTAGGCGCTTAAGCTTAAATCAATACCAAACATTTGCGCAAAGAACACTGCCACTAAGCCATAATAAATCGCGTTTCCGCTCATATTAATGGTTGCCCCTAAGGGTAATACAAACGCAGCAACCGAATTTTTCACACCAATTTCTTGTTCACACACTTCCATCGTAACGGGCAAGGTTGCCATTGATGACGCTGTTGATAAAGCAACCGCCTGAGGTTTTTTCATTACCGAGATAAAGTGACTGGCGGAAACATTTGACAAAAAGTGAACCAACAATGGGTAAATAATGTAGCCAAAGATTAAAATAGCGATTAAAAAGACCATCACCAGTTTTAACACGATACCTAATATATCAAAACCAAAGGTGCCGACAGCATCGGCCATTAAGCCAAATACTCCAAGTGGCGCAACGATCATCACTTTATTAATCATCCACACAAAAGCGTCAATGATGGTATCAATACTGGCTAAAATAGGTTTCGCTTTGTCGCCTTTGGTTTTGCTCAATGCAATTCCAAAGAACATACAAAAAACAATAATTTGCAGAATGTTGCTGCTTGATAACGACGAAAATATATTGGTTGGGATCATCGCAACTATGGTGTCAAATACACCTGCAACTTGACCTTTGTCTTGATATGTATTGGCAAACATACCGGAAACAGAAGACGTGTCTACACCAATCCCAGGACGTAATACCTCACCGAGTAACAAGGCGAGACCGACAGCCAATGCAGAGGTTACTAAGAAAAACAATAAAGTGCCAACGCCAACTTTTCCTGCCGATGGTGATGCGCCTAAGTTAGCAGCCCCACTGATAATAGAAACCGCGACTAAAGGCACCACTAACATTGTGATGGCGTGAATAAAAATAGCACCTAAAGGAGCAAACACACTGGCATCAGCGCCCATAACCATGCCGGTAACACCGCCAATGACCATGGCCAAGATAACTTGAAAACCAATGTTATGTTTTAAATTTGATACTGACATTACGACTCCAGACTCCCCAGGCTCATCTTTAAAAGGCGGTGCATTTTAGCACATCAACTTGGCTGAAATTGTTACTCAGGCGATCAATGTTGCGGTTGTTTGTAAAATATATGATTTGCCTCAAAAAACCGTCTATTATCGATAACAACAGTTTAGCTAGAATAAAAAAGGGCTTAGCCCTTGTAAATAGCCTCAATCACCTTCATTAACCTAAATATAATGGCTATTTTTTCACACACTTTATAAGGATTATCTAATGACCAAACATTTTGACTATATTGCTCTTGGCGCCGGCAGTGGTGGTATTGCATCGATAAACCGTGCCGCCATGCATGGTAAAAAATGCGCGCTTATTGAAGCCAAAGATTTAGGTGGTACTTGTGTCAATGTTGGCTGTGTGCCTAAAAAAGTGATGTGGTATGCTGGTCAAATCGCGGATGCGGTCTCGTACAGCGAAGATTACGGCTTTAATCTCACCTCAGGTAAACTTAATTGGGCTAAATTAGTCGAAAGTCGTCAAGCATACATTTCTCGTATTCATAACTCTTATGACAACGTGTTAGCAAAAAATAATGTTACGGTGATCAAAGGGTTTGGTCAATTTATCGATAAAAACAGCATTGCCGTGAATGGTGAAGTATACACCGCTGATCATATTCTCATTGCCACCGGCGGACGCCCTTCTGTGCCCAACATTCCAGGGGCCGAACATGGCATAACTTCTGATGGATTTTTCGCTTTAACCGAACAACCCAAACGTGTTGCAGTTGTCGGCGCCGGCTATATCGCGGTTGAAATTGCAGGCGTATTAAACGCCCTTGGCAGCGACACCACGTTATTGGTTCGTAAACATAAACCATTACGCGACTTTGATGATATGCTCAGTGATACTTTGGTTGAAATTATGGCCCAAGAAGGTCCAACCCTTAAAACTCAATGCACGCCAAAAGCCGTGATTAAAAATGACGACAACAGCTTAACGCTAGAACTTGAAAGTGGAGAAGCGATCACCGTTGATACCATCATTTGGGCGATTGGCCGAGAACCCGCAACCGATAACATTAACTTAGAAGCAGCAGATCTTAAGGTAAACGATAAAGGCTTTATCGAGACCGATAAATATCAAAACACCCCGGTGAACAATATTTATGCTGTTGGTGATAACACCGGCCGTGCTCAACTCACCCCTGTTGCGGTTGCTGCAGGTCGACGCTTAAGTGAACGTTTATTTAATGGCAAAACTGACGAGCACCTCGATTATAACCTGATCCCAACGGTGGTCTTTTCACACCCGACCATAGGTACGATTGGTTTAACTGAAAAACAAGCGATAGAAACATTTGGTGATGACGACATTACCATCTATACATCACAATTTACGTCTATGTATACCGCGGTTACGCAACATCGTCAGCCCTGTCGCATGAAACTGGTATGTCAGGGTAAGAATGAAAAAATTGTCGGCATGCATTGTATAGGTTTGGGCAGTGATGAAATGCTCCAAGGCTTTGCCGTGGCGGTAAAAATGGGCGCAACCAAAGCCGATTTTGACAACACCATTGCGATTCACCCAACAGCGGCCGAAGAGTTTGTGACCATGCGCTAACGTGTTGAACAAACTGGAAAAAGCAACCGCCGAGAAATCGATCGGTTGCTGATATTATTAGCGACTCACTGTTGGCCGAAAGTCCTACCAGATGTAATCATTTAGCTGATCGCCGCAATCAGAGTTGCAACAACCCCTGCTAAGCCAAATTTAATGGCCGTGGGTCTCATCCTTGGGCTCAACAACGCCATCATCAAGCCTGAAAAGACAATAAAGACTAACGCGATGGCAGTAAACTTTTGCAAGGTTTTAAACCAACTTGGACCATGTCCTTTGTGTAACTCGACAATCGTTTTAATCCAGTCAGGCTTTTCTTGCACGACTTCAAGATGCTCGCCATTAAAGTTAAAAACAAAATAATCTTTTGACATCGGTCGGGTATAGATGGTGTTACCGGATATTTTCAAATACTCAAACTCATTAGTCAAACCTCTGTCGGCCAAAAATGTTCGAACATGACGTTCTAAATCACTGCTTGTTGGCTTAAAACTTACTATGCCTTGATACACCGGCACCTTTTCAGTTTCGCCTTTATAACCGAACAAGTACAACCCACCTGAAAAGCTTATCAACAAAAAAATTGGGGTTAAAAACGTCGCTAAATAGAGGTGGATGGAGGCAAATAGTTTTCGATTCATTTTATGACTCTTGTTGTTAGTTTAGGATGATATAAAAATTTAAAGAGAGTCTATATTAGAAAATTAATGTTGCATTTTCATTAACATATTCGGTTTTTATGTTCTTATTATCTGCACCTGAGTCATTAAGCTTTATTTCACTACTTTTGCCATAATGATTCTTATTGTAAATGATTAGGACAAATGAACCTTTTTAGGCAATCATTACAGCGACTGAGCAAAAACTTAAAAAAATGTTGGAAAAATGTTTTTTTTGTAAAATCATTCTGCTAGTATCTTATGGCTGGACAAAAAACAACCACGCTTTGTGTTCATAAATACAATAATGATGAATTTTTATCCACAATCTAAAAATATATAAGAATAATAAAAAACGGTTTAAAGACATATCGCAATCCCACAACAGTTCCCGTCTTCCGTAAAATGTACACTCTCCATTTGTTATATGGACGGTGGCTTTAGCTATTGTGTTAACAGACTTATCCACAATCAAAGTGGATACCTTTACAGGTAATAAGAGCAAATTAAATGGTCACTTAAGCTCATCTGTGGCATCCTATTGCTAGATAACATTCAGCAACATAAACATTCCTATGACTCAATCATCTCCTTATATCTTAGTTGACGGTTCATCCTATCTATTTCGAGCCTATTACGTCCCTTACTTACAGGCTTTATCTACCCAAGATGGGCACCCTACCGGGGCTATCACCGGTGTACTAAACATGATCAAAAGCCTGCAAAAAGAGTACCCTAACGGCAAAATCATTGTGGTATTCGATGCTAAAGGAAAGACCTTTAGGAACGATCTTTATGCTGAATACAAAGCGAACCGCCCTCCCATGCCAGATGATTTACGCTGTCAAATTGAACCTTTACATAACATTATAAAGGCGATGGGATTACCATTATTAGTGATAGATGGTGTTGAAGCCGATGACGTAATTGGCACCTTAGCGCACCAAGCTTCGACTTATGGCTTAGAAACCATTATTTCAACTGGCGATAAGGATATGGCTCAGTTAGTTACCGAGCATGTCACACTAATCAACACCATGACCAATACCACTACGGATGTCTCAGGTGTGATCGAGAAGTTTGGCGTAAGACCAGATCAAATCATCGATTACCTTGCCTTAATTGGCGACAAAGTGGATAACATTCCAGGCGTGCAAAAATGTGGCCCTAAAACGGCGGTCAAATGGTTAACAGAGCATCAGACTCTAGATAATGTGATTAAAAATGCGGACCAAGTGAAAGGCAAAATTGGTGAAAACCTGCGCGAGGCACTCGAGCAATTACCACTGTCCTACGAACTTGCGACCATTAAACTGGATGTTGAATTAGAGCAAGACCTGTTAGAGATCACCCAATCAGACCCCGATGTAGAGACCTTAAGAGAGTTCTACAGTAAATTTGAACTCAAACGACTGCTAGCCGAATTAGACAAAGCCGACACTCCCGCGAATAACAACAAAGAATCGGCCGAGCGCAGTGAAAATACAGAAAAGCCTGAAGATATAACCCCAGAATACGATGTTATCTATGATAAAGATGCACTTAGTGTCTGGCTTGAGAAAATTAAAATAAGCAAACTTTTTGCCTTTGATACCGAAACTGACAGCCTAAACTACATGCAAGCCAATTTAGTGGGGGTCTCATTTGCGATTGCACCTGGCAAAGCGGCCTATGTCCCAGTCGCTCACGACTACGACGGTGCACCAGAGCAACTGTCGCTTGAATATGTTTTAAACCAATTGAAGCCGATTTTAGAAAGCCAAGAGATTTTAAAAATCGGTCAAAATTTAAAGTACGATGCTAATGTTTTACAGCGTTATGGCATTCACTTAAACGGTATCGGCTTTGACACCATGCTAGAGTCATATTGCTTTAACAGTGTGGCAACGCGCCATAATATGGATGCATTGGCGAAAACATATCTCGACTATGACACCGTTCACTTTGAAGATATTGCCGGCAAAGGCGCTAAGCAATTAACCTTTAATCAAATCGAACTCGAAAAGGCCGGCCATTATGCCGCCGAAGATGCCGACATCACTTTGCGCCTGCACCATAAATTATGGCAATCTTTGGCCGATTGCCCCAAACGCCAAAAAGTATTCTCTGAAATAGAGTTACCATTATCGAGTGTTTTGGCAAAAATGGAACGTACCGGTGTGCTTGTTGATGCCGATTTGCTTGCTCAGCAAAGCCAATACATTGCCACACGTTTAGACGAGCTTGAAATTAAAGCGCATGAACTTGCTGGCAAAAATTTTAATTTAGGCTCACCTAAACAACTGCAAACGATTTTGTTTGAAGAGCTTAATATTCCGGTCATCAAAAAGACCCCTAAAGGCGCCCCTTCAACCGCCGAAGAAGTGTTGCAAGAGCTGGCGTTAGATTACCCACTGCCAAAATTAATTTTAGAGCATCGTGGCTTAAGTAAGTTAAAGTCAACCTACACGGACAAACTGCCTTTGATGATTGATAAAGACAGTGGCCGAGTACACACGTCTTATCAACAAGCGGTCACCGCAACGGGACGTTTATCCTCAACCGATCCTAATTTACAGAATATTCCTATTCGAAGTGAAGAAGGGAAAAAAATCCGTCAAGCCTTTATTGCCCCAGAAGGCTACAAGATTGTTGCCATCGATTATTCGCAAATTGAATTAAGGATCATGGCCCATTTGTCGCAAGACCCAGGCTTATTAAGTGCTTTTGCTGAAGGTCGAGATATTCATCAGGCGACTGCCGCTGAAATCTTTAACATTGAGCTAGATGAAGTCACTAGTGATCATCGACGTAGCGCCAAAGCCATTAACTTTGGTTTAATTTATGGTATGTCTGCTTTTGGCTTGGCAAAGCAATTGCAAATACCTCGAGGTCGTGCCCAAGACTATATGGATAAATACTTTGAACGCTATCCTGGGGTATTAAAGTACATGGAAGAAACCAGAGCTCTAGCTAACGAGCAAGGTTATGTTGAAACCTTATTTGGTCGTCGATTATTTCTACCGGAAATAAAGTCGCGCAACGGTGCTCGCCGAAAAGCCGCTGAACGTGCTGCCATTAACGCACCGATGCAAGGCACGGCAGCGGATATCATAAAAAAAGCGATGATTGCTGTTGCGCAATGGTTACAGGAAAACAATGACCCGCGCATTAAAATGACCATGCAGGTACACGATGAGCTGATTTTTGAAATTCCAGAAGACATTTTGGCCGAAACAACGCAAAAGTTGGTGGCGATTATGGACAATGCAGTGCAATTAGACGTGCCCCTTATTTCAGAAGCGGGTCATGGTGATAACTGGCAACAAGCGCATTAATGGTCAATGAGCAAGGAACGTTGCATAACCTAAAGAGAGTCGAGGCTCTCTTTAGGTGTTAAGCAAGCTATGATATTAATATCAAGAAGCCTTTTTCACAGCTTTGGCGCCAGCTCTTCGTCGCCGTTTTCTATAAGCCGGTTTTCCCGGTGCTTTTAAGCCCTGAAACTGCGTTGGCGGGTTTTCTGTTGCAAAACCCATTAACTGAGTTAACGTTTGGGTTAATGGCTGCATAAATTGCTGATAGCTGGTTTGTCGCTCAGCGATGTTATTTAAACTGGCTTCCCACTGAGCGGTCATGTCTGGCAAACGAGCACTTAAAGGCAACGCCTGAATTAACTTTCGGCCAATGTCTGTTGCTCGGATATGCTTATGTTGACGCTCTAAATACCCACGCTTAAACAATAATTCAATAATCCCAGCCCGAGTCGCTTCGGTGCCTAAACCATCGGTTTCTCTTAAGATGCTTTTTATCTCAGCAGCTTGTACAAAACGAGCAATACCGGTCATAGCCGCCAGTAAACTGGCATCGGTAAAGGAGGCTGGGGGCTTGGTCTGTTTTTCCAGTAACTGAGGCTCTAAACTTTGTAATCCCTGCCCTTTTACCAACGGTGGTAATGTCTTATTGATACTATTATCTTCTTTTGCCTCAGAACTTTTGCTGTCTTTTGAGCCAGAGTGTTGAAATAAAGCCTTCCATCCGATAACTTTAACGACCTTCGCACTGGCCTTAAATTCACCTTCAACAATATTAATTAATACATCCGTTTGCGCATATTGATGTGGTGGATAAAACTGCGCCAAATATTGCCGTATTATTAATTGATAAATACGTTGCTCGGTGGAGCTTAAACTAATATTTTTTGCCGATTTCAATGTGGGGACAATGGCGTGATGAGCGCCCACTTTCGCATCATTCCAGGCTTTACTTTTTAATGACTTATCTGCTTTTTTTGCCGATTCCGCATAGCTCGGATCGCCAGAGGCCAACATATCGATGATGGCGCTAGATTGAGCCCATTGATCTTTGGGTAAATAACGACAATCCGATCGAGGGTAAGTGATCAGCTTATGCTTTTCATATAAACTCTGACAGCCATCAAGAACAATTTTCGCACTCAAATGAAATCGCTTAGCCGCATCAATTTGCAACGCCGATAAGTTATAAGGAAGAGGCGGATTTTGCTTTTTTAGGTTTTCTCTTACATCGGCAACCGTTGCGGGTTGATGCGTAATTCGAGCGACCACATTCTCAGCCAATTTTTTCACCACCACACGCCCTTCTTCATCCATATAAGGCGCACATGCTTGACTGGGCTGCCACTTAGCGTGGAATACTTGCCCATCTTGGGTGGCCAATGTCGCAAGTACTTGATAAAAGGGTTTACTAACAAACTGCTCAATGTCTAAGTCGCGTTGTACGACTAATCCCAACACCGGTGTTTGTACTCGTCCAACCGATAAAACGCCTTCAAAACCAGATTTTTTACCCAAAATGGTATAGGCTCTGGTCATATTCAAACCATACAGCCAATCGGCTCTCGCCCGGGCTAATGCCGACACCGAAAGCGGGACAAAGTCCTTATTGGGCTGCATCGAATTCAGTGCTTTTTTCACCGCACTGATATTCAAATCACTGATTAATAAGCGTTGAATTTTGTTTTTTTTGGTTGCAGAAACGTTGAGGTAATCAATCACTTCGTCGACCAGTAATTGTCCTTCGCGGTCGGGATCGCCAGCATGAACAATGAGCGATGCTTGTTTGACTAATTTTTTAAGGGTCGAAAGTTGGCTACGGGTTTGATATTTGGGTTTCAATTGCCAAGTTTCTGGCACAATAGGTAAGTGCTCAAGTTGCCACTTAGCGTACTTTTGATCATAATCTTGAGGTTCGGCTTGCTCTAAAATATGACCAATACACCAACTCACAACATCACCATTACCGACTTCTATATAGGTTTTATGGTTTTTATGTGGTTTAGGTAAAGCATTGGCAATGGCTCTACCTAAACTGGGTTTCTCAGCAATATAAAGTTTCACATTAAATCAGCCGTTACGTTTTTTATCAGTATATCGAACAACTGTACTTATATCCAGTACCCTTGTTGGGTAATCCAAGTCGTTACATTAAAGCCTGTTTAATGATGCTGGGCACAATGGAGGTATTGATCCGTTTACTTTCGTTACCATTTCTATCGACCGCAATCACTGCCACATCCTTAAGTAAATCAACCTGAGTACCACGCGCAGAATTTGAAATAAATGCTGGTAAGTTGAACGAGCGTTGATGTTTAGTAAGCACCTTATATCGCCATTCATTTTTATATCGGTAATACAATAGCCATTGAAAAACATCATCGCTTTGTTGATGCTGCCATCTTACTGCAATCTTTTGGTTGTTTGCTTTAAACGTCACTTGGGGTGGCTCTGGGGCTACCGAATCAAGCCATGGCGAGGCCGGTATTAGTGCTTTATCGGCAAATACGCTTTGAGTTAACGCTCGGTGAAACTCACCTTGGTGCTGTAAATGGCCAATATTCCAAAACACCATCCCTGCTGAGGGTAATAAAGCGCGGTTAATCATTACTTGATTAAGCGCTTCATCAATACCAGCGTCTTGACTAACTTTCGCTATATCCATGCCGGGCCATAAATGGCGTTGTTGGAGATTTTGCTGTTGCCACCATGCCAATAACACAGGGTAACTCTGAGCTAATTGGTTTATCGGCCAATATAGCTGTGGCGCAAAGTAATCAATCCAGCCTTCATTTAGCCAATATTTAGCATCGGCAAATAGCTTTTCATATTGATCAAATCCCCGAATCCCCTTGGGCTGCTCAGGGCGGTAAATACCAAAGGGGCTGATACCAAATTTAACGTGTTGTTTTTCTTTTTTAATACTGAAATAAAGCTTTTTAACGAAATCATTTACCGCTTTTCGTCGCCAATTTGCTTGTGACAGCTGACCACCGCCTTTTCGATACGCCAAGTAAGCAACAGAGTCCGGAAAGTCTTTATTATTGTTATAGGACGGGTACGGGTAAAAATAGTCATCCATATGAATACCATCAATATCATATCTTTTGACAATATCCATCACCACTTTATGAGTATGTTGCTGGGTTTTAGGGTTGGTGGGGTCAAGCCAGTAATAACCACTTTCCAAACCAACGGTTAAATTTGGCTTGGTCTTCACTATCGACTTTTCAGTAACTAAACCGCCGGTGACATGGTGCGCACGATAAGGATTGATCCAAGCATGTAATTTGATGCCTCGAATGTGTGCCTGCTCAATCCAAAAGGCTAAGGGATCATAATAAGGTTGGGGGGCTTTCCCCTGCTCCCCGGTTAAAAAATAAGACCAAGGTTCTAAATAACTTGGGTAAAAAGCATCGGCTTGGGGGCGAACTTGTAATATCACCGCATTAAGATTGTTTTTTTCAACCAAGTTAAGTAAAGCAATAATTTCTTCTTTTTGCGCCGATGTCGATAAACCAGGTTTGGAAGGCCAATTAATATTGGCAACAGAGGCAATCCACGCGGCTCTAAATTCTCGCTCTACCGTTTGATGGTTTAATTTTTTATATTTGACGGGGGCGACAGTCGATGGTGATTTATTTGGGCTAGCGCAACCGGCCAACAAGGCAGCCACGATAGCCAAAGTCGCGAGTAAACGCGGCTGGCAGACTCTCTTTATACACGGAAAATTGTCGGTCATGGCGACCCCAAAAAATGACGAAAGATAAAAGTATTATCTGCAATGTCAGAAAAATAGCAACCACTGCCTTTTTATGGGTATTGTTTTCACTAAGGCTATGTTTGGCTAAGACATTTGAGTTGATAATATTTTGGGCGAGATTTCTAAAAGAAAACTCTAATAATTTACGTTTTTTTATTACATAAAAAAGCCCAAAAAACGAAAAATAGCAGAAACAGCCCTTTTTTGTGTAATTATTTTTCAAAAAGGGGTTTACAACTTAGAGTTAAGGCTCTAATATAAAGTCATTCCTAAGGGAATTCTTGTTGTAATAACTTTTGTTTTCTAGCTTCCCCATAAGCTTCTTACCGATACGGCCTTAATGGCGGTATCGGTTTTTTTTTTGCCTAAACCTCTAACAATCAATTGTTTTTTTGCATAATCGACTGAATATTTCGTAAGTTTGATCATTCAACCGCTCATATTAAATATTGTTTTCTTAATCTAAATGTTTATACATTGGCGTTAATACCGTGCAGGTTTCATATTCAAAAATGTTAGCCTAAAGCCAGTTTGGCTGTTTAATTTAAGCAAAAAACTAGACCTTAATGCCGTTTACAACGGCTTTTTCGTTCGCGCCCCCCCCACAACTTAAGTAAATATACTGAAACCTTTATACAAATATACGGTCAATTAATGCCCCAATATGGGGCGGAATCACCATTTTAGGGCAAATAACCGTACTTTTATTACAGGAATTACGGTCAAACTTACGAACAAACAGAAAACCTGGTGCTTTTTGTAGTTTTTTTTCAAATAAGGGTTTACAAACTAGAGTTAAGGCTCTAATATAAAATCATTCCTAAGGGAATTCTTGTTGTAATAACTTTTGTTTTCTAGCTTCCCCATAAGCTTCTTACCGACACTGCCTAAATGGCGGCGTCGGTTTTTTTTTGCCTAAAAACATGCAAAAAAAAATCCGCCAACGTTTTTAGTTTTGGCGGACTTTAAGAGTTTAGTATCATTTGTTGCGGTAAAATCATACAGAAAAGCGACCAAAGATAAGGGCTTTCTCCTTATTTTTTACTGCTAAAAAAGCTCTAGCGCTTCATCTCATCAACGATTATTCTGCGCTATCGTCACTATCACTTTCTGAAGCGTCTTCTAGTACTTGTTGCTCTAGGTTGGTAAACCAATCACTGATCACCCCAGTAGCCGTTTCTAGGCCCACTTTGGTTAATGATGAAAAAGCATGAACCTTAATATTGGGGTGCATTTCATTACATTTTTTACGAACTTGCAGCACCTCTGAGTTGCGTTTGCCCGGTTTTAATTTATCCGCCTTAGTCAGCAAAACTAACGTAGGTAATTGGCAATCATTGGCCCACTGAATAAGGTCGGCATCTAAGTCTTTTAATGGGTGTCTAATGTCCATTAAAATCACGATACCTTTTAAGCTCATCCGTTTTTCAAGATACTCAGCTAACGCCTTTTGCCATTTTACTTTCATTGCCAAAGGCACTTTGGCAAAACCATAACCGGGTAAGTCGACAAGGCGACGATTGTCACCGATATCAAAAACATTGATTAACTGGGTTCGACCTGGGGTTTTACTGGTTCTGGCTAATGATTTTTGATTGGTCAAAGTGTTTAGGGCGCTTGACTTTCCGGCATTCGAGCGACCTGCAAACGCAACCTCGATCCCGCTATCGGCAGGTAAACGACGAATATCAGGTGCGGAAAGTTGAAATTTTGCTATGTGTAAATTAACCGATGAAGTAGTCAAACTTAGGAGCCTTTATTGAAAATAGAGTAAATATCTTATGCAATTATATCTCCTTTTGTTGCCGTTAAGGCATTCTTTTTTCGAATATTGCCAACTTTGCCCTTGTAATGTGAACAAAATGTTCGAATTTTAAGTAATAACCATTACACTTTCGTGGGAATTGTGTAGAATACGACAAACTTTTCCATACTTTATCAATTGGCATAAATAAAAACCAGCGAAGCTCGATAACAAGGCGATTGGTAGAGAGCGAGTGAGTGGAATTATCATTAATAAACGCTGAATTTCAGATGTAATGAAAGGCAAGAACTTTATGAAAAATATCATTTTAACAACTCTGTTGGGTTGCGCTTTAATGGGCAACGCTTTTGCAGCCGGAGATGCCGCAGCAGGTAAAACGAAGTCGGCAGTATGTGCCGCTTGTCACGGCAGCAATGGTATCGGTTTAGCTGATAACTACCCTAACCTAGCAGGTCAGCACGCAGATTATATCGTAAAACAGCTAAAAGCTTTTAAGTCTGGTGATCGTGGTGATGCCTTAATGGCACCAATGGCGAAAAACTTATCCGAACAAGACATGGCCGACTTAGCCGCATACTTCGCATCATTCTCTCGTCAAGGTGAAAGCCTAAGCGCAGCATCAGATTCGGCTTCAGCAACAACGACGACAACAGCATCTGCACCGGTTGCCCCTGTTGCCAAAGGCGATGCTCAAGCAGGTAAAGGCTTATACCTCAATGGTAATCCAGCTAAGGGGATTCCTTCTTGTATCGGTTGTCATGGTGAAGATGGTAATTCTGACGTATTAATCAATCCAAACCTTGCCGACCAACACCCTGAATACATTGAAAAGCAATTGCACGCCTTTAAAGATAACTCGCGCGTTAATCCATCGATGAATGTTGTGGCTAAAAACTTAACTGACCAAGACATTATGGACATCGGTGCTTATTTTGCCGATACAACAGCGGTTATTTCGGCGGAAATCAAAAAACCTTCGGCGGCGAAATTAACATTTATTGGTGATGTTGAAGCAGGCCAAGCTAAGTCAGCAATGTGTGCATCGTGTCATGGCGCAGACGGTAACTCACTTGTCCCTACGTACCCAAGCTTAGCGGGTCAACACGAAAAATACCTTGCTAAACAATTAGCTGACTTTAAAGCTGGCGAAGGACGTAACAACCCAGTGATGTCTGGTATGGTGGCAGGCCTTTCTCCTACCGACATGCAAGATTTAGCGGCTTACTTTGCCAGCCAAGCACCAAAAGCAACAGGTGTTGTTGCCAACGCAGCTGGTGAAGAACTTTACAAAGGTGGTGATGCCGAGCGTGGTATTACCGCGTGTATCGCATGTCACGGCGTTAATGGTAAGGGTGCAGCGCTTGCTGGTTTCCCTGTTGTAAGCAATCAAAATGTCGAGTACTTAAAGTCGCAATTGGCAATGTTTCGAGACGGTACTCGTTACAACGATATGAACTCAATGATGGGTGGTATCGCAGCCAAATTAACGGATAAAGATATTGAAGCTCTAGCGCAATACATGTCATCGTTAAAATAAACCCAATCGGGATTTAAAAAAAAGCAGCTACGGCTGCTTTTTTTGTATCTGCATATAAATCAATTTATTGAAAGTTCTTATGGCCTCTCGTTTGCAACGGCCAAAAACATTTGTATTAACGAAAAATATATTTAACAATCGAATAGAAATTAACCAATAAAACGTGTACGGTTATTTAAATAAAGGAATTTTATAATAAAATCAGGAGCTCATTGTGTTTAAGAAGATACTTTGCTTTTTGTCCTTGCTACTCGTTAGTGGTGTTAGTCTTGCTTTCGTCCCTCAACAAATCCCTATAGAGCACTTTAATAAAATGCCGATGGTGGAACAACCAACCATATCTCCCGATGGTAAACACATCGCGGCAGTTATCAACCAAGGAGAGTTCACCCAGGTGGCGATATTTCCATTTGAAGACAAAAGTAAAATGGAGGTGATCTTACAACTTGGCGCTGAAAAATATCGTATTGACGACTTACAATGGGCAAATGACAACCGAGTATTGGTCTCTATCTCATCGCCTTTATACCTTGAACAAATTTCGCGTCGAGTTCGTTCCACTCATCTATATTCGTCAGATATTAAAGGCAAAAATGTATTTGAACTGCGCTCGCGCAATCGCAAACAGAGTCAGCTAGACGCTTATCGTAGCAGCCCGCGCTTACTCAGCTTATTACACAGCGACCCTGATCATATCTTGGTTACGCAATCTGATAAGCGTGATAACTTTTACTCTTCTATTTTCAAGGTCAATATTAACACCGGTGACTTTGAAAAATATGTGGTTAACAATAAAAGATTTGTCAGTTGGGGCGTAAACCCCGATGGTGACGTCTTACTCGGTATAGCGGTAGATGAAGATCGAAATGTCGATACCAAATACATTTATACCCGTAAAGATCCCCAATCTGATTGGCAATTAATTCGAAGCTTTGAGCCCTACCAAGATGCCATATTTAATCCGGTTATGTATGAGCCGAGTAGCAATTCTGTTGTTGTCATTTCAGATTATAAATTACAAAAAGATGCGTTATGGCGCTATCACATAGAATCCGAAAAGTTTGACCTCATTGCCGAAGCTCCTGGCACTCTTGATATCACTGCAGCGATTGTTAGATTAAAAGATAATAAAAGAAAATTAGTGGGTTATAGTTACAATGATAACTTTATTAAACGCAAATATTTCGCTCAATCTAGCAATAATCTCGATCTGCAACTCAGCGGTTTATTTTCAAAAAATGGCTTACAATCATCACTTTTTGATGGTGATAAAAGCAATAATCGTTTTTTACTTTATGCCATCAGTGACAGCTCTCCGGGCAAATTCTTTACTTATGACCATAACAAGAAAAAAGTCAGTTTGTGGTACCCACAATTTCCCGACTTAGAGCAAGCAACCTTAGCCAGTGTGTTGCCATTTGAATTTATGGCTCGTGATGAAATGATGTTATACGGCTATTTAACCCTTCCAAACAATGTCGAAAAGCCACCGGTTGTGGTGTTTCCTCATGGTGGGCCATTTGCCCGAGATAGCCAATATTTTGACCCTTTTGTTCAGCTTTTTGCCAACCGAGGTTACGCTGTTTTGCAAGTGAATTATCGTGGTTCAACGGGCTATGGTGGCGACTATTTAACGGCGGGTTATTATCAATGGGGCAAAAAAATGCAAACTGACCTTATTGATGCACTCAAATGGCTTGAGTCTACCGAACTTGCCAACACCTCGAATGCCTGCATTGTGGGCGCCAGCTATGGTGGTTATGCGGCGCTTGCTGCAGGTTACAAAACACCTGAGCTATTTAAATGTATTGTGTCGATTGCCGGAGTTGCCGACATGAACAAAATCGTTCAAAGCCTAAAAGTGAAAGGATTTAAAAATTATGTTGAAAATGCGATCACCAGTAATGAAGACGAACTAGAGCAGCTGTCTCCAGTGAACTTTGCGCATCAGTTCAAAGCGCCAGTATTGCTTATTCATGGTAAATCAGACACAAGGGTGAGTTATCGAGAATCTGAAGCGATGTACGAGGCATTAAAAGAAGCCAACAAGTCGGTAGAAATGGAACTATTTCAGTTTGGCACTCATAACTTAGATGGTGCGGTTAACCGCAGAGATGCAATGAAACGGATTGACGTTTTTTTACAGCAACACCTAAAACCAGAAACGGCGTTAGCACAGGTGCAATAAGCCCAACCCCGTGCCAAGTAACACCTTAAAGCTCGACGCAGGTCGAGCTTTATGGGTTTAAATAATACCGCAATGCTCAATACAGTAACTCAGTTCTTTACCCTTGCCCTTTGCTGCTTTTAACACAAAGCCAAACTCAATATCTATAAGCGCGGGTACTTCGGTGTTAAACATCAAAAGCTTTGCCAAGTCCTTACTCGACTTATCCCATTGCTCATATATACCGTAGGTAACTACAGAATATATTGATTTCGATTTAGGCATCATTTTTTACCGAATGATAAAATGGCACTATGGTAGCGTATTAACACGCCCATAAAAAATCTACCTTAATTAAAATTCACCCATAGCCTGTGAACCTATATGCAACTTGACCAATATGTCCATACCTTTGGCGCCTATTTAAAACGAAAATATGGTGAGCGCGTCAAAAAACTCACTATCGATGCAGCCTTTACATGTCCTAACCGCGACGGTACTTTAGGTCGTGGTGGTTGTACTTTTTGCAACGTCGACTCTTTTAGTGGCGAAAACCAAACCCAACCAATCGCCCAACAAATGGCACAAGGCAAAGTCAACCATGGTCAAAAAGCGCGTAAATATTTGGCTTACTTTCAAGCTTATACCAGCACCTATCGTGAAGTTGCGTATTTAAAAACTAAGTACCAACAAGCCCTAACACAAGGTGATGTTATTGGTTTGTGTGTTGGTACTCGCCCAGATTGCGTGCCAGACGAGGTACTGATACTGTTAAGTGAGTATGTTGAACAAGGTTATGAAGTCTGGCTCGAATTAGGCTTACAAACCGCAAACGACGCCACCCTAAAACGTATTAACCGAGGTCATAATTTTGCCACGTATGTTGATGCGGTCAATCGTGCCTCATCCTATGGCATCAAAATTTGTACCCACTTAATAATTGGCTTACCACAAGAAACCGAACACGACGCTCTTTTAACACTTAGCAAAGTACTGCAATATCCGGTTGATGGCATTAAATTACACCCTCTGCATATTGTAGAAGGAAGCATCATGGCCAAGGCTTGGCGAGCGAATAAGATAGACGTTTTAAGTATGTGTGAATATGCCTCAATTGCCGGCAATCTGTTACGTCACATTCCCAAACACATTGTGCTACATCGCGTTTCTGCGACGGCAAACAAGCCGATGTTATTAGCCCCCGATTGGTGTCAACTAAGATGGCCATCGTTAACCGAAATTTGTCGTGATTTAGATAAAAACGGCGCACAAGGCGCCTTCACCGATGCCCCGATAAAGCCTTAATTGCTTTATCGAGTCACCGAAGCTAGACACTTGGATAGATTCCGTTTACTTTTGCATAATCAGTAATAACGAAAACATATTTAGATGACCATCGCCTTAATTTGCCCTGATAAAAACCCAAGCCCTTGGTTAAAGGCTTTTGCCCAAGTGGCACCAGAAATCAACGTTGAAGTTTGGCCAAACATCCACTCTCCTGAAAAAGTGACCCTCGCCCTTTGCTGGCAACAACCAGAGGGCAGTTTATTAGCGTTTAAAAACCTAAAAGTGATTTGTTCGATGGGCGCTGGGGTAGATCATTTGCTCAAAGATAAACTTCTGCCTCCTGAGCTTCCTATTACCCGTATTGTGGATGAAGATTTGTCTCAAGGGATGTTCGAGTACTTGTTGTATGCGGTTACTGAACGGCTTAGCGTCCGCTCGGCTTACCAAGCACAACAACGCCAAGCCATTTGGCAATGGCAGCGTCAAACACCTTTTGCCAAATGCCATATCGGCTTTTTGGGTTTGGGGGAAATAGGCGCCTATTGCGCCCAAAAATTTGCCTCATTGGGTTTCAAAGTTTCGGGGTGGTCACAGTCTGAAAAACACATCCAGGGAGTACATTCATACACCAGAGATCAACTCAATGACTTTGTTGCCAAACCCGACATTCTTGTGTGTTTATTGCCTTTAACCAAAAAAACCATAGGCATATTAAATGCCAAGATGTTCAACCATGTAAAACCAGGTTGTTACTTAATCAATGTCGCCAGAGGCCATCACTTAAATGAAGCGGACTTACTGACAGCGCTTGCGCAAAAAAAACTGAGTGGCGCCTGTCTTGATGTTTTTCAGCAAGAGCCGTTAGCACCAGAACACCCATTTTGGCATCATCCTGACATAAGCATTACGCCCCATTGCTCGAGCTTGACTCGCCCAAAGTCAGTCGTGCAGCAAATTCGCCAGCACTATTACGCGAGCCAACAAAACTATCCGTTAAATCATCTGGTTAATGTCATGAAACAATATTAATGGGTCTGACAAATCTAGATATTTTTTAACCACACTCAAATAAGTAATGATCAAGGTAATGACATCGATATTAACCAACAAGGTTTTTAGTTACCTTATAACAACTTATAATTGCGCATATCTCTTAATAACAAGGAATACCTTATGACCATCTTAGGAACCCCCCTTTCACCTTCGGCCACTAAAGTGCTTTTATGTGGTTCTGGTGAGTTGGGTAAAGAATTAACAATAGAACTGCAACAGCTGGGCGTAGAGGTCATTGCAATAGACAGTTACCCTAACGCCCCCGCAATGCAAGTTGCACACCGCAGTCACGTTATTTCAATGCTCGATGGCAACGCTTTACGCCAAGTGATTGAACAAGAACAACCGGATTACATTGTGCCTGAAGTTGAAGCGATTGCGACCGACACCTTAGCGCAACTTGAAACCGAAGGATTCAACGTGATCCCAACGGCCAAAGCCACTCAATTAACCATGAACCGAGAGGCCATCCGCCGTTTAGCGGCTGAAACATTAGGGTTAAAAACCAGTCACTATCGATTTGCCGAAACCAAAGAACAGTACTTAGAAGCTGTAGACAGCATAGGCTTTCCTTTTGTGATCAAGCCCATTATGAGTTCATCAGGGAAAGGCCAAAGCGTAGTGAAAACCCCTGAACAACTCGATGATGCCTGGACATACGCTCAGCAAGGTGCTCGCGGTTCGGGTGACAAAGTCATTGTTGAAGGTTTTGTCGACTTTGATTACGAGATCACCTTACTAACGGTGCGTCATAAAAATGGCACATCTTTCTGTCCGCCTATTGGTCACCGCCAAGAAGGCGGTGACTATCAAGAGTCATGGCAACCACAAGCGATGTCGGAGCAAGCATTGGCAAATGCGCAAAAGGCTGGCGAGTTAATCACAACGGCCCTTGGTGGGTTTGGTATCTTTGGCGTTGAGTTATTTATAAAAGGAGATCAGGTGATCTTTAATGAAGTATCACCCAGACCCCATGATACAGGGCTTGTCACCTTAATTTCACAAGACTTATCCGAGTTTGCCTTACATGCTAGGGCTATTTTGGGCTTACCGATTCCAGCCATTAATCAGTACGCACCTGCCGCCTCAAAAGCTATTTTGGTGACCGGTAAATCTGAACAAGTCGCCTTTTCTCAAGTTGATCAAGTATTGGCCATGCCAAATACCCAAATTAGATTATTTGGCAAACCGCAAGTCAATGGTCACCGCCGTATGGGAGTGATTTTAAACAAGGCCGACTCCATTACTGAAGCAGTAAACAATGTGGAAAAAGCGGCTGAGATCATTAAACCTGTGCTTTAACAAAAGCGCTTAGTGACATAATCACATTCTGCGATGGTCAAAGTTTAAGCTAGCACTAAATCTTAGGGGCTTACTTTGACCATTCTTTTTTATAACGCGATAAAGGACGGAAAACGCGATTGGCTAAAGAGCCAAACCTAAATTTTGGGCATAAAAAAACACCTTTACGGTGCGAATGTTTAAAGACATGGATAATAAAAAAGATGGGGTGGCTAATGGGACTTGAACCCACGACAACCGGAATCACAATCCGGGGCTCTACCAACTGAGCTATAGCCACCATCGTATTTTGCGCGACTGCTTAGAAACAGTGCGCGAATTATAGGGTTTTAGGCGTATATTTCAAGTAAATTTTTCTAAAAAAAACGATTTACGCTGCTTTTGATGATAATTTCAACATATCTTATGGTTTTATGCCTATTTCATTACCATAGTGTGGCTATACGAAAAGATTTATCTTGTTAATGCACCTCAGATAACACTCATTGTTGTGCACAACCTAATGGACTTAGTACTACCTGCTCTATCAACTTCAGCCGATTTTCTGTTGTAGGAAAGAAAAAGCCGGCTATTTGCATAGCCGACTTATGCTTACAGATCATCCTTGGGAGTAAAGCAGACAATCCTTATCACAATGTGGTTAACCTAACCTCTATCTTCAACTATTACTTCATTGGCGGTCCTAGCCCATGAATAAGTGACAGCTTAGTCTTTGATTAAGCTTTGAGTTTCAAGAGCTCGGTTGGCGTCGCGTTCACGTTTACGACGCTCTTTTTGACTTTTCTCAGCCATCTTCTGCAATTGTAATTTTGACGGCTTGGTTGGCATAGGCTTACGTGGTACACCATCATCGGCCATTGCCGCTTGATATACAAAGCCAGCCATAATCACCGCGGCTTGTTTCATGTCTGCCTCAATCACATGATCGAATGAATCAATGTGGGTATGATGCAATCGTGATGAGTAATCAAGAGGGTCTTGAATAAACTGAAAGCCAGGTAGGCCAACATCGTCAAAAGACTCATGATCGGTTCCACCGGTTGTTTTATTGCTTATCGTTCCTGTACTTAGATCAGAATATGGGCCAAACCATTTGCTAAATAACGGCTTCACCGCGACGTTACCTTCGGTATAGATACCGCGGAACATGCCACTACCGTTATCCATATTAAAATACACGGAAAAGTCATCGTAAGCGGCTTTTTGGCTGATAGGCCAACCCGGCGTTTTCCAAAGGTAACTTGGCAGTTCTCGTTCAACTTTATCTTCAGGTTTTGGTCTTGAGGCAAAGTGTTTTTCAACATATGCCCTAGAGCCATATAAGCCTTGCTCTTCACCAGACCACAACGCTATGCGAATGGTATTTTTAGGTTTAACGTCTAAGGCCTTTAGAATGCGAACGGCCTCCATTGCAACAGCGACCCCTGCGCCATTATCAACCGCTCCGTCGCTGGCATGCCATGAATCTAAATGGCCCCCTAACATAACAATTTTTGGATTTTCAGCATTGCCTGGAATTTCTGCGATGGTGTTATAAGCATTGTGATCATTATCATAAAACGTTGCTTTCACATCTAACGACAGCTTTGGAGCATCACCATCATCCATTAAACGAGTGATGAGGTTGTATTGCTCAGCTTCAATAACAATGGCTGGAATGGGGAACGTATTATCTTTTTTATGTGATTTACCCCAAATGCCAACTAAGCCACCTTGACGCCAACTGCGATAAACGGCGGCCAGAGCCCCTTCTTCTTTTAGAAATGCATTAAGCTCTTTATTAAACAAATAACGCTGCATAGTCGATTCATGTCGATGCGGTGCGCGTTCGGTGCGATGGCTTGGTCCACGCATTACATCAAACTCTTTGATTTTTGATAAATCGGATGCACTATGGCGCTTAAAAACGGTGTTTTTAGGTTCGCCTATCGTACGTCCCTCTCCCATCAGGAGTATTTTACCCTTTAGCTTACCTTTATAACGCTCTAGATCTGCGATGGAGCTTGCATCAAACAGTACCGCTGGTGCTGTAATCATCCCATTTGTCCCTGGTGTCCAAGCCACAGGGATACCGTGTAAAGAGACATTTCGAGGTGATGTTAAAGCGATTGATGCGGCGTCATGTGACCAACCTCGACCAAAATCAAAAGCCTCAAGATGGGCATTTTCAAGACCCCAGTCGGCTAATTGTTCTTTGGTCCATACATTGGCCTTATACATTTGTGGAGAGCCCGATAGGCGAGGCCCAATATTATCGGTTAAGTATTGCAAGGTATGCATGACGTGCGAATTATAAAACCCTTCGGCACGGATTTTATTAGCCATTTCCAGATCTGTGTTAGCGACAGCTGAAATGGAGGTAAATGCCAACAAAGACAACATCATGTTTTTCATTATTATTCCCTTAAAACAAATTTATAACAAAAAAACATACGGGATTTTACATGGTTAGGGAAGCGTTTTAGGTTCAAACGCCCTTTTTTACCGTTAAGTGGTAATTTTTTCGCTGGCGTGATGATATTAACATCATTATTTCAGATTCGTTTCACAGCGGGTTGGCCGAAGATTTAAGCTTAATACGTTTTATCAGCCTACATTAGCACTCGATGAAAAATAAAAAACCATATAAATGAATACATTAACACCACACTAAAGAAGCGAATTTAAGACTCATAAAACAAATTATCGTTTTATTTTTAATCAATTAACTATAAAAATCTGGAATATCTGTTAAATTGTAGTTAACGATAATAAAAAATCACCCAAGATGGATTTTGCTGACGTCGTGTACAAGGACTGTTTTAGGGAGCGAGCTCGATGAAGAGATACAAACAATACCAACAAACATTTTCCCTCGTTTTATTGATAAACCTTTTATGTTTATTTAGCTTAAGCACATCGGCAGAAGAATTGGAGCTGTTTCCCAATCAAAAGATCGCCTCCATAGCCAACCACGTTTCTTTTATTATTGACCAGGACTCTGAATTATCAGCAAAACAAGTATCTGCCTCAACCGAATTAAAAACATTGAAGCAAGCCAATTTAACCAAAGCGTTTGTCGGTAATGTTGCGGGTTCTGTTTGGCTCAAATTAGAAATAAAAAATGTCAGTGATGAATTTGTCGACATTCAAATACAGTCTCCGACAACGACGCCATCGATTATGGCTCTATATCACCGTCCTTTAGGCTCCAATCTAGACTTTGAAAAAATCACCGACGACATCCGTCATAATTTAACCAAAAGGGCGTTACCTACGGCTCGGGTTTCACTGCCACTAAAATTACAACCCAATGAAACTCGTGAAGTGTTGATTGAAAGCTTTAGTGATGTGCCCACACCAAGATACCTTAATTTTCAACTGGTCTCGTTACCGGTATTAATTCACAGTTCTAATATTGAACATATTATTTTTGGCATGGTGATGTCGCTCATACTGGTGTCGGCTTTATTTAGTTTGATGGCGTATAAGTTTCTCGAAGAAAAGTTTTTTATTTGGTATAGCCTATTTGCCATCAGCACTTTGCCCGCTTTAGGGCTTACCACGGGTATCATCAACCTTTATATTCCAAATTTAGATTTTTATCCTTTAGGCACTCTATCTTTTGCGGTAATGATTGCCTCGGGTATTCAATTTATGCGGGTTTATTCCAATGTTGCCTATCATTCGTTAAAAACAGATAAGTTAATTTATATAACGTTAATACTCACCCTAACAACAGTACCTCTGTCGATTTTAGGCTTTGATCACAAAGCACAGCAGGTGCAACAACTGGCGGTCTTTATTTTCCCCTTTGCTCTCATTGCCGCCGGATTAACCGCGCGCCAAGGTGAGAAAAAAATGTCGGCGATGCTCATTGCCCAAACGTTATTATTTGGCTTATTAGTCTTAATTAACATGCAATCTTGGGGTTGGGTTGACCCCTATGCGGGTATGGTGTTTTTACCCACTATTGGCATATTGTCGGTATTGCTATGCTTGATTTTCGCCATGTACATCAAAGCCAAAGCACATTACTACGAAGGTTCAAAAGAAGACTTAGATACCATTGCTTCAGCGTATAAAGAAGCCTATGCCTTACAAGAACAGGTTAAAGAGCAAAACCAACAATTAAAAGTTGCCAAAGAACAAGCAGAATTTGAGGCCAGAACGGACATGCTTACGCAAATGCCAAATAGGCGTGCATTTATGAACCTTGCAACGATGGCGATTGCGCAATCGATGCGTCAAGGTAAACCATTGTCTTTCATCGCCTTTGATATCGACAACTTCAAAAAGATTAATGACCACTATGGACATCCTGCCGGTGATGAAACCCTGCGAATAATTGGCGAATTAACCAAACAGATCATTCGGGTCAGTGATTTTTGTGGTCGTATTGGTGGTGAAGAATTTATGATCGGGTGTCACAATAATCACAAAGATGATGCCGAAATATTAGCAGAACGATTGAGGATGGCCATTGAGAAAACGGTGATAAAAGCCGATGGACATGAATTTACCACGACCATAAGTTTGGGTATTGCCAATGTGACCAGTGATGACGATTTAGAATCGGTGATCAAAAAATCCGATATCGCAATGTACCTTTCTAAAACCACGGGTAAAAACAAAGTGACCAACTATGCGGCTTAAACCACGTCGCTCAAGCATGCGATGGCGTCGCTATATCGAGATATAGCGGGCATTCATTGTTGTAGGTATAAACCTGATATGTCATTAGAAAAATTCAGTAAACAAATTAAAATCCCTCAGGTTGAGCAATGGGATCCGCCCTATTGTGGTGAGATAGACATTGAGATAAAAGCGAATGGCGACTGGTTTTATCAAGGCAGTAAAATTGAGCGCAAGCGCCTAGTTAAATTGCTGTCGTCGGTGTTGACCAAAGAAGCCGAGGATTACTTCTTGGTCACTCCTGTTGAGAAAATGAAAATTCGAGTTCAACATCGGCCATTTGTTATCACCCAGTGGCAATGGATGAGCCAAAATAACGTATTATTGCTGAAATTACTGACCAATCTCGATGACGAGATATGGATTACCAAACCCAAAGATTTAGGTTTCGATGAACACGGCAAGCTTATAGCAAACGTGCGCAGAAACTTGTATGCATCGATACATCGAAATGTATTTTATCAATGGGTAGAGCAAGCAAAAGAGGGTAAAAACCAACAAGGCCACTGCTTATATCTAACAAGCAATGGCCTTGATTTTGTTATCGGTTATGTCTGATCAGTGAACTAAGCGATTAAATAACTCGTGAAAATCTTTGTTGATGCAACTTGGTTCGCAAGTAAGCATCAAACGACATACAAATATTTCGAATCAACAAACGCCCTTTTTGCACCACCTTAATTTCATCATCATTGTTGGTTAACAGGCCGTCATCAATAAACGTCTGTAAACTGGCGATATCCTGACCAAAGTATTGATCAAAATGAATCCCAAATTGCTCTGATATTTTGGTTTTTGATATTTTAAAATTACACATTAAATCTTTAATAACCACCGCTCTAATCACATCATCTCGGCTCGTTACAATGCCTTTCTCTAACGGGGTTAAACCCGCATCAATAGATCCATAATATTCTTTCAATGTTTTGACATTCTGGCTAAAGCTTTGGCCAATAGAGCTAATAGAAGAAACCCCAAGACCAAGTAAATCGCAGTCATCTAACACGGTATAGCCTTGGAAATTTCGGTGCAAAGAACCACTTTTTTGGGCAATGGCCAATTCATCATTAGGTTTCGCAAAGTGATCCATCCCAATAAACTCATAGCCCATAGCCAAAAAGCTTTCGATTGCAAATTGCAATAACGCAAATTTATCATCGGCCGATGGCAGCCATTCGTCACGAATTTTACGCTGAGAGGCAAAGCGAGACGGTAAATGAGCATAACTGAATAATGAAATGCGATCAGGATCCATTATTTTTACCGCATCGAGAGTCTTTGCAAATGTTGCTAAGCTTTGGTGTGGCAGGCCATAGATTAAATCTAGGTTAACAGAGCGAAAGCCAACCGACTTTGCTCTATGAACCAGCGCAGTTATAAACTCAGTACTTTGTTCACGATTAATCGCTTGTTGAACGATTTCATCAGTATCTTGAACGCCAATGCTTAAACGATTAAAACCCTCTGAAAATAAGTGATCGACAACGTCTAACTCAATTTCCCTCGGATCGACCTCGATACTCATTTCAATATCTTGAGCAAACTGAAATGTCTCTTTAAGTTTGGCGACCAGTTGGCTAATTTGTGATTTGGTTAGAAACGTAGGCGTACCACCACCCCAATGCAGTTGTTTGACGGTATAGCTTGCAAACTGCGGTGCGCGTAATGATATTTCTTTAAATAAATACTCCAGGTATTCATCGGCTTTATGAGAATGACGGGTTACAACTTTATTGCAACCACAGTAATAGCAAAGGCTGTGACAAAATGGGATGTGGACGTATAAAGACAACTCATTATGTTCGGAGCAAGAAATGGCATTTAACAAATCGGATTCAATAAACTGGTTTGAGAACTCGACGGCTGTCGGATAGGAGGTATAACGTGGACCACTGACATTGTATTTCGCAAGCAACTCTGGAGAAAACATCTCGTTAAATGACATTCTAATAAACCTTTTTAAAACAATTGTAATAATTATAGTAAAAAGGTTTGTTTGTCACTTTGATCTGCAACAACCAGAGTTTAAAATACAACCAGTTAACAACTTAAATACTCATAAGCGAGTAATGTTTTTTAGTCTGCGCAGTCGATGCACTTAATTGCCGCAGGCTGAACATTTAACCTAGCTCGGGCAATTTCTTCACCGCAATCGACACAATAGCCATAGGTACCTTGTTCGATACGACTGATTGCGTCGGATAACTGCTGGATTTCAACTTTGGCTTCCGACTCTAAGGCATTTAACACTTCGTCGTTTTCTCGCTCTCCAGCTTGTTCAGACCAGTCAGCCGGACGCCCCTCAGCAAACTCCTCATGGATTGCCGTGATCCGTTTTTGTAAATCGACAATTCGTTTGGTAAAAGCTACTTTCAGTTGGTCCGACATATTATTATCCTAGTTTTTATTATCTAATTTTGACTTAGCCTCGCTTGCAACTCTACTTTAAGTTCGATTGCATAAGGCTCCAATCCTTCAACGTTTCTATTGACTTCAGGTTCAAGCTTTTCTTCGATACCCATGCGCTCTAAATCAAGTTTTAAGCGCTCTTTTTTAGACAGCGCCTTTCGTTTGTCAAGTATAGGCATATGTTTGATATCATTATATAAATTAAATATAGCAGGAAATTTCTCAATAAACCTATCGGCATGACTTTCCATGGACTCAATAAGCACTGACAAGCGCCAACAACCTTCTGAAATATCGCATTGCTGTTGATTCATCGCCTTCGCAATTAAAATCACGCTATTAAGAACATCAATATCGCGTTGAAGTTGTTTCGCCTGTAGTTTTTGCTTTTGCGCCTTTTCGGCAATTGTTTGTTGTCTTAATTGCCATAACAATCGCCCAGCATAAAGAGCCAGAAGCAACACAATAACACCAGCAATGAGCCAATAAACACCGTATACCACTTAATTACCCTTATTGATCTTTGTAGTCATCAAAATTATAGCTGTCTAGCTTGTCCCACATATCATCTTCAGAATCGACGTCGGTATCGGTATCCTCGTCATCATCTTGTTCAAGATTCAATTGAGCGAGAAGCTGCTGGTATCTTGCTAAATTAGACTCTAGATAATCTTTCTCGTCATTAGTAAGCTCTTCTCCTGCTTCAGAGCGTTCAGACAAGGCATGCAATTCCATATTATTTTCAATGGCTAATAACTCTTGCTCTAGCGCTTCTGTGTTATCTTGAACATAGACCTTAGCAACTGAAGACTGCTTGGTTTGCACCTTGCTTGATTGGTTTTTAGGTTTTTCAACAATCGTCTGCACACCTAAGTCAATTGGCTTTTTACTACCAATACGTGGATCTTTACTCTGTGAGGATTGATTTTGGTCGGTCTTAGATTGCACAACCTGTTGACGACTGCCGGCCTTATTACCGGTCGATTTGCGCTTGCGTGCTTCTTTTTCAATTTTTTCAGGGCGCTTTAGATTAAGCTTCTTCATTAAAGCGCCTTCTTTACGTGATTTCTTACTTCTGGCCATAATTAAATATACTAGCTGTCTGTCGATAGCTATATTTTACGCCATTAGGGGTTAAAACAATAATTTTATCTTTAAAAGAGGGGGTTATTTATTGAACTAAGTGCTAACACTTAAAAATTAATCTTACGCTGAACGTGTGAAAGGTAAAAAATGGATAAAAAAAACGGTAGTCATAAACTACCGCTTTTCGGCAAACCTTTGCCAGTGTCTGGTATTCCAGCCCTGAATTCCTAATTCGCGTTCCTTCTTTTAGACACGTTTCCATACTTATTTTTTCTTTTCGGTCATCCTGACACTTTATTCACTGTCCATAACCCTATTGGGTACAACTTCAATGTTGTTCGATCATCCTAATCGCAATTTTTCAATCCCTGATAATCCCTATAGCATCCGTACTAACTATCCTGATTTTTTTTGATTTTATTTCTAAGTTACGTCCTGTAACTGTTAACAAATTGTACGCGAGTTAATGATTGTTACAATTAGTAAAAACTTTTAAAATTTAAATTAAATCGACGATAAAGCATAAACCATTGTTATTAAAGGAGTTAATGATTATTAGCTAGTGTTTTTTCAGCTTTTAACAGCAACACCAATGGTCAATGTCTCACAAAGTGGTGGGTATATGGGAATGTTACAATAAGGTTATGGGATATGTCACCCGAAAATAGAATCTCTTCCATCCTCGGTTATTTAAACTTTAGTAACCAAGTCATTATCTTTAGGATAAAGATAAATTAATAATCGCATTGGTTGCGAAAGCTACCACCTTTCACCTTCCGTACCATCTCTTAAGTAATATTTTTTTCCATCAAGAATACTATTTAAAGTTGCTTGTATATGAATGGGTTGGCTTGCAATATCTACTTGTCTTGCATGTTCTCGAAGAGTATCTATATCAAAAACGCCATTAAAACTAGTTTCATCAATAAGAGAGTAAGGGCCATTAGTTGAATCTCTGCCTGAATGTCCAATGATTTCAGCAACCCTAATAATTCCATCATCATTATTCAGGGTTTCAGACAAGAACTGTGCAGCCTTGTTTTTAGACGATCTCCATAGCTCGTAAAATATATGCGAATCAAAATCATGTTCGGTGTGTCTCTTTTCTTTCAATGATTTAACAGCAACATGTTGATAGTCAACCTCAAGCTGTTTAAGTTGGTTTTTAGAAATCCAAACCTCGCCACTACTTGTTTCTCCATAGATTTGAGATCGAACTTTTCGCAAGACATCTGCAGCCAATGGAGCACTTTCTAGCCTATTAACAAGCTGTTTTATAAGTGTAAATTTATCATCACTTTTAGTTATAACTGCATTTGTAACCCAGTTCATTCGACTGTATAGTTCTGTAGAAATGAAACCATAGTTGCTTTTTAGCTGCTCTATTAATTTGGGAGATGTAAGAAACGTATCATAAATACATGTCAAAATATCAAAGCTATTGGTTCTGCATTCTTTTGCATAATTCATTATCATTTCAAAGAATCGTTCTTCAGCACCTTCCGAAGTAACTCGATAAAGAAAACTACCTCTATCAATATCTCCAGAAATAAAACCTAAGATATCTTGATCTGAAATATATCCTACTGGTGTTTTATAATGAAATGCAATATGAAGCCTTTGCGGCGCAGACACTCTTCCCGCAGAGTCTGCATCTGCTTCGGAGACTTGATACATTGTAATATCGTCAGATTTTATAAGCGGAAAAATACTTCCTAGAAGCCCCGTCAATAAATAACGATCTCTATCATCGAATTCTTGTAAAATTTTCAGCCGTTCATCATTATACGATTCAACAACATCCTTAGGCTTATCAATTAAAAGCCCATCATTTGAAAATCTTTTTCCTATGTATGCTTCTGGTACTCTCTTAATGTGCTCATATATAGAGTTAGCTTTTGTTGAAATAATTGATAATGAAAAAAGATCTGTAAAACATACTTGCCCTTCAACTTGCTCTAATACAAACCTCAAGTGATTGAAAAACCGTTTTAATTCTCTAGGATTTCTAATAAGGTGTTTGAAGTACTTATGATAAACCCAGCTTAATCGATCTTGGTCAGATTCAAATCTGTCGTTTAAGTGTTTATTACTTAAACGCTCCAATTCAACATTAGCAAGTTCACTCATCCCCCTTTCGGAAATAACAGGAAGAGGTACTCTAAGCTGAACCACCTTATTTATATATTCCGACGTATTTACAATGCCATTATTATCTAAAACAGAGGTGAGGTAATTTGCATCAAAAGCTAATAAAAATGAAGTGCCTGAAAAATCAGCGACAGCTTTAACAAGGCGCAAAACTTGAAATGTTTCAGGTGGGGTTAACCTATCAATATCATCAATAATTACAACTATAGGGTTTTTAACTTCTTTGATTGCATCTACAACCTGTTTCTTTTTTCCTAAAAGGTCCAGTTCTTTTAATTTAGCAAGCTGTTCGGTTGCTTTTCCTGATGTTGATAATACGTTTTCAACTATTGAAGCCCAAGGTTCTGCACCAGGAATAAGCTTTGCAACACTGAAAAGCTTCGAATAAGCAATAAGCTCTTTCGCGGCTTTTGAAGCTACACTTGGGTTGTCCTGGACATTAAGTTGCGAAGAAAATTGGAGCAAAAAATCCTGAATTAGCGATTCAGGTCTACCAGCTAACCAAGGATTATATTCAATAATGATTGGTGCAGATTCTTTTTCATGTAAGGCGCATTTTATGAGATTAATTACTGACGTTTTTCCATAACCCCACTCACCTTCTAAAGAAACAGTCAAACAATCATCATCATGATTTAGCAGAAGTATATTTGCTAAATGATTAGCAAAATCAGACCTGTTTAGTAAATCAGGATCTTCAGACCCTCCATTTATCGGTTGATCGTTGTGGTAATTTCCCATTCATAACTCCTTTGAACATTGGGTAAATGCAGTCCAATATAGCCTTGGCTATCATTATTTTTTATGAATCAACCAGTTCCAATAGCTCACTAATACTTAAGTTAAATGCCTCAGCAATCAACATTAATTTGATGACGGTAATATTTACTTTACCAATTTCAATTTTACTTAGGTGACTTTGTGTCATACCTGTTAGATCAGATAGCTCTTCCTGACTCATAGATCTGCGAGTCCTTTCAAGCTTTATTGTTAATCCAAGCTTTTTGGCAAAATCATTCATCTACTTACCCTTACTATAAGTAGATAACTGTCTCACACCATATAAAACTTTGCTAAATACTATAATCCTACTAAAGTCATATAATACTATTTTAGTAGTTAAGTATGTGAAAAAGATCCCGTTAGTAACAATTTCTAGTTCAGATTAATATCTCTTAGAATTTGTACTAGTTAGAAAGGTTAAAGCGTGAATACACGTAAACTGCACAGAAAGCATAAATCGAAGCATCAAATAAATTTTTACAGCCGAAAAAATGGTTGCCATGTTTGGTGTGAATCTAATTTAGAGCGTAACTTTGCCCTAAGCTTAGAGTTTGATGGTAATGTGATTTGCTATACGACCCAACCAGGAACCATTAATGTTCATGGCCGAAGCTATACGCCAGACTTTCTAGTAATGTACAAATCTAAGCCAGCTGAATTTATCGAAGTAAAAATGTTCAGCGTGATCGATGGTGATGACGAATTCACTAGAAAATTTCAATTAAACCACTCTGCTATCAAGCAAGCGCTCCGCTTAAATTTAGTCTTAAAAACAGACATAGACTTAAGGAAAGTAAACCTATCGACTTTAGATAAGCTGTACCGGTTTCTAGATGTCGATATTCGCCATATATATATTGATGAAGATTTCCCTGAGTACACATCAATAGCCAAGCTGGCTATGTATCTAGAAAAAAATGCGATGGGCTCGATTCATGAGGCATGGGCAATGGTTGCCCAAAAAGTATATGCGCCTGTTGAATACTCTAATTTAAGCTACGAATCCGAAATAGTTCGCACCGGCTATTGAAGGCTACCATGCACCCTCAAATTTTCAAAAACGCTGTATTTGTAAATAACGCTGAAGAGCATTTCCGCGTAGTTACTTGCTCGGATACATCAGTCTTTTGTGAACCTGAAGGTCACTCTGGTAGTCCCCTAGCATTTACTATTAGTGACTTTGTAAACGAACTAAAAGAAGAAAAATTAGCTCGCGTATCTGACTTACCTGCAAATATCGAAAACCTTGACGCTTATCAGCAGAAACATTTTGAAAGAAGAGCGCCATATTTGCATTCGCTTTTATGGCTTGTAGGTGAAGGACATCAACCGACATCGGATGAAACCTATAAACTTTTGAAGAAAAAAGTAGAGGTAGATTACGGTACTTGTCGCCATCCCGGAAAATCAACTATTGGCAAGTGGTGGAAAGCATTTAAAGATGCTGGGAATGATATCAAAAAGGCGCTTCCTAGGCCGCCATCAGTTCCCAAAAGACTAGATAAAGCATCCAATGATGTCGTTGAACACTTCGCTACAGAAACCTGGCTAAAAGCTAACTCCCCTAACATAGCGCGAGGCTATGAGGCATACAAACTATTCGCCCAAGAAGCTTATATGAAACAAAGTAACGATATAAAAATTGCTAGTGAATCAACTTTCCGCCGACGCATCAAAGTTAATAAAGAAATAGACAGAGTAGCAAAGGCCGGTAACCACAATCAGTATCAGAAGGCTATCCGTACGTTGCTCAGAAAGATTAAAACATCAAGGCCATTAGAGCGAGTAGAATTAGATAGAGCAAGTTTTAATTTATCACTTCTCGATGATGATACTTTGCAGCCAACTGGATGTGTGAGTATTTACGCTGCAATTGACTGTTTCACTCGGTTGCCCATTGGCCTCACCGTCGAATTTGGAACCGCTGAAGATACTCGTGGTGTGGCCAAGTTAATAAAATCAATATTCATTCCAAATAAAGAATATGTTAATGCATACGGTAAACCTGAAAAGTTAATTGCCGATAACGGTCCTGGATTTAGTTCTTCCACGACACACCAGCTGACTGAAGATTTAAAAATAGAATATATCCGCACACCTACCGGTCAGCCATGGAAAAAGCCTTTTGTTGAGTCTTTCTTTAATACCCTTAGAAAAGAGTTTTTCGAAGGACTAGTAAGTAAAGACCAAAATGGCCAAATTCACATAGGTGTTTTGGGCTACCTAGGGAAGCGAACGGATACAGATTCACTTAAGCCTGAGATTGAAAACGTCAAAAAGGCTGCTCAAATCACCATTTCAGAATTTATGCTGGCTTTAAATGACTATTTACATACTTTTGTCACCAGCCCGCACTCTCAATTAAATGGTCTTGCGCCAATAACTGTTTGGAATAATGCTGAGTCTACCCATCCGTCAATAAATATTGGATATGAAAACGTTAAGCACCACTTCCGAACGGAGGAAACAGTAAGAACATTAAACGAACGAGGCAACATAAGCCTTGATTATCAGACATACTCAAGCACTGAATTAAAGGCTGTATATAACGATTTACGCCTAGTAGGCGATAAGAAAAGTCCCGATGTTATTGTTAAAAGAGATCTTGATGATGCGCGCGAAATTACCGTTATTTACAGATTACCAGGGGACTCCTGCTACCGACCGATTATAGTGCCTCACCAAGATATAGGTGATAGTGATACAGCTATTTCATTTGAAGAGCTGAACAGAGCCAGAGTGGAAACCAAACGAAGATCACCAGATATTGCACACTTTACGCGACGTCCTCAAAAAACTGCGAGACGGACTAGCACCCTAAAAACAGGAGATCTAAAGGAAGCGTTCGGCAAGTATGGTGATGTCCAAAGTGTGATTGAGGCAAATAACAAAAGAGAGCCTCTTAAGAGCAAAACCAAAGCTCCAGAAACTAAAGCTAGTAGCGCGGTTAAATCGAAGTCCTATAACCTCAAAGGTCAGCAGTTAGAACTTGATGAATACTATGACGACACTGAGTGGAACGAGCCTGAAAGTGATGATTAACCTATGTTTAACCACCCTAGATTGCAAGAACACCTAAATGTAATAAGACAGATACATCATTCAAGCTTAGCCTCAAAGTATTCTTTACTGATAATAGGTGAGTCAGGCGTTGGTAAGACTTTCTTAGCTAAGCATTATTTTGAACAAAATCCACCTATCGAACTAAGCGATAGGGCCATATTTCCTGTTTTATATTGCAAACTAGTGCAAACCAAAACTGCAAGTGACCTATTGCAGCAATTAATAATAGCGCTCGGTGCTATCCCCAACAAAGTAAACTCCAAAGCGTACTTAATTCAAGAGAGACTCATACACTTACTTAGAGAGCACCGTGTTGAGTTAATTATTATTGATGAAGTGCAAGAATGTTTGCCAGACATCGACGGTATCATGGCCCAACGGATGGCAAAACAATTTGCAGCCTTAATTGATTGCTCAAAGATTCCAATGATCTTGCTTGGCACACCAATGTCTTCAAGACTACTCGCATTAAAGTATGGTACCAAAGACAACTTAGTATATGGCGAAGAACAATTGTCTCGAAGATTTATAGCTGAACGTATGATTGAGCCAATCCCCCAACGTTGCCAAGCTTGGTTGGACTGTATTAATTACTTTTGTGGTAAGTATATTTTCAAAACCTTCTCTTTAGATGATAAACAGCTACTCAACCGAGTATACATAGCAACTAAAGGTAAGATTGGGCTAGTAAATAAGCTATTTTCTTTTCTACGCGCAGATAAAACAACGATAGACCTTACCGATCTATACGATAGCTTCCGGTTATCTATCAATTCAAAATCGATAAATCCTTTTGATGTTCAGCAATTAAGTAATACAGAGGTTACAGATTTGCTAGATAGTTGGAAGAACAAAACATGATGCTTTCAATAAGGCCAAAGCAATTACATGACGAAAATGTGATCGGTTATATCTACCGGCTTTCACTAGCCAACGGATTTCAAAATTTATATCAATGGCTACCAAGATCAATAGCAACAAGTCTTTCGCATGGGCATTTGTCTGCAACTAATAGTAAATACATACAAAATTTAACTGGTTGCCAGCTCAACACACAAACTCGATTATATAAAGGCAATCTATCACCATTGTTCGCTGTACCTATATTCTCACAACCCAGAATTTGTCCTAAATGCATCGAAGAATACGGATACTACAAACAATCTTGGCAATATTTGGAAGTGTTAATATGTAGTAAGCATCAATGTTTACTACTAGGAACCTGCCACTGCTGCGACAAGCAACTTGAATGGGGCGAAAGACTGATAACCGGATACTGTACCAACCCCGACTGCGGCAAACGATTACAAGTCAGGAATATTCCACTAACACTTGTTAATTTAACTTTTGAACAGGCTCTTGATTGCTTATTAGCTCACTATTTTTTATTGAACCCAGGCATCGCTCTGATTAAGAGGGATAAAGTAATTAAGCCACATCACTTCAATCGAAATCTGCGAGCTGGATTGGAGCTACTGAAAAACTTGCCATCCAAGCCAAGTAGGTTTGATGAACTAACCAACATCATCCAATCAAACTGCGGCTATCCGGATTCAATACGGTTGTTTCCGATAAACCTATTCGTTCGAAATTTATATGATAAAAACTGGCCAATAGTCCATAAGTTGAAAGGTATTGCCACAACTCGGGTTGAAGAAGGCAATAATCTTAATTCTATGGTGATGTTTAGTAAGCATGTCGCTGAATTATTAGGTGTTAATCTAACTGAGCTAAAGCGGATTACAGATGTTGTTTTGCCGGAGTTAGCCTATAAGAAAAAGCTATCTGCAATCTACCCCTTAGACATTAAGTCATTCATTCAGCCATTAATAGATAATCGTCAGAGTATTGTTGACTTCGAAGTATTTAATAGTGCCAAACAAAAAAGAAACCAAGCGAGATCACTTTACCAAGGGATTTATTTTGGCAAATTAAAATTTAATTATCATCCAAAAGATTCTTTACAAAATTCAATCATGCTAAGTTGTTACCAGGTAAAACATGATTAGCAATAAAACTATTCTCCGTTTTAACAATGACTTTAGACGAGTTGTAACAAACTTCTAGGCTGTATTCATGTTAGATGTGTTCTTCGCAACTGAATCAGAATACTTTTCTTAAAGAATTTGCATAATAAATTTCATATTTAATTGGTGACATATATTAGTTAGCGATATGAGGCCTTTTTACGTTGTAATACCTCATACACGCTCTGATATCATTTTTCATATGTTATCGAAGAACCGCTCGACCACAGCATTATTCCAACACGCGCCAACATCGTCCATGCTCGCTCGAATACCATAGCTGTTAAATAACCTACAATAGTCTGTTACTCGTATATTGTGAGCCTCGGTCACTATGAAACATCAGGCTATTAGGCGGTTGACGTAAGTTATATGCCTTAATCATTGCCTTACTTACCAAGTCGGTTGTCATGACAATACGGTGAGAATATAAGTCCATCACAACGGCTGGATACATCCAATCTACACCAGCTTTTAAATAGGTGACATCCCCCCGCCCAAACTTGATTAGGTGCAACAATTTTGACAAGGCTTGGTAATGTGTTATTGCGGGAACATTATTCTGCTGCCTTCGCTTTAATTTTTTATTCGTAATTAGCTACCCCCACGCTTCTACAGCCCAGTAAAAATGCGCACTTAAAATATTTTTCCAATTTTTCCTAGATACCCCTTGCAATCTAATGTATGTTGGTATAAGATTATTTATGTTAAATTGCCATTGACCCGCCTCGTTTGCGGTTGTATATTTGTATCTGTACTTATAGCAGGAGCAAATATATGACGTTCAACAAAATCCAACAGCTTTCCGAAAAATTAGAAACACAAGCAAAGCTTCAAGACTTAAAATCCGCTCGAATAAAAGCTGGCGTGACGTATGCTCTGCAGATTATCCATAGCCGTACCGGATCTATTTATCAAGTCAATCGTTCTCAATTGCGTGAATACATTACAAGTCTTCTTGAGATCGGTGGTGATTGTGATTTAGATGAATTTTTTGCTTTGATAAAAAATGATCTACGCGCAATGGAAGAGGTATAGCAATGTCGCACAATACTGTAGATCAATCGCCAGTGATGTTCGATGGTGTACGCTACCCGTCACAGACCCAGTTTTACGAAGCGTTGAACTCGCAGAGAGAGGACTTAGCCTCCGAAAGAACCTTTCAGGCTAATTGCAGTGCACTACGTCAAGAGCGCGGCTTGCAAAAAAAGGACTTGTTGAACATCCGAGATGAAGATGAGTTACAACCCCTCATCTCCTCTAAGAAAGCGAAACCGATTGTATTGCAGGTATCAAGTTCAAATCATTTTGTCAACTGCGAAACTTACAGCCAGTCTGAGGTGCTGAAAATACTATCTAATTTTTCAGAACTCTCTTTGTGCACTTTAGATCAGTTTAATCCTAGGGTCTCTAAGAGCTATCACAAATCCAATCGAGACGACTTTTGCCTTTCGGTAACAGAACAAGAACTTTTGAAGATGGCTACAAAGCCAAATGTTAAACCGGAAAATAAAAATTATGAGCTAGATGTCGACGGCACTGTGTACACAAAGCCAGCCGATGCTCTTAAAGCTTTGAAGGAAAATCCCCGTTACGATATTGATTGTTCGAGTAAAGACTTCGGAAATCGGCTATTAAAAGCCTACAACCGCTTAGTTAAGGAAGGTAAGCTAAAAAGTGGTCAGCCAATGAGACTGAATACTGAAGCACTAGTGAGCCTGTATGCTTATCGACGTAAAGAGAGCAATCTCTGTATCTGTTACCGTTTTATCGGAAAAAAATTGGTATTAGAAGAAGGAGTCTGGAAACGGCCAGTGTACTGTGGAGTTACCTCTCTAGTGAAAGAAGATCGGTGGAATCAGTACGAAGCAGAGATGAGTGCGGTAGCGCGCGGTAAAAAGAAAGGGAGGGCTGTAATTCTGTTCTTGCTTAATAATGGCGGCTTTGATTCAGTGGATATAGTCATAGAAGAACTTGGTACAGGATTAGTTCCGCGTTCCGAAGCAAATGCTTGGGAAAACGCCGAGGAATTAAAGCAGCAATATGATGAGGCCGTCCTAAACCTGAACAGCATTCCCGGTGGAGGCTCTTCAGATAAAAAAGAGTTTACCGAAGAATTGCAGCACAAGACATGGAATATTTTTATGACCCACCGGGAAAAAAAGGGGATGAGGGGTCAAGGAATAGATGTAGTAAGGCGAATGAAAGAACTCATACGCGGCGGGTATACCGAGCCATTTAGGGTTTATCATAATATTTTATCCGAAAATGTTGGCGACGAGTTCAGGTACTGGACTAAAGTCAAAGATTGTTTTCTTAAGCTAAAGGAAATGTCGGATAAGGCACATGAGTGTGTTGAGCAACACCCTAAAATTAAAGGCAAATACATAGGAATCGAATTTGACCCTAACGAGACGAAGGGCCCGCGATGGTATGTGTATTGGCAGTGTGACGATTGTACGAAGCGGACTGGGGATAAGGATAATCCTGTGATTCATAGTTCTCGATGGAGCTATCTCAGAGGGGGTGATAAAGGCTGTGAGGCCTGCAAAGGCATCAAACAGTCAGAACGTCAACGGATGCCCAAAAAAGAAGTAGTTAAGCGTTTTATAGCTGTAGGGTTAAGCTTGCCACCTGAGGAACTTGCCAAGCATGAGAGAAATACCACCAAAATGAGAGCTAGAGTTAACTGTGATTGCTCTGATGAGTTAGCTGATTGGCGCAATACTAGTGTTGATAAGCTCGGTAAGAATGTGAAGAGGTGCCGACATTGTAAGCAATTCGGAAAGGTGATGAGTTGAGTAGTTACCTTCAGTACTACCATACCAGACTAAAAAAGTTAGTCTGTAGTTTAAAGTCGTCAAGGCATTTGCGTGCTTTAAGAATATAGAACTCTTCATAAAATCACCTAACCTATTAATAACTTTTATAGCTAACACAGAGCGATCTGAAAAATACTTATGTATTATAATTCAATGAATTAAAATTTATAAAGTGGATTACTTTACTAAAAATGATCCACTTTGAGTAAGAAAGGTGAAATATAGTAAATCAAATATGATGGTTTACTAAGTTAAGACTAAGAAACCTATTAATTGGCGGCCAATTTTTAGAACCTAAGATAAGCTTTTTTCTTGTTTTCCTCATCATTGATACATGTGGTCAATATCTGAAGTCTAGGGTTACTCGCCCTATTTGTAATCAGAGGCACTGTCAGGCGTAGACCAGCACCTCATACAACGGCCACGGTAGCTTCCTAAAAGCCCCTATCTCTTTTCATAAGACAGAACCTCGTCACAAAAGAAAGCTAATTAAAAAGTATGAAAATACGAATAGGAATTATATTAAGCTTTAGATGAAAGAGATTCTCTCATCGATTGATATTTCCCAGTTATGGAAACAGTTATTTAATATGAGAATCTCAGTCACCGAACAAAGTGAACAAGAATTTTTGAACTAATAATAATATGATTTATGCCTGGGTAACAATACCTTCGGCACATGCTGTTCGTGTACTTGAGCGAATTGCTGCATATCGAGGCTACCCAAAGCGAGTGCGTATTGATAACGGGGCGGAATTTGTATCTTAAAATCTTGAGTTCTAGGCAGAAGAGCATGGTGTTAAGCTTGATTTCATTAAACCGGAAAGCCAACACAAAATGCTGTCATAGAGCGATTTAATCGTACTTCTCGAAATGAAATATTAGACCGTTATTTGTTTGAATCCTTGTTGTTTGAATCCTTGACGCAGGTTCGAGAAATAACCGATAGTTGGATTGATGAATACAATTATGAGCAGGCACATGAATCACTCAATGAGCTACCAGCTAAAATCTATGAACAACGATCAAAGGAAAACTCTAGCGAGATCTGATCTAAAAAAGGGGGATTACAGTACTAGACGCAATCGAGGTTGAATAATGTAAATTATTGAGTAAAAAAAACCAGCTAAATAGCTGGCTTTATAATGATGGTGGAGGGAGGTGGATTCGAACCACCGAAGGCTGAGCCGTCAGATTTACAGTCTGATCCCTTTGGCCACTCGGGAACCCCTCCAGAAATAGGAGCCTAGCGATGACCTACTCTCACATGGGAACTCCCACACTACCATCGGCGCTGTTGCGTTTCACTTCTGAGTTCGGCATGGGATCAGGTGGTTCCACAACGCTATTGTCGCTAGACAAAAACTTGTTAAACAATTTGAAATCTAATATTAAACGCTACTCAATTCTTACTTAATGCGTGAAGTACATGGATGTACAAATGTCGATATGCTTCATGGATGAACGCATTATATCGACGATTTTTCATGTCAAACCTACAAAACCTCTTGGGTGTTGTATGGTTAAGCCTCACGGGCAATTAGTATCAGTTAGCTCAAGGCCTCGCAACCCTTACACACCTGACCTATCAACGTCGTAGTCTCCGACGACCCTTTAGGGGACTCAAAGTCCCAGTGAGAACTCATCTCAAAGCCTGCTTCCCGCTTAGATGCTTTCAGCGGTTATCAGTTCCGAACATAGCTACCGGGCAATGCCATTGGCATGACAACCCGAACACCAGCGGTTCGTCCACTCCGGTCCTCTCGTACTAGGAGCAGCCCTCTTCAATTCTCAAACGCCCACGGCAGATAGGGACCGAACTGTCTCACGACGTTCTAAACCCAGCTCGCGTACCACTTTAAATGGCGAACAGCCATACCCTTGGGACCGACTTCAGCCCCAGGATGTGATGAGCCGACATCGAGGTGCCAAACACCGCCGTCGATATGAACTCTTGGGCGGTATCAGCCTGTTATCCCCGGAGTACCTTTTATCCGTTGAGCGATGGCCCTTCCATACAGAACCACCGGATCACTATGACCTACTTTCGTACCTGCTCGACGTGTCTGTCTCGCAGTTAAGCTGGCTTATGCCATTGCACTAACCGTACGATGTCCGACCGTACTTAGCCAACCTTCGTGCTCCTCCGTTACTCTTTGGGAGGAGACCGCCCCAGTCAAACTACCCACCAGACAGTGTCCCCAATCTCGATAAGAGACCTAGGTTAGAACATCACGCATACAAGGGTGGTATTTCAAGATTGGCTCCACAACATCTGGCGACGTTGCTTCAAAGCCTCCCACCTATCCTACACATGTAGGAGCAATGTTCACTGTCAAGCTATAGTAAAGGTTCACGGGGTCTTTCCGTCTAGCCGCGGGTATACGGCATCTTAACCGCAAATTCAATTTCACTGAGTCTCGGGTGGAGACAGTGTGGCCATGATTACGCCATTCGTGCAGGTCGGAACTTACCCGACAAGGAATTTCGCTACCTTAGGACCGTTATAGTTACGGCCGCCGTTTACCGGGGCTTCGATCATGAGCTTCGCTTGCGCTAACCCAATCAATTAACCTTCCGGCACCGGGCAGGCGTCACACCGTATACGTCATCTTTCGATTTTGCACAGTGCTGTGTTTTTAATAAACAGTTCCAGCCACCTGGTTACTTCGACTGACCTCAGCTTAAGGAGCAAGTCCCATCACCAAAGTCAGCGTACCTTCTCCCGAAGTTACGGTACTATTTTGCCTAGTTCCTTCACCCGAGTTCTCTCAAGCGCCTTAGTATTCTCTACCTAACCACCTGTGTCGGTTTGGGGTACGGTTCCTTATAATCTGATGCTTAGAAGCTTTTCCTGGAAGTAGGGCATCAACAACTTCAATTCCGTAGAATCTCGTCTCGTATCTCAGCCTTAAGAAGAACCGGATTTACCTAATTCTTCAGCCTACATACTTTCACATGGACAACCAACGCCATGCTTGCCTAGCCTGCTCCGTCCCTCCTTCGCAATTATAAGAAGTACAGAAATATTAATCTGTTTCCCATCGACTACGCGTTTCCGCCTCGCCTTAGGGGCCGACTTACCCTGCCCTGATTAACATGGGACAGGAAACCTTGGTCTTTCGGCGGGGGAGTTTTTCACTCCCCTTATCGTTACTCATGTCAGCATTCGCACTTCTGATACCTCCAGCATGCTTTACAACACACCTTCAACGGCTTACAGAACGCTCCCCTACCACTTGAACCTAAGTTCAAATCCGCAGCTTCGGTGCATAGTTTAGCCCCGTTACATCTTCCGCGCAGACCGACTCGACTAGTGAGCTATTACGCTTTCTTTAAAGGGTGGCTGCTTCTAAGCCAACCTCCTAGCTGTCTATGCCTTTCCACATCGTTTCCCACTTAACTATGACTTTGGGACCTTAGCTGGCGGTCTGGGTTGTTTCCCTTTCCACAACGGACGTTAGCACCCGCAGTGTGTCTCCCGGATAGTACTCATTGGTATTCGGAGTTTGCAAAGGGTTGGTAAGTCGGGATGACCCCCTAGCCTTAACAGTGCTCTACCCCCAATGGTATTCGTCCGAGGCTCTACCTAAATAGATTTCGGGGAGAACCAGCTATCTCCCGGCTTGATTAGCCTTTCACTCCGACCCACAGGTCATCACCGCATTTTTCAACATACGTGTGTTCGGTCCTCCAGTTGATGTTACTCAACCTTCAACCTGCCCATGGGTAGATCGCCGGGTTTCGGGTCTATGCCCTGCAACTAAACGCGCAGTTAACACTCGCTTTCGCTACGGCTCCCCTATTCGGTTAACCTTGCTACAGAACATAAGTCGCTGACCCATTATACAAAAGGTACGCAGTCACCTAACAAGTAGGCTTCCACTGCTTGTACGTATGCGGTTTCAGGTTCTATTTCACTCCCCTCACAGGGGTTCTTTTCGCCTTTCCCTCACGGTACTGGTTCACTATCGGTCAGTTAGGAGTATTTAGCCTTGGAGGATGGTCCCCCCATATTCAGTCAAGATTTCTCGTGTCCCGACCTACTCGATTTCACGGTAAGTTTATTTTCGTGTACGGGGCTATCACCCTGTATCGCTGCTCTTTCCAGAGCATTCCACTAATTTACAAACCGCTTAAGGGCTAATTCCCGTTCGCTCGCCGCTACTAAGGAAATCTCGGTTGATTTCTTTTCCTCGGGGTACTTAGATGTTTCAGTTCTCCCGGTTCGCCTCATTAAGCTATGTATTCACTTAATGATACCTGCCTTACGACAAGTGGGTTTCCCCATTCGGACATCTGTGCCTATAACGCCTTTTATCGGCTTAACACAGCTTTTCGCAGATTAACACGTCCTTCATCGCCTCTAACTGCCAAGGCATCCACCACATACGCTTAGTCACTTAACCATACAACCCCAAAAAGTTTTACTTTACGTAAAACAACTGAAACTCAGAGGACTAATTCTGAGAAAGTTGTAAAGTCTGACATTTTCACGCATTCAATAAGAATGTCTTGAGTATAAAAAATCAATAATCAAAGATTATTAATTAGTTTGAAAACACTAGGAATGTGTTTTCGTTTTGGTGCCTATATCATTTGATAACATCGTGCGACACGTTGTTATCGATACAAACACCGGGTTTAATATCAGCTTTCCAAATTGTTAAAGATGTCATATCTGCGCACATTCGGCAGTTATGTGAGTGAAAACTCAAAGATAAGCATCGGTGCTTATCTTTAAGTTTTCATCAATTGTTATCATGCTATTTGTGTGAACACTCGCAGTACTTTCGTACTCATTAAGTTGTCTACTTAAGGTAAGGAGGTGATCCAACCCCAGGTTCCCCTAGGGTTACCTTGTTACGACTTCACCCCAGTCATGAATCACAAAGTGGTAACCGTCCTCCCGAAGGTTAAACTAGCTACTTCTTTTGCAACCCACTCCCATGGTGTGACGGGCGGTGTGTACAAGGCCCGGGAACGTATTCACCGCGGCATTCTGATCCACGATTACTAGCGATTCCGACTTCATGGAGTCGAGTTGCAGACTCCAATCCGGACTACGACAGACTTTATGGGATTCGCTCCACCTCGCGGTCTTGCTGCCCTTTGTATCTGCCATTGTAGCACGTGTGTAGCCCATCCCGTAAGGGCCATGATGACTTGACGTCGTCCCCACCTTCCTCCGGTTTATCACCGGCAGTCTCCTTAAAGTTCCCACCCGAAGTGCTGGCAAATAAGGATAAGGGTTGCGCTCGTTGCGGGACTTAACCCAACATTTCACAACACGAGCTGACGACAGCCATGCAGCACCTGTCTCAGAGCTCCCGAAGGCACGAAGCTATCTCTAGCGACTTCTCTGGATGTCAAGGGATGGTAAGGTTCTTCGCGTTGCATCGAATTAAACCACATGCTCCACCGCTTGTGCGGGCCCCCGTCAATTCATTTGAGTTTTAACCTTGCGGCCGTACTCCCCAGGCGGTCAACTTATCGCGTTAGCTGCGCTACCCACGTCTTAAAGACACAAACAGCTAGTTGACATCGTTTACGGCGTGGACTACCAGGGTATCTAATCCTGTTTGCTCCCCACGCTTTCGTGCCTCAGCGTCAGTATTTGTCCAGGTGGCCGCCTTCGCCACTGATGTTCCTTCCAATCTCTACGCATTTCACCGCTACACTGGAAATTCCACCACCCTCTACAATACTCTAGACAGCCAGTTCGAAATGCAGTTCCAAGGTTGAGCCCTGGGCTTTCACATCTCGCTTAACAATCCGCCTACGCACGCTTTACGCCCAGTAATTCCGATTAACGCTCGCACCCTCCGTATTACCGCGGCTGCTGGCACGGAGTTAGCCGGTGCTTCTTCTGCGAGTAACGTCACAGCTAGCAGATATTAGCTACTAACCTTTCCTCCTCGCTGAAAGTGCTTTACAACCCGAAGGCCTTCTTCACACACGCGGCATGGCTGCATCAGGGTTTCCCCCATTGTGCAATATTCCCCACTGCTGCCTCCCGTAGGAGTCTGGGCCGTGTCTCAGTCCCAGTGTGGCTGATCATCCTCTCAAACCAGCTAGAGATCGTCGCCATGGTAGGCCTTTACCCCACCATCTAGCTAATCTCACTTGGGCTAATCTAAAGGCGAAAGGTCCGAAGATCCCCTCCTTTGGTCCGTAGACATTATGCGGTATTAGCAGTCGTTTCCAACTGTTGTCCCCCACCTCAAGGCATATTCCCAAGCATTACTCACCCGTCCGCCGCTCGTCATCTTCTAGCAAGCTAGAAATGTTACCGCTCGACTTGCATGTGTTAAGCCTGCCGCCAGCGTTCAATCTGAGCCATGATCAAACTCTTCAATTAAAAAGTTGTTTTTTGATTCCGAAGAATCGACTCAATGAATTTGCTGGTTGTTTTCACTTGAAAAGTAAAAACAAACTTTACATAAAACATATGTATATATTTTGTGTGTCATCATCATTAAGTTAATGTGCTACCGGTATAAATACTTAGTAGCTTTGTAAATCAATCTTAATGTGAGTGCCCACACAAATTGCATGATAACTAATTGTTAAAGAACTTAGATGAATACTCATCTAAAGAGCAAAAATCGCATTCGTTTTTGCCGTTGCTTTTCGTTGAAAGCGGATGCGCATTCTACGCATCTGAAGTTTAATGTCAACCGTTTTTAAAATCTTTTTTGAAAAAGTTTTTAAACCAGAATTTGCTTAAAACTCCCTTCACACTTGGCTTGTCAACCTTGTTGCCTAACCCCGTGGAAGTGGATGCGCATTTTAGGGATTTTCCCGTCCCCGTCAACTGTTTTTTTCAGGTTTATTGAAAATAGCGAACGTTCGCTCAAAAAGCGAACAATTAAGCATTCAAAACACCTTTAACGGCCGGCTTAATTAGGTGTTATCGATTTATTTCTGGTTGTATACGTATACTGTGCAGCTATATGGGTCTATGGTGAGCATTGTACTTGTCATTGGTGTTGCGGTCATTTCAGCTTTGTCATCAGCCGTGTTCAATAATAAACTCCAATCACCACCTATCTCTGGTAGCTGAAATTTACATTCATGGTCATGAGCATTAAAAATGATCATCAAGGCATCATCTTGATGCTCCTGTTGCTTTGATGGTGAATGCTCAGTATCGGCGAGTAAAAGAGCAAAGCACTTTAAAGAACGATTAACCCAATTGTTTTCGTTCATCGGCTCGCCATGACAATTAAACCAGCTCAAATCTTTTAAACCTGTTTTTTTAGATACGGTATGGCCATGCTGATATTGTAAACGGTTTAATAAAGGGTGGTTCTTACGAAACTGGATAAGTTGCTTAACAAACTCAACCTGTTCATTGCTCTCTGTTTGCCAATTGAACCAAGTGAGCTCATTGTCTTGACAATAAGCGTTATTGTTTCCGCGTTGTGAATGATTGCGCTCATCGCCGGCAAGCAGCATCGGTGAACCTTGGGATAAAAACAAGGTGGCTAAGATATTACGCTTTTGTTGCGTGCGTATTCGATTGATGGTTGGATCAGAGGTTTCACCTTCTACCCCATAATTGCAACTAAAGTTGCCATCATGGCCATCATGATTACCTTCACCATTGGCCTCATTGTGACGTTTTTCATAGGTAACCAAATCATGTAAGGTGTAGCCATCGTGGGCTGTTACGTAATTAATACTGGCAAATGGACGTCGTCCGCCATGTTCAAATAAATCAGCACTGCCATGGAGGCGACTTGCTAATTCGGGGAGCATGTTCTCATCACCACGCCAAAAGCGCCTAACCGCATCGCGAAATCGATCATTCCATTCCGACCAACCACCGGGGAATTGCCCCAATTTATAGCCATCTGTTCCGATGTCCCAAGGTTCTGCGATTAATTTAACGCCCGCAAGAGTTGGATCTTGTTTTAAAGCGGCAAAAAAAGACGAGTGCGAAAAGAAACTGTCGTTACCGTAATAATCTTTGCGCCCTAAAATGGTGGCTAAATCAAAACGAAAACCATCAACCCCCATGACATCAACCCAATAGCGCAAGCTGTCCATGACCAATTGTAAAACCCTTGGGTGACCCAGGTTTAAGGTATTGCCACAGCCAGAAAAATTCAGATAGAAGCGGTTATCTACAGGATCGAGGCGATAATAGCTTTTATTATCTATACCCTTAAAACTATACGTTGGCCCTAAATGATTGCCCTCTGCAGTATGGTTATAAACCACATCTAAAATAACTTGAATGCCTGCCTGATGAAAAGCCTGCACCATTTGTTGAAATTCGCTTAAATCTTGGGTGTGGCAGTATCTAGGTTCGGGCGCAAAAAAGCCAATTGAGTTGTAGCCCCAATAATTTTTAAGACCTTTTTCCAAAACAAACGATTCGTCAAAAAAAGCTTGTACTGGTAACAGTTCAATACTGGTGATGGCTAAATCTTGTAGATATTGAATCACCGAAGGTTGGCTTAAGGCTTTAAATGTGCCTCGCATTTGCACTGGCACCTCGGGGTTTAACTGAGTGAATCCTTTTACATGCGCTTCGTAAATAATGGTTTCGTTATCGGCAATATCAACGCGACTATTTAAGCCTGCAAGTTTTTCGGTGACCACACACTTAGGCATGACATCTGCGTTATCACTGGTATCTAAAATCAGATCTCGCTGGCTTGCACGCGTATCAAAGCCATAATGTTTTTTAGAATAGCCAAAGCTGCGGTTAAGTTGTTTGGCATAAGGGTCGAGCAAAAGTTTATGTGGATTAAAGCGATGGCCATGGTGAGGATCATAAGGGCCATAGACTCGATAACCATATAAAGTACCAGGCTTTATATTTGCGATGTAAGCATGCCAGACTTCGTCGGTGTATTCCGTAAAGGTAATGCGTTCGATTTCTTCTTCGGTGTCAGCGTCAAATAAACACAATTCAACCTTGCTCGCATGCGCCGAAAAGATGGCAAAATTGGTGCCGTTACCATCAAATGTTGCGCCAAGTGGATAGGGCTTACCTGGTGAAGTTACCGTCATTAAACATTAACCTTGCAATTCAAAAACCATCGTAGCAAGTGGCGGGACGGTAATTTCAATGGATTGCTCAAACCCTTGCCAAACGATCGACTGGGCGTAAGCACCGTGAATATTGCCTTGATCACTGCCACCATAAATAGCCGCATCAGAATTAAAAATTTCTCGGTGTAATCCTGTTCTTGGCGTCCCCACTCTAAAATTATGATGCAGAGTGGGAGTAAAGTTACACACCACCAACATGGGATTGGTGCCTGCATCACCGAAACGTATATAACTATAAATCGATTGTGCCGCATTTTCATAATCTATCCATTGAAAGCCTCCGGGCTCGCAATCTAATTGATGTAATGCGGGGTAGGTACGATAAATATGGTTCAAGTCTTTCACCAACTGTTGTACACCTCGGTGATTATCATATTCCAGCAGATGCCAGTCCAAACCTTGCTGATGATCCCACTCTTTCGCTTGGGCAAATTCACAGCCCATAAACAACAATTTTTTTCCTGGGTGGGTCCACATAAAACCATAATAGGCTCGTAAATTAGCAAACCGCTGCCATTCATCACCCGGCATCCGCCCTAAGATAGAACCTTTACCATGCACGACTTCATCATGGGATAGAGGCAAAACAAAGTTTTCATCAAAAGCGTACACCAAACCAAAACTAATTTCATTATGATGATGCTGACGATAAATAGGGTCACGTTTTATATACTCTAGAGTGTCATTCATCCACCCCATGTTCCATTTAAAACCAAACCCCAAGCCACCAGAGTCAGTTGGGCGTGATACGCCAGGCCAAGAGGTGGACTCTTCGGCTACCGAAAACGCCCCTGGGTAGTTTGCGTACAACTCGGCGTTAAATTGCTGTAGAAATTGCACCGCTTCTAAATTTTCATTACCACCGTGCTCATTTGGCACCCATTGACCGTGCTCACGACTGTAATCCAAATAAAGCATCGACGCGACAGCATCAACCCGCACCCCATCAACGTGGTAGGTGTCTAACCAATGAAAAGCACTGGCGCGCAAAAAATTGGCAACTTCGGTTCGGCCATAATTGTAAATCAGTGTATTCCAGTCTGGGTGAAAGCCTTTTCGGGTATCTTGATGTTCGTATAAACAGGTACCATCAAATTTGGCAAGACCATGCTGATCAACAGGAAAATGCCCAGGTACCCAATCAATTAATAGCCCTAAGTTGGCCTGATGGCATGTGTCGACAAAATATTTAAAGTCCTCTGGCGAACCATAGCGCGCCGTAGGGGCAAAAAGTCCAACAGGTTGATATCCCCATGAACCATCAAATGGATACTCGCTAATTGGCATTAATTGCACATGCGTAAAGCCCATTTCAATAACATAAGGGATCAAACGATTGGCAATGTCACGATAGTTTAAAAAATTATTCTCATGGTCCCGTTGCCAAGAACCTAGATGCAATTCATAAATGCTGATCGCACTTTTATGTGAATTTCGTAGTACTCGAGTATCCATCCAGTCGCGGTCTTGCCAGTGAAAGGGTTGTTCGGCGTTTATTACCGAAGAGGTTTCAGGACGATACTGCGCCTGCACGGCATAAGGATCGGCCTTTAAAGGAAGAAGATGACCGTTGCCGTCTTTGATTTCAAACTTATAATTACAGCCAGCTTTGAGTTCATTTGCGGTAGAGCCAAAAGGGATGAATATTTCCCAGATCCCGCATCCAATGCGACGCCTTAAAGGATGGACTCGACCATCCCACTGATTAAAATCGCCAACGACTGCAACGTGGCTGGCATTAGGCGCCCAAACAGCAAAGGATACGCCCTCGACGCCATCATGATTAACACAGTGAGCGCCCAGTTTTTTATAGGGTGTTTGGTGCTTACCTTCGGCCAACAAATAAATATCCATTTCACCTAAGATGGTCGAGCAAGAAAAAGGGTCAATAAAGCACCGTTCACCCGTATGACTTTCCACTTTAAGTTGGTAATCAAAATAGTGTTGATGCGACGTTACTTGACTGAAAAAACCGCTGGCATCAAGTTGGTCTAATGCGACAATGTCTTTACCTTGGCTATCGAGTAAAAACACCTTAGTCGCCTCCGGTAAAAAGCAATTAATTTGCCAAAAACCGTCGTCATTTTGATGTAACCCTAAAAAGCCAAAGGGATCATGATGACGAGCACTCTTTATCGCCTGTATTTGATCTTGCATCTACGCCAGCTCCTTGCTGCTGATAATAAAAAGAAAGCTTTAGCACCTAACCTTTGTCTACTAACGATACCTAAGTTCTAGGGGTTAAGTTCCAGATGTGTTCAGAATAGTCCTGTATAGAACGATCTGAGGTAAATTTACCCATACTGGCCGTGTTTATAATCATCATTTTTGCCCATCGTGCTTTATCTTTATATGCCTTATCGAGCTCGTTATTGGCGCGACAATAATCATCAAAGTCCGCCAACACCCGATAAGGGTCGCCCCCTTCGAGCAAACTGTATGGAATGGCTGATAGCTCACCCGGTCGTCCTGGGGTGAAATAATCTGACTGCAACCAATCTAACACCGCTTTAATTTCGGAGTTCGAATTATAATAATCCCAAGGGTTATAACCATTTTTTGCCAGATGTTTTATTTGATCAACATCATGGCCAAAAATAAATACATTTTCCGCGCCAACTTCTTCAGCTATTTCAATATTTGCGCCATCTAGGGTACCCAAGGTGGCCGCACCATTAAGCGCTAACTTCATATTACCCGTACCAGATGCCTCTTTACCTGCGGTAGAAATCTGCTCTGAAACATCGGCGGCAGGGATTATCTTCTCAGCCAGCGTTACGCGATAATTAGGCAAAAAAACTATTTTTATTTTGTCTTTTATTCGAGCATCACTATTAATTTTTTCGGCGGCTTTATTAATTGCGTAAATAATTTCCTTCGCTAGGTAATACCCTGGTGCGGCTTTTGCACCAAAGATGAACACCCGGGGGTGGATATCGTAATCAGGGTTATCTAATAAACGTCGATATAACGCTAAAATATGTAAGAAATTTAAGTGCTGACGTTTGTATTCATGTAAGCGCTTAATTTGCACATCAAAGATGGCATCAGCACTGACTTCAACGCCTATTAATTTTTTAATTTCCTGCGCCAGTTTTATCTTATTTTGGTGTTTTATTGCCATGTACTGCTGTTGAAATTGTGGATCGTCGGCGAACTCTTTAAGCGCAGTTAAGGCATCTAAATGTTTTGCCCAATCAACCTCTATTTTCGAGTTAATTAATTTGGACAAGGCCGGATTGCACGCTTTTAACCAACGTCTAGGCGTAATACCATTGGTCACATTGGTTAATTTTCCAGGGTAGAGCTGATCAAATTCAGGAAATAAATCTGCTTTAACCAAGTCCGAATGTAGTTTAGCCACGCCATTGACTTTAAACGATGAAATCACACACAAATGCGCCATTCGTACCATTTTTGTGGGGCCTTCTTCAATGAGTGACAAACGATGGCGAACCCCCACATCTTGAGGCCAAAGAGCCTCGACTTCATGATCTAAAAAGTAAGCATTAATTAAATATAAAATCTCAAGGTGTCGAGGTAGAACTTTTTCAAATAAATGTACCGCCCACTTTTCTAATGCTTCGGGTAACAACGTATGGTTGGTGTAGGCGAATACTTTTCGACAAAGCGCAAAAGCATCACTAAAACTAAAGTCTTGCTCGTCAATTAGCACTCGCATGAGCTCTAATATGGCGATGGTAGGGTGGGTATCATTTAATTGTATAACCACCTGTTTGGGAAACTCGCGCCAATCACCGTTAAATTGCTGTTTAAACCGCACGATAATGTCGGCAATAGAGCACGCACAGAAAAAATATTGCTGAATAAACCGCAACTCTTTACCTGCAGTGGTTTCATCATTGGGATACAAAACACGGGAAATATCTTGGGCGCGATTCTGTGCGCTGGATGCATTTTGATAATCACCAGCATTAAATTGTGACCAGTCAAAATGAGCCGATGCACGTGACTCCCATAATCTTAAGGTATTAACCGACTTTGAATGATACCCCACAATGGGTACATCCCAAGGCACGCCTTTAATGGTTTGTCCTGGATGCCATTCTTTTTTAAGTCTACCATCGGCTTGAGTGATGGTTTCGACCCGACCAAAGAGTTTCACTTGTTGAATTAATTCAGGTCGACACACTTCCCAAGCATTACCATAAACACGCCATTCATCTGGTGTTTCTATTTGTCGACAGTCATGAAATTGCTGTTTAAATAAACCATTTTCATAATGAATCCCGTAGCCAATCGCATTGAAGTCAAGGGTGGCCAATGAGTCGAGAAAGCAAGCGGCTAAACGCCCCAAACCGCCATTGCCTAAGGCAAGATCGCTACCTTGTTCAAAAATATCTTCTATGTCATAGCCTAAGCTCGTGACCGCTTGCTCTGCCACGTCAAACAAACCTAAGTTATGTAAATTATTCGACAGCATTCGTCCCATTAAATATTCTAACGATAAGTAATTGATAGACCGGCTTTTATGTTCATGATGATAGTGATCTGTTTCAGTCATTTTGGCAAAAATGACCTCATTTACGGTCAAACATACTGCTCGCATAATCGCCGAGGGTTGGGCACGGTCAACAGCTCCTTTGGAGGTAAAATTTAAATGATGTTGAACGTGCTCTTTGAATTGTTGCGCTGTGAGTGACTTTACACTGGTTGCTGGCATTATAAATATGATCCCTTCAAGTTTAAAAGCAGAGTGATTTAATCAAACTAAAAGTATAGACCCAATAATCACTTATTCTGCTGCTAAGCTAAATTCTGAATGTAGCATTGTGAAAGAGGGCATCACCGCATATAAAAATTGGCCAGATTAGGCTGGCGCTATACGTCTGGTTATATTTGGTGTTACACCGCCACATACATGCAGAGATTAAAGGTACTCAGTGAAATTTTTTATGATGGGAATGTAAATGGAATTAAGATAAGCTAATAAAAGTGAAAAAATATCCAAACGATTTTAGGTAAGTATCGGTCAAATAGGTAGAATTTCGCTTACATACTTTTTGATAAAAAGCGGAATGTTACTGGCACAAGTTGATTAGATTACGCCAAGGAAAGGGTTATGATAGAACAACAAACAGCTCAAGCAAATACCGAATTTTCGAACCAGCCTATAGATACTCGTCAGTTACCCAAAATAGAACAACTGGATTTTCAGCCCCTGTCAAAAAAGTTCGCGCCGACCAATAGACTGCTTAATCTTATCAGCATACTGTTGATTGCCGTGGCGATATTAGGTCTTTTATACCAACCGATAATCCCTATAGCCAAGGGTATCGACAATATATTACATTGGATTTTGTGGTTATTGTGTTCTCTGGGCATCTTGTTCACCTATTTATTGTACTTAGCCGATTTGAAAAAATCTTATGCTCTGCGCGAACAAGACATTAGCTTTCGCAGTGGCTTAATTTTTGAGAAAACAGTTAGCCAACCGATTTTACGGGTACAGCACGTAGAATTGCGTCGCGGACCGATAGATCGAAAAATAGGGTTAGCAAATTTGCAAGTATTCAGCGCGGGAGGGGCGTTACATACCTTTGAAATTCCAGGCCTTGAATATCAGACCGCCGAAGATATTCGCCAATTTATTTTGAGTCACAAAGATGTCAATGAACAAGGATAGTTTATGAGTGTCGGTGAACCTTCAAAGAATATTGAAAATATTAACCCAAAATCAGATCAGCCCTCATCGACTGATTCTACCATCTATGTGAATGCAGAAACGCATGGTAAGTCGACAGAGAATATTCAAAAGGCTGTTAGCAGTATTCGTAAAACCGAGCAATGGCAACGCATTTCTATCATCGGCATCGCCTATTTTTTAGTGGCATTTTTTCGTAATGTTTTTGGCAATATCGTCTATTTGGCGCCCGCGTTATTGCTTTTTTACAATAAAATCAATGAAAACCCTAATTTTTGGTTACCCTTCTTGTACGGTTTTTTAGCGCTCGCCTTGGTTTATGCCGGATTAAGTTTTTATTTTTTTCAATACCGCCTTACCAATAAAAGTTTGGAAATTAGACAGGGGGTGTTCGCCAAGAAAAGCCTGAACTTACCATTTACTAAGATTCAAAATATCGAACTAACCGAACCCTTATATTACCGTCCTTTTGGTTATACTTGTATGAAGCTCGACACCGCAGGCTCAATAAAGCAAGAAGCCAAAGTGGTTGCTTTAAAAAAAGACTTTGCCATAGAGCTTAAACAGCAAATCTTATTTGCGCATGCAAGGCAACATCCGGTAAATGAACAGGGCGCGTCAAGAGAAGGGCAAGAGTCACTTGATATTGAAAAAGAGGAAGTTCTAGATAGGCGTAACTTAGATGATCTGGTGATCCATGGGATAACCAATAATAGAGTATGGATTTTCGTCGGTGGCTTGTTGCCTTTTATCGACAATATCAGTGACAAGCTTGGTCAATGGTTATTGCAATTTGGGGTAAATGTAGAACAGTATTTTGAATTTGATGGCAAATCCGGTTGGCAAATAGCCACGACAGCGTTGTCCTTGGCGTTAATGATCATAATCCCAATGACCATATTTTCTATTTTAGGCTCGATCATCGCGTTTCATAATTTCACTTTAAGCAAAGTTGGCGACAGATACATTCGCCGAAGCGGTTTGTTTACCCGAAACGAAGTCACCATGCGCTTATCGCGCTTACAAATGATCGTACGCCAACAAGACTGGTTAGATGTTATTTTGCGACGAATGAATTTAAGGCTTGAGCAAAGCAATGCTAACTTTAAATCCATTGAACCTGGAGGGTTGAGTAATAAAATATTGGTACCATCGGTTACCAACAAAGAGTGTACATTTCTTATAAACGATTTGTATCCAAACAATCAATTAAACCAAATAGCATTCAAACGAGTGCACATTCGATTACTGTTAAGAAATATCCTGTTGATTGTTTTGCCTATTGCCAGTTTAGGTTTTGGTTTAATGTTTTACCATCAAGATTTTAGGCCAACAATGGTTTTTTCTGCGGTATTAGCCATATTAACCACAATCATCGTATGTCGTTATCTACGCTGGGGCTATGCTATTGATGATGAGCATATTTATGTACGTAAGGGGTGCTTTGGCGTCAATTACTACTTAGCTAAAAAATATAAATTACAACAAACTAAGTTTTTACAAAGCTGGTTTTTAAAACGCAAAAATCTATGTTCAGTGGAATTGATTTTAGCATCTGGTATGTTAAAAGTTCCTTATATAGATGCTAACATCGGTCGAGATATTATTGACGACTGTTTATATAATTTGGAAAAAAGTAAACGTAATTGGATGTAAGAGTCGTAAGGCTGTAGGGCTGTAGGGCTGTAGGGCTGTAGACAAATTAGGTTAGGAACAAAGGCAAGGTCAACAATAATATTTGCTGAATCCTGATGACCTTTGTTCCTGTTTTGATGCTAGCGTTAAAGCGAGTATTGCACGTTAAAGTAAAACGTCGGGTCAAAACTATTATTTTTATCGCTTTCAAAGCGAGAATAATTTGCACTACCACCTAAGGTATATTTAAACTTTCCTTGGTGAAATTGATACTTAACACTCAGGCTAATCAATTCTTCCGCAACTTTAGTAACGGTATTACCTTTATCTGGATCAGTTGGATGTCTATCTGAATTATCATGATTCAAATCCAAATATTTGGCTTTAATTTCCCAACTTTCAAGCTGATTAAGTTGTGAGACCAAGCCAAACACTAGGGAAGTTGTATCGTTCTCATACACACTACCTAGGACTCTACCTCGATAGCGCATACCGGTTTTGTAAATATGATGCTCGTAATAACAATCACCAACGCCTACCCCTGAACCATCTCCAACATTGATGCCATCGGAGCAATCTGCAAATGTATCTGCGTATTCGACATAAGCTAACCAATGGGTATCAAACATATTGAGGCGAGATTCCAAGCCGTACATGTAACGCTCTTCACCAAAAATGCTTAAACCGCCTTTTGAATCACTATCTTCAGCGATCATTTGCATATGCACAGTTAATGGTACATTAAATCCATTTAAAGAGTAGCGAATATCATAACCGGCGAGTTGGTTTCCTGGCTCTAACCCTGCTAAACACTCATCTTCATTTGAATCTATTGTACCGCAATTATCATTCCCCTTCATCACATCCCAAAAAGTGCTTAAGCCACCTGGGCGATTCTCACCTTCCCATTGGGCAAGACGAGTAATGCCAAGCTCAAGATTTTGCGTTGGCTTAAAGTTAAAACGCATCGTCCACAATAAAGCATTAGGTATATGCCTATCCGTTTCTAACTGCCCCATTGTGGTGGTCAGATTCCAAGGAATTTTCAGATCAGTATAAGGTAGCTTAAACGGATGGGATGTTTTTCTAGTAATAGATAATGTTGGCATTGGTCGGGCATTATTTGTTAATGCCAAATTGGTATCCCAGCCCGGCCCATACCATCGGTCTTGCAAACCGATGGCAAACACCCAGTTACCCCAAAACTTTGCAAGGTAACTGTCATCGACGCGCACATTTTTACTTCTACGATCATCTGTTGACACACTAGGAGCAAATTTAACTGCCCAGCTATCCCCCATATAAGTAAAATGCCATTGACTAAATGCAACGTCACGATATTCATCACCAAAACTGGTAAATCGATTTTCCTCATTTGCAGCATTCAGCTCAACAATTTGACTGTTACGACGAGAGAAGTCGAATTTTTGCTTTACGTGCCAGTAAGCATTTTTGCTGGCTTGATCAAGCTCACTTTCATCAACTTTTCTTAATGCAGTGCCAACATCCGCCCACATTAATGGGAATGTGGTTAGTGGGATATCAATATGACCGTTATCCGCCAGTAATTGCAGATCGGCCCTAAGAAAAACATTGGATGGATTAATCCAAGGTTCGGCAAAAGCTGAAACAGGTGCTGTTGCAAGTATAAAACCAATGATTCCAGCTGATAAGTGAGTTGTTTTAAGCATCATATTTATCTTTTAAGAGTTATAGAATGTTCGATACCACTTTACAAATAACTCGACTCCTTCTGAAACTCCCATGAGAGGTCTATAACTCACTGCCTTGAATAAATCGTCAACATCAGCATAAGTTTGATAAACATCACCCGGTTGAATAGGTAACATATTTTTCTTTGCTTTTACCCCTAAAGACTTTTCTAAAGACTCAACAAAATCCAGTAACTTGACTGGATTACCATGCCCAATATTAAAAACCCTATAAGGTGCAGAGCTAGTGGCTGCATTTCCAGACTCAACCTTCCAATTAGTATCTGTTTTTGGTACGACATCTTGAATACGTATGATACCTTCAACAATATCATCAATGTAAGTAAAATCTCGCCACATTTCACCGTAGTTATAGATATCGATAACTTCACCAGCTAATATTTTTTTGGTAAATTTAAATAAAGCCATATCGGGTCGTCCCCATGGACCATATACTGTAAAAAACCTTAAGCCTGTAGTCGGAAGTCCATATAAATGTGAATATGAATGAGACATTAATTCATTTGACTTTTTGGTTGCAGCATAAAGAGATATTGGATGATCAACACTATCAGATGTGGCAAAAGGAACCTTGTTATTTAAACCATAAACAGAAGACGATGAGGCATAAACTAGATGCTCAATATTATGGTGTCGACAAGCCTCTAAGATATTAAGGTGTCCGACTAAATTTGCATCCGCATAAGTGTGAGGATTGTCTATAGAGTAACGCACGCCCGCTTGAGCGCCTAAATGAATAACTCGATCAAAATTATGCTTTGAAAATAAGTTTTCTACTCCATTCCTGTCAGCAAGATCTAATAAAACAAACTTAAAGCTTGGTTCATTCGAACTCTTAGCATCTAAAGAATACTTAGCAAGCTGTTCCAGACGAGCCTGCTTTAGATTAACGTCATAGTAGTCATTTAAATTATCAATACCGACTACTTGATGACCCATTTCACAAAGTCGAATCGCAACAAAGTGCCCAATAAAGCCAGCGGCTCCGGTTACTAAATATTTCATAATTTCTCTTTTGCAATAAAATATAAAGGACTTCTAAATGAAGTCCTTTATTTAAGTATAAAACCCTGCATGAAAAATAACTTTTAATTTATTTTTCGTTAAATAACTTCAAGCTTAATCTGAACCAAATAAATCGCGAGTGTAAACTTTGCTTCTTACATCCTCTAACTCAGCTGTCATTCTATTAGAAACGATTAAATCACTTTGTTTCTTAAAATCTGTGATATTTTTAATCACTTCTGAATGAAAAAATTCATCTTCTTGGAAAACCGGCTCATAGACCACAACTTTAATGCCTTTGGCTTTAATGCGCTTCATGATGCCTTGAATAGAAGATGCTCTAAAGTTATCGGAGCCTGACTTCATAATTAGGCGATAAATACCAACCACCTCTGGTTTTTTGGCCAAAATTGATTCTGCAATAAAGTCTTTTCGAGTTGTATTAGCATCAACAATAGCACTGATAATATTGTTTGGCACATCTTGATAGTTAGCACGAAGCTGCTTGGTATCTTTAGGTAAGCAATAACCCCCGTAGCCAAACGATGGATTGTTATAATGATGACCAATACGAGGGTCCAAACCAACACCTTCAATTATTTGACGGGTGTCTAATCCATGTGTTTCAGCATAAGAATCAAGTTCATTAAAATACGCCACGCGCAGAGCCAAATAGGTATTGGAAAATAGTTTCACCGCTTCCGCTTCGGTCGAATTAGTGAAAAGCACATTAATGTTTTCTTTCATCGCTCCTTGCACTAATAAATTTGCAAAGGTCTTAGCGCGCTCAGACTGTTCACCAACAATAATACGAGATGGATACAAGTTGTCATAAAGAGCTTTGCCTTCACGCAAAAATTCAGGTGAAAAAATAATGTTTTCCGAGCCCATTTTTTCTTTGATTTCTTTTGTGTAACCAACCGGCACAGTCGATTTAATAACCATCACAGCACTTGGGTTGATAGCTATAACATCTTTAATTACCGCCTCAACCGAATCAGTATTAAAATAATTGGTAGCAGGATCGTAGTCAGTAGGGGTTGCGATAACCACAAAGTCAGCATCTTTATATGCTTTGTTTTTATCGATAGTTGCAGAGAAGCTCAACTTTCTATTAGTAAGAAAATCTTCAATTTCTGCATCGACAATAGGCGACTTTCCTTGGTTAAGTAATTCAACTTTTTCTTGAAGAATATCTACCGCTACAACATGGTTATGTTGTGCAAGTAGCATAGCGTTGGACAAGCCAACATAGCCGGTACCGGCAATCGCAATTTTCATATTTAGTATTCTTAAAATAAATAAAAAATTAAAGCATAATTAGTGATATTTGAGTCTTAATCTATGGTTATAAAAGACAAAAAATCTATCTATCAAATATTATTTATGCTGATTAACATACAACAAATCACAAATAGAATCCGTTGGTTTAAAGTCGGTTGGCGCGGTTAACAATAGTTCTCGAATTTTTTCTTGATCAAAGTTTTTACTGCCCTTTTCAAGTCCATCGAGAATAACAGAAAGCTTATCCCAACTTAAAAAGACTTCACTCGCCGTCATAATACGTTCATGGCCGGTCTTTTCAACACCATCACCAATTAATAACTCTTCGTACAGCTTTTCTCCCGGCCTTAAGCCAGTTTCAACGATTTCAATATCACCCAATGGGTTACTTTCATGCTTTAAATGAAGCCCTGATAAATGAATCATTTTATAAGCCAAATCATATATTTTTACAGGCTCGCCCATATCCAGAACAAATACATCGCCCCCCATTCCCATAGCACCAGCCTGAATCACCAGCTGTGCCGCTTCTGGAATGGTCATAAAATAACGGGTAATGTCTTTATGAGTTAAGGTAATTGGTCCGCCTTTAGCAATCTGTGACTTAAATAACGGCACTACTGAACCACTTGAACCAAGTACGTTACCAAATCGTACCATACAAAAACGAGTAGAATGACTATTTTCAAAAGCTAAGGCCTGTAAACAAAGTTCAGCCATCCGCTTAGTCGTACCCATGACGTTGGTTGGGCGTACTGCTTTATCTGTTGAAATCAAAACAAAGGTTTCGACCTTAGCTGCAATTGCAGCCTGAGCACTATGCAGGGTGCCAAAAATATTGTTTCTAATTCCTTCAATTACATTATGTTCAACAAGCGGTACGTGTTTATAGGCAGCGGCATGATAAACGGTTTGTACTTTAAAGGTTTCCATGATTTTAGTCATGCGAGCTTTTTTTATTACAGAGCCCATCATCGGATATAGCTCAATATTTAAGTTCTTATCTTGAATAAATATCTCTAATTCTCTGTGAATGGAGTAAAGCGCAAACTCTGACAGCTCCAGCAAAACCAATGACTTAGGTGATTGATTTATGATTTGGCGACATAGCTCAGAACCTATGGAACCACCTGCGCCGGTAACCATAACCACTTTATTTTTAATATCGGCATGCATTAAATCTGGATTCGGGGGAACTTGATCTCGACCCAGTAAATCTTCTATCGACACTTCAACTAAATCATCAATTTTCGCTTTACCTGAAACGATATCCGCTAAACTTGGTACTGCTAAAACCTCAATTGACAACGGCTCTAAACGGTGAATAATATCAGAACGTTGTGCTCTTGTGGCGCTGGGTATCGCCAATAGAATTCTTTCAATATTTTCTCGTCTAATAACTTTTTCTAACTCATGAGGCTTATATACCCTCAAGCCATTAATGGTTAGTTTGTGCAATTTGTTATTGTCATCGGTAAAAGCAACCGGTTTATATTCTCCTGAATTTTTTAACGCATTAACCAATTGCATTCCAGAATTTCCAGCACCATAAATAAGGACTTTCGCTTTACCTTTTGACTCTATGGAAGATGCAAAGCTTCTTAATAGCAAACGACTACCGCCAACTAACATCAATAAATAAGCACAGTAAATAATGGGGACCGAACGAGGGATGCTAATGCTCAAAAAAACAGAAGAAAAAACTAAAATTGTGGTTGAAATAGCAACACTAGAAATAATAGCTGTTAATGCCGTCGAGTTTAAATAACGAATAACGGCGCTGTATAAACCTAGCTTGATATTAGCAAGGATTGTTAAAGGCCAAAGAAGCGCCACCAAGCCCCAGTACCTAGGTTCCCCAAAGTTAACCTCTTCGCCTAAGCGAATAAAAAAAGCCAACCAAAAGGATGCTAAAATAAACGCAGAGTCTATCGAGACACTGATAACACGTTTTGTTAATCGATTATACTGAAAGATTCTTTCCAAAGGTGCACCTAACTAACTATAACTACTATAAATTTATTTTTGAGCTTGAGATAATACGCTACCTATTGCATGCACATAATGTTGCATATCGGTTTCAGTCAAACTAGGGTGGACCAAGAACATTAAACTTGTTTCTCCTAACTCCTTTGCCATAGGTAACCGTTCTTTAGGTTTAAAATCTTTCCCGTCAAAAGCTTTCTCTAAATATACTTCAGAGCACGAGCCTTGCATACATGGAGCACCTAATGCATTAATCAATTCAACAATTTTATCTCGATTGAAACCTTCAGCTAAATTTTCGGGTTCAATAAAAACATAGAATTTATAGTTTGCATGTTCCATGTAATCTGGTGTTGAAGGAACTCTTACGCAACTAAATCTTTGGCATTCCTGAGCTAGCAAGTCAGCATGTAGCTTCCTTTTTTCAAACCACTCTGGCATTTTTGAAAGCTGGATACGGCCGATAGAAGATTGCATCTCGGTTAAGCGCCAATTCGTGCCGAAAGACTCATGTAACCATCGAAAACCAGGTTGATGTTCTCGCTCATAAACCGCTTCATAAGACTTCCCGTGGTCCTTATATGCCCACATTTTTCGCCAAAGAATTTCGTCATTACAAGTCACCATGCCACCTTCACCACCGGTTGTCATTATTTTATCTTGACAAAATGACCAACACCCTATGTGACCAATGGAGCCTACCGAGCGTCCTTTGTACTTTGCACCATGGGCTTGTGCACAGTCTTCTATTACATAAACTCCTCGAGATTCTGCGAGTTCCATAATCTCGTCCATCTCACACGGATGACCAGCCAAGTGTACAGCGATAATCCCACGCGTATTATTTGTCATAACGGCTGAAATAGTGTCAGCTGTTATATTTTGAGAATTCAAATCTACATCAGCAAATACAGGCCGAGCCCCCGCTGTAACTATTGAAGAAGCTGATGCTAAAAATGTACGAGGTGTTACAATAACCTCATCGCTTTCACTACCACCATTGCGAGCTCCAATACCTAATGCGACAAGGGCTAAATCTAGCGCCAAAGTACCATTACCCAAGGCTATGGCATATTTAACATCTGAAAATTTAGCGAACTCTTTTTCAAATTTTCGACCTTCAGCTCCTGTCCAATAATTAACTTTATTAGATAATAGAATCTCTTTTACTTTATTGGCTTCCTCTTTAGTGAAGGAAGGCCATGGGGAAAACTTAGTATTTAACATAATTTTTGATTATCAATTAATAGAAAATAAAGGTAATAAACTTTATTTATTACAATTTAAAGATTAGTTAGCCAATAGCATAGCCTATATTGTAGGCTTACAGACCATTCAATATTTGTGCTGGAGAACCAGCGACCTTTGTATTTTCCTGAACGTGACGAATAACTACAGATCCTGCACCTATGGTTGCAGCCTCACCTATATGGATTTTTTGAATGATGGAACTTCCAATACCAACCCAAGCTCTGGCACCTACAATTACTTCTCCAGCTAAATTTACTCCTGGGCAGATATGGCTGTATTCTTCTAAAATGCAGTCATGATCAACAGTAGCATTCGTATTAACAATTACACCATCATCAATTCTTGCATCAATATTAATACAAGCGTTACCAACAACCAAAATACCTTTACCTAATGCTACTGAAGAGTGAACTTGGGCTCCTTTGGCTATTAAATTACAAAAGATTAAACCACTTTCTTCTAATGACTTTTGCATTTTAGCTCGAACATTGCAGTTGCCTATTGCCAAGAAAGCGAAGTCAAAGCTATTTTTGCTATCAAGTAATTCTTGTTTACCACCAATAACCGGCCATTGACCACATTGATTTAAAGCAGGGTAGGAATCGTCAAAGAATAGAAATTCATACCCCAATTCTTCTGCAATAGCTCCGCAAATTTTTCCATGACCCCCGGCACCAAAAATCGCTAATTTAACTTTGTTTTTCATCAATCTTTGTTACCAGTAAATTTACTCATTGTAACTTCGCCTTTTGCAGAAATACCTTCTTTGATAAATACTTTTTTTACTGTCAGGCAAAGGATTTTCAAATCTAAGAGAAAAGATTGGTTATCTACATACCAAATATCCAGTTTAAATTTATCTTGCCATGAAATAGCATTTCTACCATTAATTTGTGCCCACCCCGTTAATCCTGGCTTTAGATCGTGACGACGAGATTGCTCTTTATTGTATAATGGCAAGTATTCAACTAAAAGAGGTCGCGGACCAACCAAACTCATATCACCTTTTAGTACATTCCAAAGCCCAGGTAACTCATCTAAACTAGTAGATCTCAGTTTTTTTCCAAAGTTTGTTAACCTTTCTTCATCTGGTAATATACTTCCATTGGAATCTACTTGATCAAGCATACTTCTAAATTTGTACATGTTAAATATTCTACCATGTAAACCTGGTCGTGCTTGTCGAAATATTATTGGGCTCCCTAACTTGAGCTTTACTAATAACGCAGTAACGAGGATGATTGGGCTCAATAAAATTAAAGCGATAAGTGTAATAATAAAATCAAAAAATCTTTTCATAAAAAATATATTTCTAAAATGAGATGAACTTCAATTATTCTATACTTGTTCAAGATAAAATAATTGCATTTTCTGCCAATGCTTTTTTCTTTCAAAGTTGTCAATAATATACTTTCTAGCATCTTCCCCCATTAGAGATAAATTATTACTATGCATACTTTCTAGCATAATCAGAGCTAGCTGTTCCGTATCTTGCTTAGGAACTAACCAACCATTAACGCCTTGTGTAATGATTTCATTACAACCGTTAATGTCAGTAACTATGGAAGGTAATGACATTGCCCCAGCCTGCAGAGGCGTATTGGGAAACCCCTCGCGATAACTTGGTAAAACTAAAACGTTACTAAGGCTCAATGCATGACGAATATCAGATTTCCACCCCAGATCATGAATTCTCCGGTGCTGAGATATTGTTGTTTGAATGTGCTCAGGAAGTGGTATACGGCTATCTAATTCACCCACCAGAAGCAAATGCGCCCTTTCAGGTAACTTTTCAAAAGCATTGACCAACTCAATTATTCCCTTCTCTTCAGTAAACCTGCCGACAAATACGAAAACAAAAGCATCACTGGGTAAGTTTAATTGCTTTTTTAACAAAACCTGCCTTTTAGTACCCGTGACAAGCCCTTGGTCGTAGAAATTTGTATCCACACCAGCAATATTGCCTTTTCCTATGACCTTCAGTGTTTTTTTGGTAATACCAAACTTTCTTAAATCTTTCTTTACTCCCTCACCTTCTGGCACTATCTTAGTTGCACAGGCACAAATTAGTTTATCCATAAGTACTAATAATTTATGTTGAAAACCTGTTTTGCTTGGAAATATCAACCCTGTAAAAGTATGAATTCGAACAGGGATTCTACACAAAAAAGAAGAAAGCATAGTAATCAAACCCGCTTTGGGTGTAAATGAATGAACCATATCAGGTTTAATTGAACGCAAAAGAATAATCATTTTAATCAATGATTTAATGTCTTTGATTATGCTTATCCCTCGCTCCATTTTAATTTGATGAATAGGTAGCCCTTCTAAAGTTGCTACATCCTCCATCTCTGGTCCAGGGCTTGTAGCTAACTCAACGTTAAAAGTGTTTGATAGATATTTTGGCTGCCCAGCCAAGATGCTTTTTAGTGTTAATGGAACGGTTGTCACTATAAGCAACCTTTTATTAGATTTCATCAATAATCTCAGCTATTTTGATCTTGGTTGTATTCAGTGAGTAGTGCTTTTCAACCAGATGAATGCACTCTGAGTTAATTTCTTTTTGCAATTCTTGGTTCTGTAATAATTTCTTCAAAGCAATCTCCCAACCTCGCTCGCCTTCAACAACAATCCCGCCTTTAGTATTCGTTATAATTTCCCTATTTACTCCAACATCTGATGCCACACAAGGAATACCACAGCCTAGATATTGGATGAGTTTGTACCCACACTTACCTCTTTCCCAGATTCCATCTTCTAACGGCATGATACCTACAGTAAACCCTCTAATGATTTCAACTTCCTTTGCTTTATGCCAAGCGACCACTTGAACATCTATATTTGGAAAGTGCTTTATAATCTCTTTAGTAGCGCCCACTAGGACTAACTTACAATCTAAACTCGAACAAACAGAATTAAGTTGGTCTTTTATGTGTACGATGTATTTCTGAGTTGAAGGTGTGCCCATCCAACCAATAATGGGTTTACTCCCAAATTCTACTTTATCAGTTCGCTTTAGGTATTCTCCGGTATCAATTACTGTAGGAATTTTCACTACATTATCACACCCCGAATCTATAGCCTTTTTATATATATAATCATTTCCTACAACACAGCAACTGGCATACTTCATAACGCTAGCTATCTTATTCTTTAGCAGTAGCTTTACAAGAGCGTTTTCCGACATATCATAGTTATGAAAAACCGCATCATCATAATCAACAATAAATTTTATATTTAATTTTTTTAAGGCCCTTTCAGCAAAAGGAGGGAAAAAAGGCAATAATTCTTTTTCTATCCAAATAACATCATATCTTCGGGCAGTAAATAGGATTTTAAAGCGACGAAAATAGCTTTTCAAAAGATCTAATTTATCTAGCTTTTTACCACTGTAAAGATTAGCGAGGTATTTATTAGTAGAAAAAGGACTAACCGTTATGTCATATTTTGAGAATGTATTTGTAGAAAGATATTGATAAAAGCGTAGCCTACTGCTTGCGCCATTACTCTCGTATCGAGTTAAGCAAAGTAGTTTCATTTCTTACCTTGTAGTTTAGAAAAAGCATTATAGTAAAAATAAAAATAGGGAAGCTCGTTCTTGCCAGAAAATAGTTATTCTTAAACGACAGCAAAATAAGTAACCCTAAAATACAAATGGATATTCTTTTAAGCGGTTTATTAGGTTCGCTAACGATAAAAGGTAAGATGTGAAATATAAGAACGACGAGCACCCCAACAATTCCAAACCGAAATATATCTTTAATGTATCCAACATCGGATTCGAGAGTTTCTTGCCCAGTGCCCCATACAATTTCATTTAACGTTGATGGTAAAAAGAACATATATTCCCACCCCAGCGCACCTTTACTTTGACTGGCATATCTTTCAACAATTGTGTTACTCACTTCTGCCAAGCCATAAGTCACTTTCACTATCAAAATAAAATAATCAATAACCAAGTACGCCAAAGGAGCAACTGTTATTATTATTATGAGTTTTAATGCTTTAGGGACTTCACGATTAAAAGGAAGGCTTGCTATCGCCCAGCCACCAATGGCAATACCTAAAGCCATACTAACTCTAGACATAAAAAGTGTCGACACAATAAAAAGAAGATAAAAGGCAAGTTGCTTATAAAATGAAATAGACTTAAAAGGGTTAAAATACACTAATATAAGACCAGCTAATGCACCAAAGCCTGCAAAGTCAAATCCAGAAGCTAAGCCTGAAGAACGCAGTAACTTGTATCGGTCGTTTCCAGTTAGAAAAGATAAATAATAGCTAATATCAACAACGAAAGCCGATACGATCACTAGGATCGAATTACAGAGTAAGACAAGTATCAAACAATGATATACATCTTTCATCTTGTTATTAGCCATGTTGTGAAGAAACATCCCTATAAATACTAAATTTAATAAGGCTCTGATCAAACGACCTACAGCAACAAAATCAAAATTGGTATAAACAACCTGAATAATAATCTGATATGCAATAATAGACAAACCGATGATAGATAGGAACAGAGCTTTAGGAGGTATCTGATAGTGCCCTTTAATAATTAAAATAATTAACGGAACCAATATAGATAAATCTAGGACACTTATTTTAAATCCCCATATCGTAAAAAATACAAATAGGAAGGTCAAAGTTTTAAATCCTTCTATGTTTATTTAAAAATACTTGTAGATTATAGTTATTGATATTCTCGATTATACAATGTCTCTAATTTGCTAACACCAGCATCTAAAGAGTAATAGTCCTTTGCGGCATATAAACACCGGCTGACAATATCAGGTTCCTTAAGAAGATTTAATGCTTCTTGAACGGCTTGATTTATAGCTTCAGGTTTTTCGCTTTTCAATACAATCCCGACCCTATATTTGTCAACAATTTTTGATACGTCTCCAACTCCATCATTAACAATAACGGGAATTCCAGCAGCAAACATTTCACCTAGGCGTGTAGGTGACGTTCCTAATGTACCAACACCAGGAGTAAAGAAAACTAAAGCTAATGACAAATCTGCTAGTTCATCATTAATCGTTTCTTTGGTCGCGGAGGTTATATCTACATCCAAATTAGCTGTGTTCTGCATTAAAATCGTTTTGGGACAATCTCGAGTTATAAATTTAAACCCACAATTTTCAATGTTATTTTTGAAAGCATTCATAACATCAAAAATAAGACTTGTCGCAATTCGACCACTAATCAATGTTCCCATTGTTCCGATGACAGGAGCTTTGGTATCTTTTTTGTTGTATGAGAACTTTTCAACCGCAGCACATGTAGGGATAACGTCAAATTTATCAGCAGATATACCTTTATGTTTCAAGAGTAAATAGGGAATAGCGGATTCTGTAAGACTTACAATATGAGACGCTGAGCGCAACATCCAACCTTCTAACTTATAAAGACTCTTTGCTAGCAAACTCTTTTTATTTAAGGTACCGTTTTCAATTATTTCATCAATCCATAAAGCTCGCATATCAAAAATATAAGGTACTTTAAACAACTTATTAGCAATCAACCCTGCAACAGCGGGAACATAGCCTCGACAATGTACTAAAACCTTCTCTTTTTTTACTATAAATTTACGAATCTCTAGTAACATAGTAAAAATATCTAATAACGTCGCTAATGTTCTAGGTCTTTTGTGATACTTCTTCGGCAACCAAGTGATACCATATTCTTGGCAGCGCTTATTGATATATTCGAATTCTGGTCCATCAATATCCTCTGTTTTTTCAAAAGACACAATTGTTACCTCGTATCTATCGGACAATCTTTCCATATAGTTTAGAACTTGGGACAGACCAAGAGGCTCACACAAGCCTGTGTAAGATACATATAATATACTTTTCAAAATTATGCCTTTAAGATTTTTTCGATATATACTTTTGCGATATGCTTTGCTGAAAAGCATTTAGCTCTTTGATAAAGCTTATCTATACTGATAACATTTTGTTGATAGCTTAAAATTAGATCTGTTAAAGCCTTCTTATCTCCAACTGGAAAAAGCTGACCATACTCCCCATCGCTTAAGATTTCTCGAGGCCCACTTTTACAATCACTTGAAATAACCTGGCAACCTAGGGACATCGCTTCTACAATTACATTTCCAAAGCCTTCGTAGTCAGAACTTAATATGAACAAATCTGACTGTTCGTAAAAAGGTTTAGGATCCTTTACAAACCCTAAAAGCTTAACTTTTTCATTCAAGGCTAGTGCGTCTATTTTAGATTCAAGTTCCTTCCTTAAACTACCTTCACCCAGAATACTTAATTCATATGGGAAGTTGCTTGGTAAGCCTGCTACAGCATCAATTAAGAGTGCAAAGTTCTTTTGGTGCTTTAAAGATCCAACCGCAATAATTTTCAATTTTTTTGAGTTATTAGAACAAAGTTTTTTTGTAGAAACGCCATCGTCTTTAAATGCGGGATTATAAACCACCTCAAAAGATTGCTTATCAAGGCCTGACAAGTTGGCTAAATCTTCTCCTATTCCTTTTGAAACCACTCTTCTTAAATTAGCTAGAGGATAAATAAAGCGAACAGAAAGCCTCAGGAACGTGAATTTAAGTTTATTGAGTGCCTTATAAGATTTAGACAAGGTATTATGGTCACTAACTACAATCTTTGTATCTACACATTTCCCAGCTAAAATAGTTATAATTGAGATGGGCCACATAACCCCTATGACTATGTCATAAGCTTCTTCTTTAAATACCTTAATTAAACGAGGGCAAGCTTTAAAAATATTTTTACAGTCTAAACTTATTATTCTACTTTTTTCTGGAACTAGCTTTAGTAATTCTCCTGTTTGGGACAATAATATAAAGTCTACCTGATAACCTAAAGCGATCCATTCAGACGCTAAATTAATATGCATTCTTTCAGCTCCGCCTCCACGCAAATCAGGTAAAACAATGGCTATTTTTTTCATGGCTTAGCCCCACTAGAAATCAAAGAAACAAAATAAAATAACGCTAGAGATAACAAAAATGACATTAATGAATAACCCAGAACAACGAGCACGCTACTAGTAAAAACATTGACAAGTAAGAATAATGTGCAAATTTTCACACTAAAAGATATCAACTCATAAATAAAAAATTGTTTTTGCATTTGTAGTAAGGGAATAAGAGCAACCAGTGGTCTAGTAACAATCACACCAATCGAGGAAATAAGCATAAAATTGAAAAAATCTGAAACTAAATCCCATCCCTCCCCTAAATATATTTTAAAGGCAAATTCAGAAATAAAATAAATTGGTAAATATAAAAAAATAGAAATACTTAAAATGGTAAAACAACTTTTTACTAGTGCGCTACTTAGATTTTCATTGTTTTCAATTGCCGCCAACCATTTAGGGTAGAAAACATCTGTAATCGACTTACCAATTAACACAATTGGTAAGCCGGCTAAGGATAAAGCTATATAATATTGACCGATAATGTCTGTAGAAAAAAAACTAGAATAAATAAATATCGGAATATTGATGGCGGATGCACTTAAAAGTGTTTGCATAGTGCGATATTTAGTAATGTCTTTATTTTTTTTTATCGTATGGATAATTAATTTAATACTAGGTAAATTTATCTTTTTAATTGGCAAACCAAGTTGGTTAATATTTACAAATAACCCCAGTATATTACCAACAATCAAAAATAAAGGGTTTTGTGTAAACAGACCACTTAAAACTTTTATTACTGTCGCAAAAAATGAACTTAAAACACCTGCTAAAGATATCTTAGCAAACTTAGAAATTTTGATATTTTGCTGTCTAGATATCTCATATAAACCACTCAGAAAGACTGAAAACGGCAACATATAAAAAAGTGCTGGAAGACTAGGGTATAGCAAATTGGTAATCAATACAGCGAATAATAAAAAAGAAGAGGTGATAAAATAAAGGCAAGATGCCACATTAATAATTTTCACTACCGAAAAAGTATTATTTTGAATCAAAATTGCAATAGGTAAACACAACGCGGCTACTGGAGTGACTATATTTAATAGCGACATGAATTGGCCGTACTCTCCATATGCTTGTTGGCCAAACATTCTTGTTATAATAGGGATCGTGAGCAATAGCAGTAACTGAGAAGCAATAGAACCACCAACCATAACACCTAAATTTTTAAACATATATTAGTACCGATTGATGTAATCTAAAACTTTTTGTCTTTTTGTATCCCCGACCAAATCGCTCATAGTGCAGCAATTAGAACGAATTTTTTCTGAATATGTTGTTATTTCTGTAATTTTCTTAGCAGGATTTCCAGCATACACAGAGTTTGAATCAAGATCTTTAGTAACAACACTACCAGTACCGACAATAACATTATCACCTATGGAAATCCCTGGTAAAATAATACTATTCATACCTATAAATACATTATTTCCAATAACTATCTTGCCATATCGATAGTACCTGTCACCATTCAAGTTCTTAACTAACTCTGTGGAACCATCATGTGTTAAAAGCCTTACACCTTGAGTTATGGTTACATCGTCACCTATTGTAATAAGGTATGGTTCTGTACCCCAATCAGTAATATATATTCGACCTCTCTTCCCAACTTTCACACCTAAGCGAGTAGCATAGGCCTTCACACCGTATACTCGAATAAATGCGTATTTAAAAAATTTATTTATCATAAGGTATCGTAAAAGTAGTGATTATTTATAAGCAATTTCGAATTTTTTCTCACATGGCAGACCATGTAATATGTTCTAAACAAGGTTTTGAAGAAGCGACAAAAAATTAACATTGCCGAATATTATTTCTGTTCGAGTTTAAGTATGCAATGAGTAAAAAAACTAACGCAAAAACAACACCTAGTAATGTTATTAACACAACTATGAGAGCTCTTTTCGGGCTTTCTTTGACTTCAGGAACTATTGCTGGGTCTATAGTTTTAAAAACATACTCATCCCTGACTTTGGCGAACATTATTGTCTTAGTTTGTTCTTCCATTATGTTGTAAAGAACGTTTTTAATTTCTGCCAGCTGAACTTGCTCAAGCTGGCGCTCAATGTAATTTATGCTTTTCTCTGCTTCAACTAAGTCTCGCTCTTTCATCTCAAGATTTATTTGGGTTACAATTTTATCAACCCAAATTTTTGCCAACTTAGGGGAGTAATGCTTTAAAGAAATCTTCACTAAGGAAGTATCTTTATCCTGACTAACAGAAAGAATGTCTTTAAATTCATTATAAGCTTCTTGTTCAGAAGGAGTAGGGGTAAACGGGGGAGCCACGTCTCGCAACCACAGATCATCCTCTTTATTATATAGGCTCGGGTCCAAAACCAACTCATCATTAGTTTGATTCCAGTCGACAGAGGCCATTAGAGGAACTAATAAATCGTTTTCATTAATGAACTTAGAGATAAATTGACGTGATTTGATAATTTCGATGGCAAGTCCTGTTTTATCGACACTCCCGCTTCCTAGATTAACCCCCGCAAGACTTGCTAATCCTCCAAATTTAGAAGCAATTGCAGCCATCCCTCCTGATTGCTCTGTCACAGGCGCTAACAAAACTTCAGACTTATAAATATTAGGTAGAGACAAAGTATAAACGATTGCAGTAAACGCAAATATAACGATGGTAAAAAAAACAACTAACTTTCTTTGCCATATATAATGGCACAAATCGGCAAGTTCAATAGGAGTATCCAAAGTCTGTACAGGTCTGTTCAACGTCAATTCTTGTAACACCTGAGGTGTTATTTGTATAGGACGATCATCTTGACGTTGTTCTGTTTTTTTATGAGTCATAACTTTCTTATTACCGAAAAATTAGATTTATTTAATTACTATGAGTTACAAACCACTAATTGCGGCAATAGCGACTGCTAGGTTATACATAATTTGTGTACCTGCAGACCAAAGAGTTAAGTTGTTCGTATAATCGCTATCAAGCGGTACGACTATGGTATCGCCAGCTTTTAAGTCTAGGTCACCATCTGAAAACCAATTAGCATCTTCAATAACTTTAATATCGCCATTAGCAGCAATAACAAAAATGTCATCTTCTTCAGCACGTTGTTTGGTACCACCACTTTTAGTGATGTAATCTTGTACGGTTAAGTTGTCATCAAACATATGCGATGTTGATACATTGACTTGACCAATGACATTAATCGAATTGTTCTTTGTTGGCACATACAGGGTATCACCATTTTCAAGCAATACATCGTAGTTAACATCCGATACTAATTTGGGTAAATCAACAACCAAGCGCCCTACAGCATCAATACTTGTTAAGTCATCAAGCAGTTGTTGAGCTTCAGCGTAAGCGACATCTGAGCCTTCTGTTAAGGTCTTTGAAGCTATTTCCATGCGTAAGTCGGCAGCTAGTTTTTTTAAATTTTCATACTCAAGCTCTTTTAGTTTTTCACGGGTAAAAACGCTACCTTCAACAAACGCATACTCGGTAAAACCACCTGCTTTTTTGATCACATCAGATAACGTTTCGCCGCGACGAATAGTGTATTTACCAGGAAATACAAATTCACCTTTTAACGTTATAACGTGATTTTCTGTCCAAGCAGGTATTTGGTGAACGTTTAATCGATCTTTTGAAAGTAACTTAATATTGTCTGCTGTAATGCCATTTAACGCATTTTCTAAGTTAACATTAATCGATAGCTTACCGGCTTTTTGTTGCTCAATAACATTTCGAGTGATTTCTGCACGAGCTAAATAAGCTGATTCTGTCACCCCGCCAGCGGCGGCAATTAAATCTGACACACTTGCATTTCGAGCTAGAGGGTAAATACCTGGCGTCTTAACTTGGCCGTCAACTTCTACTAGCTGCATTGGCTTACCAGATGCACCTTGCTGTTTTAATTTCTGAATAATTGGGGCAAGCAGTTTAAAGCGGGCATTATCGGTTAACTCTTCAACCAAAGTTGGTTCACCATCTTTGCCGTCAGTGAGCTCTTCAATGCTCTTATTTCGAAGTTCGGTAAGTAATTTTGTTTCTTCGTCTTCAACCGAATTTTGTTGTTCAAACTTTACGTTGCGCTTGCCGACATAACCGTCTTGGTTATGATTTTGGCTGTCATCTGTCTTTTTGTTCAAACTCAACGTTGTTTCGGTATTTGAAAAAATGATGATTTTATCTTGTGCTTTTAAGGTGATGTTATCTTCTGAGAAAGGATCTTTAATGGCATTAGCAAGCTTAAATTGCAAAATTTCAATATTGCGAGCATTGTCAATTTCTCGCACAATCAAGCTGTAATTTAAGTCGGCATCTTCCAATAAATACGCATTGAAACTTGGAAAAACATCCGCAATTTTTTGTCCTGGCACCCATTGATACGAACCTGGACGTGTTGCCGCACCAATCACTTCAATAGATTGCTCTAATAACTCTGAGGTCTTATTAACAAAAATCAAATCGCCGTTTTTAACCATCTTTTTAAGGTCGCTTGGACTATTTAAATCAACGTTAATAACACTGCGTAAGTTATTGCCACCAAAACGCTCAACTCTTGTTGCCTTAGGGAATGCCGAAGGTAAGGCCCCACCAGCCATAGCCATTATTTGACCAAAGGTTTCACCTGGTTTTATTTCATAAATAGCAGGGCGACGAACTTCACCATCAACACTCACGCGCTGACCAATAGGGGCGACAAAGACCACATCGCCCGCTTGTAATAAAACATCGTTTGATGAATCACCCGATATTAACAAGTCATATAAATCTACCTGCTTAATCAGCTGACCACTGCGTTTAACTTGAATATTACGCAAAGAGCCAATATCGCTAATACCACCTGCAGCAAAGAGTGCATGAGTAACAGAAGCCAGTGAATTTAAAATATATGGACCAGGTTTGTAAGCATCACCTAACACAAACACCCGCATAGAACGTAAAGACGACAAACTGACTACCGCATTTACACCTAAAATGCGTTGTTCGATTTTCGCTTTTAAAAATTGCTTTAATTCGGCATAAGTTAAACCCGCCACCTTAAATGGCCCTAAATTTGGCACCACAACAGCACCTTCTCGGGTAACAGGTAAGGTATACTCTAAGTTTTCTTTACCAAATATTTGCACTGACACTTGATCGCCCGGCCCAACAAGGTACCCATTTGGCACAGCAACATCTAAATTTGGGGTAAATGTGGTAGGCGCATTGGCAAATACATCATAGCCAAAAGGTTTTAATTCGTCGTCTTCTTCAAGCTCAAACTCAAAAGGTAGCAGCTCTTGCTCAGGTCGCTCAACAATTGGAGTTAACTCTTCAACCTCTGGTTGAGTTGTTGCTCCTATATTTAGTGACTTTAAGTCTATGCCCATGCTTTTGGCTAATGCTTCTTGTTGCGCTTTTGGTAAGCGCTTAAATTGCTCGATTTGAGCTGCAGAAGGTACTGCGGCAGCAACGGTTGAGCTAATAAAAACCATTAGCAAAATACATTTTAAAAACACATTTTTGAACGACATTGGTGCAGATTCTCTTTTAAGTAGGTGTAAAATTATTGATGCTTGTACACAATATAATAAAGGTCAGATTAACACATTGTATTTGAACGAAGAAGCTATTGTTCCCACGCTAAATCAATTAAAAAACAGGCACGCTTCCGCCCTTTGGTCTAGCCCCAAAAAGCAAAGTAATTTTAGAGTAAATACGTTAAAGCATAATCAAAAAACATGTCGGTTAAAGAGAAAACAATAACCAATAAATTCTTTCATTTCGTGCTTTTTGAATTGAATAAAATCGCAAGAACCCATAGATACTTTATACATCTCGTAATTTAAAGCATAAGCATTATGATTTAAACAGTAACAATGTGTTTTTATGACTGACCTTATACATCCTTGTTTGCCATTAATTAAGCTTGAATTTGCTATAAAACAATAGCCATTTAGCAATTAATTGGCGCGGGATTATAACGAATTTGTATGTTTTATTCCAGAGTCGTTTACAGTTAAAAATTGATATAGAACGATTAAAGGTAAAAAGCCTGAATTGTATAAAGATAAAGGTGGGCCTTGCAATTAATGGCTTTTGCAAGATGATATTTTTTGCGATAAACCTTCATTAGATAGCGTTTAAAATACATCGTCACTACAACATGTTGTTGGTCGTATTTTCATAGATTCCTAAGTGACTAATACCAAATGTAAATAAACTTAAATACGTTAAAACTATTACTCATAGCAACAAACACAAGTTAAAAACGCGAACTTGCCACTGGGGCACAGGCAACCTTTTAACCTTGTAGCGTTTAAACTTTCCCTCCTACAGTCCACTTTAAAAATTCATACTAAACTTAACAAACTAGAGTTGGCTTATAAGCAGACTGCATTGCAACCTTTTAGCCTTGTAACCTTTTTTCGTTAAAACCTTACAGCTTTTCTTTGGTGTCAGCTTTATTTACAACCAAATAAAACGCCAACAACCAAAAAAGATAAGCCATTGATTTAACATACTTTTTATTATTGGCACGCTATATGCTGTTAAGTAAGTTATGAAATTCAAACTTAGTGTTTGCCAAACTCTTAAACGAGGTAAATAACTAAAGATAAGCCGACAAATTGGAGAAAGGTTGTGAAATTAATCAGTAAATTTACTATAGCTTGTGTATTTTTATTAACTGCAACAGTTAATGCCGCATTAATAGAAGATGACTTATTTACTACTGGAGATGGGTTTCTCATCAAAGACACTACAACAAATAAAGAATGGTTAGATGTAACTCAAACTGTAGGCCTATCTGTAAATGAGTTTTTCAGCACCAGTCCATACGCAACTCTAGGGTTTAATCTTGCAAATGCTTCGGAAGTATATGATTTCTTTTTTAGTGCTGGTGCTGAAGTAGTTATTAATGGTAATGGCTTTGGTTACAGTTCTGGTAATGAAGATGCTGCTATATTATTAGCCTCTCTTATGGAGCATGAAGCACCTTATACCAAGACTAATGGCAACCGATGGGTACATGGTTACATTGACATAGGGAGCCCTACAAATTTATCACTTGCTAGGTTTGATGCTTCAGTAACAGGAGAAGGTTCCTTTGCCGTAAACTCGAATGGAACTACATGGACGAAAGATACTACAAATGGAAGTATTGGTTTATGGGTCTATAGACAACTTTCAGAGCCTGTAAACAATGTTTCTGTCGATACAAAAAATGTACCTGAGCCAACGGGACTAATATTATTCATACTTGGCTTGTTTGGATTAATGCGCTCGCGAAAGGTTTAATGTTTGGGTCATAAAGTTTACTTAAATTCCTTAATTGTGTTGACCTGATATAGGTTACACTTTTCCTCAAAACGTCTGATGAATTTCATCGGGCGTTTTATATTTTAACGACATTTTCGGTCTTCTGTGACTGTAAATTGCTACTGTCGCTTTCACCATCTTCCTAGCTTCCTACAAATCATAAAGCTTTTTCAATAGATATTCTTTTTAAGGATCCCATTATCCCTGACCTGGTCAATCAAATTCAGTCTCATCAATTAAGTTAAGCAACCATTTCTAATTTACTGCCTAGTATTTCAAAGTTGTTTAGGCTTTAGTATCTCAAGTAAGAGTGCAAACGGCAACTGTTATACCACTAGAAAGTAAGTTAATACAGTTGAATAGCCGTGAATGCCAAATCGCTTTTGAGCCTCTAAATAAGTCATGTCACCACTTTCAATTTGATCAACAAGAGCTAATTTAAAAGATAGTGAGTAGTTTCGTTGACTTCTATTAATATATGTTTTAATTACTCTCTCCAATTATTTAGTTGAAAAGTGTCAACCTTATTTAGGACGGGTCAAATACGACTACTAAGGGGTATTTTCACCATTTATTAAACGACTCAGATAATTTTTAAAATCTTGAGCTATGTGGTCATGTCTTAAACCATATTCGACATTTGCTTTCATATAACCAAGTTTAGAACCACAATCGTGTGATTTTCCGCTCATATGAAAGGCTTCTACCGGCTCGACTTTCATTAGGGAAGCTATGGCATCAGTAAGCTGAATTTCATTACCTGCACCTGGTGGGGTATATTCAAGTAAATCCCAAATTTGCTCAGAAAGTATGTAACGGCCAACAACTGCTAAGTTTGAAGGGGCCTCATCTACCTCTGGTTTTTCAACAACTGCTGTCATAGGTTTAGAGTCACCAGGTGTCAATTCATGCCCATTACAGTCGACAACGCCATAACTACTTACAAGCTCTTTTGGTACTGGCTCAACCATAATTTGACTTACATTAGTTTCTGCAAAACGTTTTAACATAGCAGCCATGTTTTCGGTTTTTAAATTAGACAGGTAATCGTCTAAAATCACATCAGGCAAAACAACCGCAAATGGTGCATCACCAACTAATGGGCGAGCTTTTAATACGGCATGGCCTAAACCTTTTGCCTCACCTTGGCGAACGTGCATAATGGTAACCCCTGGTGGACAAATGGCTTGTACCTCGGCTAACAAACTACGTTTAACGCGGTTTTCAAGCGTAGTTTCTAACTCAAACGAAGTGTCAAAATGGTTCTCAATGGCGTTTTTAGAAGAATGTGTAACAAGTACAATTTCTTTAATTCCCGCAGCCACACATTCGTTAACAATGTATTGAATAAGTGGTTTGTCAACAACTGGTAGCATTTCTTTAGGAATAGCCTTGGTTGCTGGTAGCATGCGCGTCCCTAGGCCTGCTACGGGGATCACGGCTTTTTTTACTTTTTTAATGGCTGAAGACATAAATGAGTTTGCATCCTTGAATTTATATTTTTTATAACAACGTGAGTTTTTTAAAGTATTAAAGCTTGAAGCCTTAAAACGACTATCTATTTATGGGAGATTGCGGCCAACAACATGCCGCAATGACGGCGTATGTTTTCAGCCTTAAAGCCCTAAAGCCCTAAAGCCCTAAAGCCCTAAAGCCCTAAAGCCCTAAATGCTGATTATGACAGGGTAAAATCAGTATTTCAAAACAAAAAATCAGCGCATTGCGCTGATTTTTTATTGCTTACAACGTGTAGTATTAACCGCCAGTGCTAGTAATACCAGTACCACCAGTACCACCTGTTAAACAGCTATCTTGAGAAGCACAATTATCAATATCGGTTACCGAGTCTTTGATTTCATCAAGACTAATACCATTGTTAACATTGCTTTCAACAGCAGAAACTGCTGAAGCAGGAATGTTACCAGCCTGCGCTTCACCTACTGCAGCAGCCTTATTAGCCACATTCTTTTGTAGGGCTAACCAAGCATTATTATTTGCTGGTGTATCATCTAAAATGAAAGAAGTCGCTAGAACAGCAGTATTGTTAATTGCATCAGAAATACTAACACCATCACCAGATGCACCAATAATAGATGCGTTAAACATAGAAACGGTTGCGGCTAGTTCATTAGAAATTGAAATTTCACCTTGCTTATTCAAACTTGGTAATGAAAGATCAAATAAATTAGCACCTTCTGGTGCTGTAATACCAAATAAGTCAAATGTTAACTTAGTCGTTTTCTTTTCTAAGTTTTTAAAACCAGCTTCTGTGATGCTTGAAATATCTTTCCCAGATTTTTCTAAACTCGCAATTAACATTTCTGCACCAACAGTACTCATTGCACTGATTTGCTCGTCAATCACAAGTGGTTGCTTTTCTGCATCAATATAGGTAACGGTCGACAACTCTAGGTCGGTTAACTGACTAGCAGGTACAGTTGCACCAAAACCGATTGGGCTTTCTTCAGTACCACAATTGGTGGTATCACAAACCATGGTGGTTTCACCATTACTTGTAACTTTAATCATGTAAATGCCAGACTGCATTACAAAGCCACCTGTTGAGAAGTTACCATTTTCATCTGTTACTGTTTTAAAAATCGAAGTATTTAAGTCAGTGGCAGCGTATAGGTTTACATCACCCTTAATAACATCGCCTTTTAACACATCACCTTTAAAAAGCGAATTGTCTTCGACAGGTGGATCGATTTTTTTATCGTTGTCATCGTCAAATAAGTCACACCCAGTTAGTGTTAAACTGGCACCTAACAGCAGTATGCTGGTAATTTTATTATATTTAGAATTGAACATTTTTATCTCCGTTTGCTAACTCTAAAACTCCATTTAACACTCAAAGCAGAGTGTTTCCCCCCTGAAAAATTGTAAATTAGTTATTACAACCTTACAGCATCATACCTAACATATCTTTTCACAACAAGCGTGAATGTATGAATAAAATTCATTTGTACTGTTATTTTTAAATAACAGTACACGTTTTAAAAGTGAAACAAGCACTTTGTTATACCATGTTAGGTAAGTTATTAGTTTCTATCGCGATTAAAATAACTCTGATTCAAGTTATGGTACAACAAAGGCTCTTGACCAAAGCCTGTTTTTATATGATTTCCGGTATTTTTCTCAGTTAACGAGGTTTCAACGTAATAATTAAATTGTTCTATTCCTCTTACTTGGAAACCATAGTTAGATTTCATCGATTTACCCAAAGTCAGTGGAATAGAAAAACCTAAGGCCAAAAAGTCTTCTTCTTCACCACCAAAGCGGTCATCAAACTTGGTTTTTCGATAGCGAATACCAACTTGTACATCGCCAAACCAATGAAGTGAACGAAGCGTAAAGCCTTTATCACCCTGCCAATATTCACCGGCGGTAAGCTCCACATCCCAATTGAGTGGTTCATAACGATAACGGTATTTAAATAAGCTCGGCTTATGGTAAAACTTTTTACCGCCCCAAAGTACTATGTCTTGGTTTTCAAAATCGCCTGTTAATACTGAAAAACGATGGGTATTATTGGGTGATGCCCAGCGCGTTTCATTTAACCAACCATCGGCGTTGCCATAAATACGACCATAACTTAATTTAGTAAACACATTAAAAGGCAAAGATACGGTCTGATGAATTAAGCGACGATCAACACCTTCTTTAATACCAAATCGTTTATAAATGTATTTATTATCTTCAAGGTCACCAGTATTAACTAGAGTGTCTGACATATGGCGAATATCTAATACAGCACCATCCCATAATGACATCTGTAGGTTAGAACTTAAAACGACTTGGTAGTCAAAGGCGCCATATTCTGTGCCAACAAGAGTACTAAGACCTGGTGATAAAATTAACCTTGGGGTGAAATGAGCACTGCTTTCATTATTTGTTACCCAGTCTACGTTTGAAAAGTACTGGTTTTTAAATAATGCTGAGTTGCTGTTTAAATTTTTAGCGGTATTGGCACCAACATGCTGACGATATACCACAACCCCTTGGTTGGTTAGCTCTAAGATGGCGTTCTGGGCTAAATCGCCTAAGTGTGCGTTAACCAGCTCTGACACCTTTAAAAGAGCCTGGTTTTCGTTTCGATTATATAAGTTGTTTTCAAACTGAATAACAACATAACCAAAGGGGTTTGTACCAATACTTACCGACTCAAAACCATATTTGGTTAAAATACTCGAAAGTTCAATTAATTGTTCGTTAGTAGGTTTGGCTGTTTGCGCCTCAATTTTTTTAGAACCATGAGCTAAACCTTGTTTTTTAGGTAAGTCTGGATTTAATGATCTTGGCTCTTTTATTGTTTCATTTAACGATGTGTTTTCATTATGAGTAAAGGAATTTTTATACCTTTCCCGAGGCTCATCGCCTAATGGAATTTGAATACCTACTGACCACCACTTATCTTTTTCATTATGTTCTTTGTTGCTTGAATAAAGCTGGGCTGAAAGGGAAACTTTCCAACCTTCAGGTAACCAAGAATCAGGTGTAAAGGCTTTAACACCAACATTTACCGCATTAGCATCATATTCAGCCGATAGCTGTAAGTAATCAACTGGTTGATATTCAAAAGAGCCAAACACACCATCCATATACCCTATAGCATTATCAGAAGTTGCTAAACCAATCGTTGTACGCAAACTGCCAAAGTCATTTAAAGAAAATTCTTTTGACGCATTTATATAATACACCTCTGATTTAACTACAGATCCACCCACATCCTGTCCACCTACAGAGACTAAAAACCAATCTTCGGGTATATATGGGAGTTTCCATTTTACTGATCCTGATAAATCACGAAAGCCAAAATCTTTACGATTTTCATCATAAAATTGATTCATACTCCAGTATTTTGTAGCTAACCGCCCAACGACTTCAATATTTGGTAATATTCCAACAGAAAACTTTAAATCGTCCGCTTTTAAAAAACCTTCACTTTTCTCAAACTTTGCACCCTGATCAAAAAAGTTATTACTATAACTAAATTCAAAATTGCCGTAATCCACCACTTGGGTAGTTGGTGTGTTAAAAACACCCGTATACCCTTGCATAGAAAAACTATTGGTTACGTTACCTGAAGAAGATAAAAACGACAATGCTCCTAACGCTTTTTCGTCATTATCTGCTTGCTCTTCAGCAACAAGGCTAAAAGGTAAAAGGGCAGATGCGCTAACCAAAGATAAAATGTAAATGGCTTTTTTCATGAATTTCTCGAATTATTATTTTTGGAATAATGTTAAATAAGTTGAGTTTGTTCTTCAACTATTGGATATCGCCTAATTTGTTGGCTTTCATTTAGGCTAAGAGTTAAAGCATTGCCTTAAAACTAATGCAATTAACAGGTATAAAGCAAAGCAGAGTTATATGCTATCAGCTCTGAAGCTTGTTGCTGTCAGCATTAAAGCACTACAGCCCTATGGCGTTATAGCCTCTTCATTCATGCCTCACCCCAACCGTCATACCTGCGAAGGCAGGTATCTCAACTTATGAAAAGCATAGATACTGAGCTCGCTTCGCTCCTTAGCATGACGACAGTGGTTAAAGAAACCTTGAAGCCTTAATTCATTGCAGCCTTTTATCTTTTCGGCTTTTGGACTCTGAACGAGAACCCATCTTACAGCATGATGGGATGACGATCATGCCCTAGGATGATGGGATGACGCTGATTGCCTAGGATTACACTGATTACCAAGGATGACGCAATTAGCTCTGAAGCTTGTTGCTGTCAGCATTAAAGCACTACAGCCCTATGGCGTTATAGCCTCTAGTGTGTAGTAACCTTCAACCACTTCGACAAACTTAGCAACATATTCTTTAGGTAATGCATTAATGCCAGCAGCTGCTGCTCGGCCACCACCAGTGGCAAATTGACTACAAATATCGCCAGCACCTTGTTTGTTATTAAGTGGCGCACGAAGTGAAAGGGTATAAGTACCATCAGCATTTTCGGTTAATATACCATGCGCTTTATTAGGGTTTAAGTTTGCTAACAAGTTACCGTAAACACCACTAATTCTTCTTGCCCATGCTTCATTTGGAAGCTCAATCAAACTAAGTTCTTTACTTTCATGTTGTGGTTTAACCGCTTGGGCTTTTGCCATATCTTCGTTGTATGCAGCTTGTAAAGTGTAAAACGGTGAGTTTTTATCGTTTATTGCATCAAAAGGAGATTTGTAAGGTAGTAAAGCTTTAAATAAATCCGCAGGGTGAAAGTGTAAATCATCTACCTTTGCACCATAGCCATTGTAGTTAATTAGCGTACCTAGATCTTTTAACAGCTCGCGTTGCTCATTTGTTAAACCCGCTTCCGTTGCAAGGCTGTCTGCTTTTGCTATTAAGTTGTCACCATATGCTGCAGTTATCGCCCACAAGTGATACTGACCATGTAAATGCTCATCTACAATTAATGCTGTACATACGTTTGGATCTAAATCGATTTTAGCGGTTAAATTTTCATGTTTAGGAATATTACCAGCTCTGTGATGATCAGCATAAAACACTGTAGCACCAGCGTCTAAACAAGCGTTCAATCCCGCTTGGTTTTTTTCCATCGAGATATCTAAAACGGTAACCACATCACCGGCGTTTGCAGATACTTTTTCTAATAATTGAATATCACGTTTAACACCTGTGACTAACTCACTTTCTACAGGGTTCGCTAAACGAAGTTGTAATAAAGAGATAATGCCATCTGCATCACCATTAAATACGTCGTAGTACATTTTTAAAAATTCCTATGAATAAAAGCTACAGGGCTTTGGAGCTGTAAAGCTATAGAGTTGTTCCGCTTTTTTAAATACTATCAGTTAACTTTTTTCGTAAACCTACCAACATAGCACTGATATAACGGGTTGTTTTAAGCCATTGCTCACTAGTTTGATCATCAATGTAATGTATTTTTGTGCCTATATAGATCTGTGTTCTTAACTCGGCACAAGATCCAAGAGCTATGTTAATAAAGTGAGATTTTTCTTTATTTGACTTCCTAGCCATTCCTTCAGCAATATTGCTAGGAATAGATAAACCAGAACGTGTTATTTGATCTTTGAAACCGTAATCTTTTAATGGTTTCAAATAAATATAAAGACTGGAGGATAAATCGACTGCTTGTTGCCATACAACCAACTTTTCAAAATTCATAACAATTCCTTTTGTTACTTAACGAATTTTAATACTAGTTATGAAAACAAAAAGAGTCGAATAAAATACTGCTAAATATTGGAGTTATATCCTAGCATCTAGATTGTCAGCTTTAATAGCTCAAAACCTGCCAACTTTTAACTATTTAAAGGTCCTGACAAATTTCAAAGCTAACTCTTAGACTAGTACTAGTAGCTTACAGCCCTAAAGCATTACAGCCTTACCGCCTAATTCAAATATCCCTTCTCTTCCAAAAAATTCACAATCTGCTCAGCACATTCTTTAATGCTTTTTTCTGCCGTTTTTACGTGAATTTCAGGGTTTTCTGGTATGTCATAGCCAGAACTAATACCGGTAAAGTCTTTAATTTCGCCCGCGCGAGCTTTTTTATATAAGCCTTTCGGATCACGCTGTTCACAAACCTCAATAGGTGTGTCTATGAACACTTCTATAAATTCACCTTGTTCAAGTAAATTACGCGCCATATCTCTGTCTGACTGGAACGGTGAAATAAAAGCAGTTGAGACAATCATGCCTGAGTCAACAAACAATTTTGCTACCTGGCTGATACGACGGATGTTTTCAATGCGGTCTTCATCTGAAAAGCCTAAATCGCCATTTAAACCATGACGAACATTGTCACCGTCTAAAAGGTATGTGTGCTTTTGCTTTTCAAATAATAAATCGTCAACGGCATTGGCAACGGTTGACTTACCCGAACCGCTTAGGCCCGTGAACCATAATAAACAGGGTTTTTGTCCTTTTAACGCCGCACGCTCAGCCTTAGAAACCTGATGCGGATGCCATACTGTATTTTCTGTTTTCATGTTTGATTCTTTCTTTTTGTATAATTTGTAAAATTCGATTTAATGACTTTGCAACTAGATCCTGAAACAAGTTCAGGATGACGAGATGGCTTAGCATGACGAGGAAGTTGAACGACCGGCACAGCCACTTCTTATTCCAAACCAGATTCCGAAACAAGTTCGGAATGACGGGCTAGTTTTGGATGACGGTATTATGTTTAGATGCTCAACATCGTTGTAACCTTGAAACGTTGAAGCCTTCTATCATTGCAACTTTCAATCCTTGCAACATAAACTCACCTCGAACCCCAAGAAGATTCCGAATCAAGTTCGGAATGACGAGGAGGGCAGCTTACAGCTTTTTGCCTTTAATCCCTAGAGCATTACAGCCTTAAAGCCTTATAGCGTTATGACCCAACAAATCAGAACGGAAACACCATAGGTATCATGCTTATCACAACCAAGCTGTAAGTAATTGATACTGGCGTGCCTACTCGTAAAAAGTCTTTTAATTTATAATTACCAGCGTTATACACCATTATATTGGTTTGATAACCATAAGGGCTTATAAAGCTGCCGCTGGCTGCAAAAGCCACCGCCATAATAAAGGGTAGGGGATCTACGCCTAAACCCAATGCCATGTTATACGCAATAGGGAATATAAGCGCGGCAGCTGCATTGTTGGTAATAATTTCGGTTAATAACAAAGTGATTAAATAAATCGCCACAAAGGCAACAAATACGGAATGGCCATTTAAACCATTTTGTACTCCACTGGCAATTAGTTGAGCAACGCCCGAATTTTCAAGCCCCGTCGATAGGGTTAATGCGCCTGCAACAATTAACCAAAGCTCTAGTGGAAAACGGCGTTTTACTTCATTAAGCGACAAACACTTAAAGACAAACAAACCGGCAAGGTAAAACATCAACGCCTTTAACAATGTAATGTTAAAAGCAATCGAACAACCAATGGCCGCTAAAAACCCGAAAAGACTATAGTTATTTCGCCCACCCGATAACATGTTTTCTGGCTTTACCCCTGAAAGCACAAAAAAGTTTTTGGTTAGGTTTGAACGTGAAGCAAAGTCGTTACCCACCGCTAATACTAAAAAATCCCCCGATTGCAATACCAGATCACCTAACTTACCAGAAATGGTTGAACCTTCACGGCGAATGGCTACAACGGCGGCGTCAAAACGCGCTCTAAAACTTGCTTGTTTTAAGTTTAAACCAATAATTGTGGCACCAGGCTTTACCAAAACTTCGGTTAAGTTATCTCGAAGCAAGCCGTCTTTTTCAGCATACAAGGTTAAACCATCAAATTGCTGTAACACCAGTACCTTTGAAATATCACCAGTGAATATGAGCTTATCGCCAGCTTGTAAGTGCTCATCGCGAGCAACGGGTGAGATTAAATAACCACTTCGAATAATTTCAACCAAGAAAAACGACTCAAGATTACGAAGACCATTTTCTTCAATGGTTTTGCCAATTAACTTTGAGTCGGCTTGTACTTCAGCTTCAACAAAGTAGTCGGCATTATCTTGGTTTTTAATTTCTGACTTAGGTAGCGCTTTTAATTGTAAAATCAGCACCAATAAACAAGCAAACAGCGCGGCTAGCCCAATAAGGGTAAAGTCAAAAAACTGTAAGCTTGGCATGCCATTGTCAATCACCATCGAATTAACAATTAAGTTGGTTGATGTGCCAACAAGCGTTAATGTACCCCCTAAAATAGCCGCGTACGATAAGGGTAAAAGCAGTTTACCTGGGTTAATAAACTTATTGTTTTTTATGGGCGTAATTAAGGTAGCGACAACGGCGGTATTATTTAATATCGCCGAAGCAAAGGCACTGCTTAATAAAACTCTTATATAAGATCGTTTTTTACCTTGGGTTATCAACTTAGTTGACACATTGCGCAAAAAACTGGTGCGCTCTAAGGCAAAAGAACACGTGATTAATAAGAGTAGGGTAACAAGCCCTGGATTTACCGCATTATTTAAGAACTCATCGGTATTGACTAATGAGGTCACTAAGCAGGCCAAAATAGAAAAAGCAAACACCCGTTCAGGGTATTGCTGAAACTTAATTAAGCCAAACAAGGTGGCGATAAAAATGCCTATCATTATCCCTTGCTCAGAAAAGAGCACCGATAGCATGGTCGTTAATAACATAGGTTGAGTTAAATCTTAGCGGCACAAAGAAACCCCAAACAAGCAAAGCTTGTTTGGGGTGTTATTAACATCCATTAAATGGCTTTACAGTTCCACTCTGGGTAGTTTTCACGAATAAACGCATTTAAAGCGATATCCGTTGCACTGTATTCACGCTCAGGAAGATCGGTAGCGTCTACTACCTTAGTTTTGCTGATCATCCCCGCACCAACAGTAATGTTAGTTAAACGGTCAATAATAATAAACGAACCTGTGCCTTGAATATTGGCATAGGTGTCAATCACAACTGGCGAGGTAGTAGCAATATTACATGATGAAATTTCATTTAACTTCATTTCATCTTCGGCAATATGCTCAAGGGTGTTTACATCAATTCGGTGATTGATTTGGTTGATACGACCGTAAGTGTTTTTAGCACCAATTTTAAATTCGTATTCTTTGCCTGGCTGCATAGCGGCTTCGCTCATCCAAACAATGGTCGCTTCAAAGTTGTCAGATACATCTGCAGGTTGGTTAGAGCGAACAATCACATCACCACGCGAAACATCTATTTCATCGTTTAAAGTAATGGTAATGGCTTGACCAACGTGTGCAGACTCTAAATCGCCATCTGCCGTAACTATAGATTTTACCGTTGATGTTTTACCTGAAGGTAAGGCGGTGATCACATCACCAATGTTAATTACACCACCAGCAACAGTACCGCAGAACCCACGAAAATCTAGGTTAGGGCGAGTAACGTATTGTACTGGCATACGGAAAGTATCAACGTTTTTGTCGTCGTCAATTTTAACCGTATCTAAAAGACCCATTAGGGTAGCACCTGGGTACCAGTCCATCGCTTCAGAGCGATTTACAACATTATCACCTTTAAGTGCTGAAATAGGCACAAAGCGCACATCAGGAATGTTTAACTCGTCAGCAAAGGCACGGTATTCTTCTTTAATTTTGCGGTATTCGTCTTGGCTGTAGTTGACCAAGTCCATTTTATTTACCGCAACAATAATGTGTTTAATACCTAGAAGTGATGCAATATAGCTATGACGTTTAGTTTGAGTTTGCACGCCGTAACGCGCATCAATCATTACAATTGCTAGGTCACAGTTAGATGCACCCGTTGCCATGTTGCGAGTGTATTGTTCATGGCCTGGACAGTCAGCAATAATAAACTTACGCTTTTCGGTAGCAAAGTAACGGTAAGCTACATCAATGGTAATACCTTGTTCACGTTCAGACTGTAAGCCGTCTACCAATAATGCTAAGTCAAACTCTTCGTTGGTGGTGTTAAACTTTTTTGAGTCTGATTTAATTGCCGCCATGTGATCTTCAAAAATTAATTTTGAGTCGTGTAATAAACGGCCAATTAAGGTTGATTTACCATCATCCACGTTACCGCAGGTTAAAAAACGCAGCATGTCTTTGTGCTCATGCACTTTTAAATATTCTTCAATATCGTTTTCTAATAATACTTGTTCTGAAATCATTGTTTATTCCTTTAAAAGCAAAATGTGCTAAAAGCTTCATGCTACAAGGTAAAGCCTGTCTGCTGAAATTTATTGCAGCTACTTTGAAGCTAAATTCTGCTTTAATATTTTATTTCTTAATCCGGTTAACATGGCATCGATAGAGCTTGCATTTTGCAGCCAAGTCAGGCCAATAGCCTGTTCGATATAACCTATTTCAATACCAATATAAATCTGAGTGCGAAGTTCTGCACAGGAGCCTTTTGCTATTGCTAAAAAGTGAGCTTTTTCTTTAATTGAGTACCTGGCCATGCCTTCAGCAATGTTACTTGCAACCGACAGGCCCGAGCGAGTGATTTGATCTTTAAAACCATAATCCTTCAATGGCTTTAAATATTTATATAATACCGCAGATAAATGAACAGACTGTTGCCAAACGTTAAGTTTTTCATAATTCATAACAAATCCTTTTGTTTACTAATGAATTAAAAGCCTAGTATCCACGTTTAATAATCACAACTCTCTTGCTGAGCAAATTTTGAGGCTTAATTCTCAATTTTGTAGCTTGCAGCCTAAAGCTAATAACTTCTTCTAAAAATATTCGATTTTTAGAAATAACCTTCCATCTTCTTCTTCTCCATAGAGCCTGAAGAATCATGGTCAATTACTCGGCCTTGGCGTTCTGATGTTTTTGTTAGTAGCATTTCCTGAATAACCTCAGGTAGCGTTTTCGCTTCAGACTCAACCGCACCAGTTAATGGGTAACAGCCTAATGTTCTAAAACGCACACTCTTCATTTCTGGTACTTCGCCCTCGCGAAGTGGCATACGGTCATCATCAACCATAATTAAAGTACCATCACGCTCTACAACAGGGCGCTCTGCAGATAGGTATAAAGGAACAATATCAATGTTCTCTAGGTAGATGTATTGCCAAATATCTAACTCGGTCCAGTTTGATAATGGGAAAACACGAATACTTTCGCCTTTATTCACCTTACCGTTGTAGGTATCCCATAACTCTGGACGTTGTGATTTAGGATCCCAGCGATGGTTTTTATCACGAAATGAATATACACGCTCTTTTGCACGAGACTTTTCTTCATCACGACGAGCACCACCAAATGCTGCATCAAACTGGTATTTGTCTAATGCTTGTTTAAGTGCTTGAGTTTTCATGATGTCAGTATACTTAGCACTACCGTGATCAAACGGGTTAATACCTGCCGCTACACCTTCTTCATTGGTATAAGAAATCAAGTCCATGCCATATTTTTCAGCGATTTGGTCACGAAATTCGATCATTTCTTTAAATTTCCACGTGGTGTTCACGTGCATTAATGGAAATGGTGGTTTTGCAGGGAAAAATGCTTTCATGGCTAAATGAAGCATAACGGCAGAATCTTTACCAATTGAATAAAGCATAACCGGGTTGTCAAACTCGGCAGCCACTTCCCTGATGATATGAATAGATTCAGCTTCTAGCTGTTTAAGGTGTGTTAAGTTCATGATTTTATCTTTTTTAATTAATGACTAATAAATGGAAGGAAAACAAAATTATTAAAGTTATTTCGCATTTGGGTTTATAAACCCTTTAAAAATCGTTAAGAATATGATTTTTAGGTCGAGAAGAACACTCCAATTTCTAATGTACTCTATATCACTTTCGATACGTTTATTTAAATCGGTATCACCACGCCAACCTTGAATTTGAGCAAGGCCTGTAATACCTGCTTTTACCATATGTTTTTGCATATAATTAGGTATTTCATGCTTAAACTGCTCTACAAACACGGTCCTTTCTGGTCGCGGCCCAACAATAGACATATCTCCTTTCAATACATTTATGAATTGAGGCAGTTCATCCAAACTGGTTGAACGAATAAATCTTCCAAAGGGTGTTACGCTCATTGTTGCTGCCCCCCCCCACTGAACACCATTCTTTTCTGAATCGACCCCCATAGAGCGAAACTTTAACATTTGAAATGTTTTACCATTCAAACCAACCCGCTCTTGACGGTAGAAAATAGGGCCTGGGGAAGAAAGTTTAACCCCTAAAGCTAAAAACAACATAATAGGCGATATCAAAAGTAAAATAATGGCAGCTATAACCTTGTCTTCAATTGATTTAAGAAGCCTATTCACCCCATTTAATGGCGAAGTACAAACATTAATAACAGCTAACCCCTCTATAGAGCTAAAAGAATGGTTTATTAAATTAAACGATGTTAAGTCTGGCAAGTAGCGAATATCACTCGTAGTATGTATCTGCAAACTTTCTAGCACCTCATTTGTTTTATTATGAGATGGAAGCTCTGATAACCAAATTTGGTCAACATTTTTGCCATTCTGCTCAAACCATTCATTTATTTTATCTATTGACCCCAAAAACCCTTCACCAAGCGAATTACTCGAAGAAAAATAACCAATTAAAGAATAACCATTCCATGGTGCTTGCTTTATGGTTTTATAAGCTCTTACCGCTGCGGCATTATCACCTATAAGAACAACATGTCGTAGGTTACGTCCATGGGAGCGAACATACTTTAAAAAAGTACGCACACTAAAACGTATGAACATTAAAGTTAAACCAGCTGTAACTCCCCAATATAAAATTAATTCTTGAAAAACAGACTGTACAAAATAATAACTAAGTAATTCCAATGAAAAGACTGTACTGATCCATGCAATTAAAACAGTGATAAGCTCTTTAAAAGCGGACTCACCGCGCCAATGTCTATAGACTTTAAAGAATTCAAAGTATGCTAAAGAAAGCGCAAGCCCTGAAAACATTAATAGTTGAATATTTTTATCAAAAAGGCTGTAATCTGAATACAAATAAATGACTAAAACCCAAGCTCCTAGAATAGCAAATAAGTCTGATGCTTTATGAAAAAGCCATACAAAACTTTTGTGTTCCTGTTTTAATTCTTTTATATCCATTTTTAACTCCCAAAATAGCCTTTATGCATCGCAAATCGTTTACGAACGATTAATGGTAAATACTGATGTTTTTTACCAGCCTTATAACCAATAAACTTAGCTATTGTTGTAAATACTGAGCGAATAGTTTCATTTAGTTTTTTGTTATTTAATGTAAATTTAATTTGTATCAAAGCAAACTTTAAACCTTCACCTTCAATTGATCCCAATTCTTTGAGCATCCAATTTTGTGTTTGATGAAAAACCCCTATATCAAAGTAACGTTTAAACTCTTGCTTTATAGTGTAATTATGTGAATGATGAACCCTAGAATTAGAGCAATATGCTACAGATTTATTATTTAATAATAACTTGGCAGCAATATATGAATCCTCACCTAAAATTAATTTCTTCGGGAACCCACCACATGCCATGACATCTTTTTTAACATATGCGGCGAACGAATTAGAAATGAAAGCTTTCTTGAAGCCTTTAGGGTAATCAGAGTTTAAGTTGGTTACATAGCTTTCATTTGGATAATTTTGTAGTCGAGTACTAATTGCTAATAAATTTGCATCATGATGTGGGAGCTGTCTTCCATATGCAGCAGAAACATGTTGTTTTTCAAAATTTTTAATTAAGCTAGATAATGCATTGCAATCGGCTAAAACTGAATCTTGAGTTAAAAAAATTACAATATCAACATCTAGCTTTGACATTGCAAAATTTCTGGTTCCACCATGATCAAACTCATCTTTGCGTATTGTAATAACATTAAAACCAAACTCTTTTGCAAGCTCTCTAGTGTCATCGGTTGATGACGAATCTACAACCAACTTCTCATCTATGTGCAAACTTTGTTGCGACAACGCCTTTAAACATTGCCTAAACAGACTTCCACCATTGTACGTGGGAATGGCTAATCCTATTCTCATATTTTTTTATCCAATTATATTTAATGTATTAAAACCAAGGCGTTTTTTAACAATGTAAACAGCTATAAGGTTTTGGCAAGCTAATGCTACGGCCGTCGCAATGGCTGCACCAAGCGTTCCATATAAAGGTGTTAAAACAAATGCCAAGATCAAGGCCAAAGGCCCTGAAAACAATACGACATTGCGCATCTCCCTTTCATGACCACTCATATTGAGTAAATAACCAACAGAACCGGTTATAACATTGACAAACTGTCCTAAAACAAGAATCCGAAGTATATTTGAAGCCTGCTTATAATCCTCACCAAAAAAACCTAATATAAATTCAGGAAAAAAGAGCATAAACAATAAAACTGGTGTAGCCAAAAATATCATTAAACGACTACAAAGTAATGAAAGTGAGCGAAGTTCAGAATGATCACCTTTTTTAGAAATAGCGGCAAACCTAGGTGCAGCAACCAAGTTCACAGCAATAAGAACAAAACTGGTTAGCATTGCCACTCGTTGTGCCACAGAAAAAAAAGCTACCTGTTCAGAAGAAACATAAATGCCTGTCACTATTTGGCCTGACCATTCGACCAAAGCCGAAACCAGCATCATTACCCACAAGGGTTTTGCACTTTCGATTAAATTTTTTGTTTCAGAATAATCTGGTTTAATAGCATTATTGAATGTGCGTAGCCATTTATAAAATGCTATTCCACAAACCATCACACATGAACAGAGAAAAAATACAGTTATATTTTCAGCGCTTAAATTGGGTGATAATAAACAAGCTAAGAGAATACAAAGAATAACTATGAATTGTATTGCAATGTTTTGACATATAATTGTTAAAACACTTTTCCCAAGCCCTTGAAAAGAGAAGCCTAAAAGCTGTATAACCACATAAAATGGTAAAGCAAGTAGGAACAACTGTAAGGTACTTTTAAAGCTTTCTTTTCCAAATACTTGATTTGAAATTTCACCACTAAAAGAATACAAAAGGATGGTAAAAAGTAACGTGAAGAAGAAACTGGTACGAACGCCCTTATTAAAAACCCCTTTGACAACAGATAAATTATTTTCTGTCGAGTAACTACCAATAAACCGAATTAAAGCATTCGGAAGCCCTAGCATACAAACAGTAGAAAAAAAGGTGCATACAGCATAACCTAGAAAAAACAAACCCGACTGTTCGACAGATAAGTTGCGAGCTATTATCAAGTTCATCAAGAAACCTGATAATGCACCTAAAATTCTAACTATAAATGCAACTAAAGAACTTTTTAAAAATTCCTTTTGTTGGTTCATAGATCAAAGTGCTTTTAAAACAAAACTTAAAGACTGTTTAAAATCAAAGTCACAGGCCTTCCAGCTAATTTCAAAACGACTAATATCCATAACTGAATAATTGGGTCGTTTAGCTGGTGTCAGAAACATTTGTGTAGTGATAGGCTTTACAATTGGGCTTTTACCATACAATCCTAAATCCATTGATGTATCAAAAACTGTTTGTGCAAAATCATACCAAGACATTTTTTCTTTGCTAGAATAGTGAAAAACACCCCAGTTTTCACAACCCTCTGTAATCTCTAGTAAAACATTCAAAATGTTATTAGCCAAATCACCCGCATAAGTCGGGCAACCAACCTGATCAGCAACAATCCCTAACTCATCTCGTTCTTGCCCAAGTCTAAGCATGGTTTTAACAAAATTATTTCCATACTCACTAAATACCCAAGCGGTGCGAATGATCACATGCTTGTTAAGAATGTCTTCAATGGCAAGCTCACCTGCAAGTTTACTTTTACCGTACACACTTTGCGGGTTGGTTGGGGACTCTGGCGTATAAGGCTTTGTTGCTTCACCGTCAAAGACATAATCGGTTGAAACATGAATTAATGGTATGTCTAGCTTGTTACAAACCTTGGCCATATTTTCAGGCCCGGTTGCATTAATTGCATATGCTAATTCAACTTCAGTTTCAGCTTTATCTACGGCAGTATACGCTGCGGCGTTAATTACAATATTAGCGTTCGATTCAACAATGGATTTGTTTACTTGCTCAAAGTTAGAAATATCAGCTTGTGCTCGGTCAAAGAAAAAAAAGTTAAAACCATGTTTTTCTACATAGCCTTTTGCTCTATCTTGCAAACAGCGCCCTAACTGGCCTTTGCAGCCAAAAACAACAACGTTCATCGTTTTCCCTTATAAATCTTTAAATGCGGTAGCAACTTTATCTTTTTCAGATAACTGAACGTCCGTTATTGGCCATTCAATGCCAATGTCTTGGTCATTCCAAATTAAGCTACCTTCATCAGACGGGTCATAATAGTCAGTACATTTATATTCAAAGTCTGCCGTATCTGAAAGTACAACAAAGCCGTGAGCAAACCCTGGTGGTACCCAGAATTGGCGCTTGTTTTCTTCAGATAAAATAACACCTTCCCACTGTCCATATGTTGGTGAGTCTTTACGAATATCTACAGCCACATCAAACACTTCACCGCGCACAACACGTACCAATTTACCTTGTGGTTTGGTTTTTTGAAAATGTAAACCGCGCAAGACGCCTCTCGCTGAACGAGAGTGATTATCTTGTACAAAGCTAAGCCCTTCACCAATAATGCTTTGGTAACGATCTGCTTGAAATGTTTCTAAGAAAAAGCCTCTTTCATCACCAAACACTTTTGGTTCAATAATTTTTACTTCTGGAATTTTTGTATCGATGATTTTCATAATTATTCTTTAATTAAACGTTTTAAATACTGACCATAACCGGTTTTAGCAAGATTTGTAGCACTTTCCTTCACCTGCTTTTTGTTTAACCAGCCATTTTTATAGGCAATTTCTTCAAGGCAAGCGACCTTTAAACCTTGGCGATGTTCAATAGTTTGAACAAAGTGACCGGCTTCCATTAACGAGTCGTGCGTACCCGTATCTAACCAGGCAAAACCACGCCCGAGAAGATTTACATTTAACTCACCTCGTTTTAAATACACGTTATTTACATCGGTAATTTCAAGCTCGCCACGCGGTGATGGCTTAATGTTTTTAGCAATTTCAACAACGTCATTATCGTAAAAGTATAATCCGGTTACCGCATAGTTTGATTTTGGCTGAGCAGGCTTTTCTTCAATAGAGGTTGCTATACCATCTTCATTAAAGTCAACTACACCAAAGCGCTCAGGGTCTGACACATGGTAACCAAATACCGTCGCGCCTTGATCTCTTTGAGTTGCTATGGATAACTGTTGAGAGAAGCTTTGGCCATAAAAAATATTATCGCCTAGCACTAAACAGACATTATCATTGCCAATAAACTCTTCACCAATAATAAAGGCTTGCGCTAAACCATCTGGTGATGGCTGCTCGGCATAATCAATATTTACGCCAAATTGAGAACCATCCCCGAGTAGGCGCTGAAAACCAGGTAAGTCGTTAGGTGTTGATATAACCAAAACATCTTTAATGCCCGCCAACATTAATACCGATAGCGGGTAATAAATCATTGGTTTGTCATAAATAGGTAAAAGCTGCTTTGAAACCCCCATGGTAATAGGGTGAAGGCGACTGCCAGAGCCTCCTGCTAAGATAATTCCCTTGTACTTTTTCACAATACTGCCCTTATTTTTAATGGTTTTATTTATCACCTAAACGATTTAATTGGTAATCACCCGATAATACACGTTGCCACCATGTTTTATTGTTTAAGTACCACTGTACTGTTTTGCGAATACCGGTTTCAAATGACTCTTCAGGCACCCATCCAAGTTCTCTATCAATCTTGGCGGCATCAATGGCATAACGTACATCGTGGCCTGGTCTGTCTTTAACAAACTCAATTAAGTCGCGGTAGTTAGTAACGCCTTCAGGTTTATTGGGTACAAGTTCTTCTAATAAATCACAAATGGTATGCACAACTTCAATGTTTTTCTTCTCGTTATGACCACCAATATTGTAGGTTTCACCCACTTCACCTTCAGTAACCACTTTATATAAAGCTTTGGCATGATCTTCAACATACAACCAATCACGAATTTGGCTACCATCACCGTATACAGGTAATGTTTTACCATGCAGGGCGTTTAATATTACATGTGGAATGAGTTTCTCAGGAAAGTGGTATGGACCATAGTTGTTTGAACAATTAGTAACAATAACTGGGAAACCGTATGTTCTACCCCAAGCTCGAACTAGGTGATCTGAACCTGCTTTTGACGCAGAGTATGGGCTACTTGGTGCATATGGTGTCGTTTCCGTAAATAAGTCATCTGTACCTTCTAAGTCACCGTATACTTCATCGGTTGAAATGTGGTGGAAGCGAAACGCTGATTTTTCAGCATCATCTAAGGTATTCCAATACTCACGCGCACACTCTAGCATATTAAAGGTACCAACCACATTGGTATTGATAAATTCAGCTGGGCCATCAATCGAGCGGTCAACGTGAGACTCAGCAGCTAAGTGCATAACCGCATCAGGTTTGTGCTCATTAAATACGCGATAAACCTCAGAAAAGTCACAAATATTCACCTGTTCAAATACATGACGCTCTGTTTGAAGCTCAGCTGGAATAGATTCTAAATTACCCGCATAAGTTAATGCATCTAGGTTAACAACATTATTATTTGTATTTTGTAAGACATGTCTTACTACGGCACTGCCAATAAAGCCTGCGCCTCCTGTAACTAATATTTTCAAAATTTTTCTCTACTTCTTATAAACATGAGGGTTTTTCACTACCCCTTTCTTAAAAATTTTTCGAATTCCCTGTCTCAGTGTGATATCAAAATTCAATAAAGCATCTCGAATAGGTTGTTCTGGTCTACCGCGAAAAGAGGTTACGTGAAACTTGTCTGAGTCCTTCATAGGATTCTTACAAAAATAGTAGTTTGATACACAACAACGACCTGCTGAGCTATTTACTTTGCTTACTGAATGCCAGCTTTCGTTATGAGTGATCATGACAACTAACCGATTAAACTTGCTTTCAATGGTGATCTGTTTTGCTTTAGGCCCCTCTGGCCATAACTCCAAATTTCCACCATCTTTTAACTTCCAGTCTGGAGATACATAGTACAATAAGTTAAAAGCACGCCACAAATTACGGTTTCTATCGTGTGAATTATCTAGATGAGGATTCAAAAAGTTTCCCTCACCCATGTACGAGATACCACCCGCATATAAGTACTCATCAGCAACTAAATTAGTCTTTCCAACAATTTCTTCTACTAACTGAATAATTCGTTTATCTTGAAAAGCATATATAGCACTCTCTAAAATAGGATCATACCGATCCATTTGAGCTGCAATGTATTTAAATTCACGCAAACTTTTTTTCTGCATCATATCCGATTCATCAGGAAATGCTTTTCTTATTCTTTGGACTATTTCTATAGGTAATAAGTCATCTAAATAAAAATACTTAATTACATCATTAGATTGTTCGAACTGAGCCTTGAGGTTTGTTAAATTTTTTTCAATTTTATCATATATTAAACTTGCTAATTCTTCCGCGCTTATATCCATTGTTTTCCCTACTTTTTATATAAAATATTAATTATTAATTTTAATAATGTAAGCCTTGAGCGCAAAGCTTTATGAGTTGGTATATATTGAGTATTTCTTCCTGTTTCAGACACAACATTCTCATGTCTGCGATATTTAATTAATTTCTCATTAATGAAATTGACTTTGAAGCCTTTTATCTCAGCAACTAACCCTAACCAGACATCATGCATTGGAGCATTTAAAAAACCTTTATGCGCTGCTTCAAAAACCTCTTTTTTAAATGCCATGCAACAACCAATGTAACCATTTTTGAAAAAATTTTTTAAAAGCCCCTTACCTGATTTTCTAAATTCAAAATAGCTCTCACCAGTAACGTTTAGTTTCATATCTGTTACTCTGCAATCATGACAAACTAAGTCATAGTTCTTTAAACTTTCTGAAATTAGACTAACTTTATTTTCTTCCCAATAATCATCTTGATCAGAAAGAAATATAAAATCCCCTTTAGCTTCTGTTAAACCTTTATAAAAATTAGCTACGACCCCTAAATTATTTTCATTCTGAATAAACTTAATTCTCTCATCATTCAGGGATCGAACTAATTTAGCAGTGTTATCCTGTGAACAGTCGTCAACAATAATTAACTCATCCCTAGAGCCAATTTGCTCCAAAATCGAGCTCAATTGCATCTTAATGTATTTTTCGCCATTATATGTTGCCATCACAACACTAATCATATTTAAATCTCTCTAGCCTGTTATTTATCACAATAGTCTATAATTTTAAATTCAAAGTCCGGTTTAAATTAGTTACTCTGCTCGTTATATTTACCAAACTTTCCAGAGAGACCATGGCATAAACCCTTTAAAATAAAATAGATACTCTTAAATTCAAGTTTTAAAAGAGCTTTAACAATTCTCTTTATATTTTCATTAATTAAATAACTTTTAAGTCTTGGAAAACGCTTAAAAAGCATAAAACTATTCCTACAAAAATAATAATTTCTAATCGGAGGGTGCTTTACAAATGGTATCCCGAAAAAAGTATCTTGCGTACCTAAGGAATGATTCAGATAAGTTTCTTTATTGATCTTTATTGTCTTATGATTTATTAAGAGTTTGTGACAAAAATCTGTATCCACCAAATCGATAAAGAGCTCGGAGCTGAAACCTCCTACCTCATAAAAATCAGATATATTGATAATATTTCCAGAAGTCATCACAAAACCATTTACTAATTCTGAAACTTCTTTCTTATTAGTAATTAATTTATAAGAGGGTGCCATCAATGCTACATTGGGGTTAGATATAAATGCTTTAATATACTCATCTATTGATGTTTCAAACCGACTATCTTGATCCATTGTTAATACAGCAGTAGCACCTAGAACCTTAGCCTTTTCAATTCCTATATTAAGCCCTTTAGCAATACCAAGATTACCGTTTTGTTTTAAATATATAGCGCCAAGCTCATTTAGTCTTTTTACCAAGTTAACATTGTATTCACTTTCACTATTATCGACAAAAATAGCAATATCAACATTTCGAATATACGTATCAAAGTTCGGAAGCATTTGCTCACTTGGATGATATAGTATAGTTACTGAAGCAATCATTTAATTTTCACCCTACGAAGAAAAAACCAAGTAATTATGAAATAGTATGTATACATAATTCCTGGAAATGTAATAAAATTTGGACCAAAGCCTAAAATAACGGCAGATACTAAAGCAGAATAAGTGAATATTTGAAAGTTAGAATCATTTCGAAATACTGTTTTTATATATAAGCTTTGTAAAATAAAACCTAATACAAAAAAGACTAAAAAAGCAAATGGCCCCAAATCAATCCAGAACGCGCCAAAACTTGTAACCCACACAAACTTTGGATTTAAGTTGATCTTCTTCACACTTTGAAACTGTGATTGCCATTGTTTGGTTAAGTCATCAGGAAAATTCAAATAATCTCTCAAAGATTTAAAAGGTTCACTATTTTTTATAATAGGAGGATAGAGCAATGCTCTTAAGGAATAATAACCAGTGCCACTACTTTCATATTTTAGAGAGGTATCAATAACTGCTGCAAATCTATTATATGAACCTAATGTATAACCTATAAGTTTATTTTCCTCAGTATAACCATCATCCCTTAAGTCACTAATTAAATTGAAAACAGCTAAAGCAAAAACAGCTAAAAAAGCATATTTTACAAACAACCTAAGTTCTACAGCTCGAGAGTTTTTCCAAAAATAGATTATTGCTATGTTTAGCACTAGAAAAAATAAATTTGTTCTTTGCATTAACAAAAAAGAAATAACTATATATATTGATATGTAAAACCATGGCGAAATGAAAATGACTTTACTTTTTTTTATTTCAACACTTTGATTAAGATATAGATAAACAATAAAAGGGTGGCACAAAAATAGAAGAGATGGGGCTCTTGATTCTTCTATAAATAAATCTCTACTACTTAATATCGTTGTAATTGAAAAAGAGTTTACAATAGTAAAAATATCTATAAGTACAAAAAGTAGTAAAGAAATTATAATTGCATTGAATAGAATTGTTAAATTTTTCTTAGAACCTCTTCTGTGATTTCCATTTTTTCCATTTTTTCCATTTTTTTTCAATAATAAAGAATATGATTTACACCCTAAATAATAAGATATAAAAAACATTGTTAAAATAAATAAATATTCAATATTAAAAAGGGCTAGATTATCTTCCCCTACCCAAAAATTCAATAATGAATTTGGCAAAAAGAATAATACCAGTCCCAGGGTATAAGGGATAAAAATTACTATCAGAGGGTTAAGCATTTAGTACCACTTACTAACTAAATGCTTTGTTAATTCGCACCCCTGAAGGTCTTCTCTATATAAATTTACCAAACAATCATCTTTTACAAAAACGTCTTGAGTAGTACTTTTTTTTGATTTTACGTTTGTAACTTCATACCAATATCCAACTTTCTCTCGAGTTTTTTTAGGTAAAGTATGCCATAACCACTTAGCGAACCTAAACTTCTTAAAATAATCAGCTCTCGGTAATATAGTTTCCGTACCACCTTTATGGTATTTACGCCCTAAATTTTTAGGATTAAAATCTGTGTCTACATTTATATGTTTACATATGTTTTCAAATACTTGCTCAGGTTTATCTCTTAGCTCAGAGTAATCTATGACCAATATATTTTTCTTTTCAAAATATTTTAAATATTCATTTAATATTGTTCCGTATAATCCCCACCGAAAAACATTTTCTACTTCATGTAGCTGTTCTGATTTATCGGCCCTATTGGGTAGTGTAGAATCAATTTTAGAAGTTAATATTTTCTTTATATTATCGAAGTTATCATGAACGTAACCTCTTCTTACATTCATATTATGATGTGATAATGCTCTATCAATTGGCTCTCTGAGTATAGCAATAAGCTTTATATTTTCATTATGTGCTTTCATAATTTTGGGAACACCTGAATAGCACATATATTGGGGTGACACACTACCAACTGCATTTCTTTTTTCTTCATAAAAATCATGAAAAAACCTATCAAAAACAGTGTTTTCCTCTAAAAAATAGCTAGCCTCTTTGTTTACTGGTAAGGATATCTCTGGGTGTTCTTTTAGGTATCGATAAATAGCCGTAGTTCCGGACTTTTGAGCACCTATTATTGCAAAATCAATCATATTAATTATCGCCTATTATTAATATTCCTATTTGATCAAGTTGTTAAATATAAAAACTTAAACGTCTTTAATATAACAACTATAATCTCTGTTTTAATCTCAAGAATAACCAAGCCCTTAAGGGGTGGTATACTCGTAGTTTAAATAACCATAATTTACTGAATGGCTCTTCTCAACAGCATTGAAAATTAAACCTCTAATATTTATTCCATTTAATTCAAAGCGATTTGCAGCGTAGGCTATTTCTTTTAAGTGTGATTGCTTATATCTTGCTAGCAAAAAGCTAGTTCCTGCATATTTACCAATAATTGCAGCATCTGTTACAGCTAAAATAGGTGGGGTATCAATTAATACAATATCATAATCTTTTGAAACTTGTTGGATCAGTTCATTTAGATACTTACCCATTAAGATTTCTGAAGGATTTGTTGGAACTGCGCCGCGAGTAATCAAATCTAGATTGTTAGTCTCAGTTGATTTTATAACGTCGTTCGCTGTCTTGGTTCCTAGTAACACATCAGAAAGACCGTTCTCTGCTTTTGCTTTAAATGCTTTTTGAATGTAGCCTTTTCGCATATCGGCATCGATAAGTAATACCTTTTGTCCAGCTTGCGCAAGCACTATTGCTAAGTTTGAAGAAATAAACGACTTACCAACATCAGGGCTCGCACCGGTTATCATTACCACATTATTTTTAGCTTCGAGCATAGCAAAGTGAAGACTTGTACGAAGACTTCGAAGAGCTTCTAAAGCTGAATCTGTAGGGTTTTCGTGGGCAAGTAAAAACTCTTTTGGCTGTTTTTTTCGACTAACTTTTTGTTGTAGTTTTAATTTTGATTTTTGTTTTAGATTAAACTCTTGTTGTGTTTCACTAACAGGTATTGTTGCGTAAACATTTAAGCCAATATCTTCAAACTCTTGCGGGTTAGTGACACCTCGGTTAAATGCAGATTTTATTAGCACATAAGCTACACTAAGCATTCCCCCAAATAATGTAGCAACAATAACAATTAATGGTTTTTTCGGTTTTTCCGCTTTAGGAAATACATCGGCACTATCTAAAATACGAACATTACCAACGGTACTGGCTTTTACGATAGCAAGCTCTTGTGATTTATTTTGAAGCGCTAAATAGATTTCTTGGTTAACCTCAAAGTCACGCATTAAGCGAAGTAACTTTTGTTGAGTTTCTGGAAGGTTACCTGTTTTTTGGGTAATGCGATCCCGCTCTTTAATTAAGTCTGTTTGTTGGCGCTTAAACGAAATATAATTTGGGTGTTCTTCGGTAAAACGACGAGAGATATCAGCTTCAGCAATCGCCATTTCGTTTATTTTAGCTTCGATATCAACTAGGTTTTCTAGAAGGGTTTTCGTTTCTAGCGTTAAGTCTACTGAATCGCGCTCTAAACGGTATTTGTTTAAAGCGTCTTCTGATGCGATTAAATCGCTTTTAACTTGTGGAATTTGCTCTTTTAAAAAGCTTAGGCTATTTTCGGCCTCTGCTGCTAGGCGTTGTACGTTTTGCAAAAAATACGTTTTGCTAATGGAATCTAAAGTTTCTGCAATTAACTTTTTATCTTCACCTAGTAAGTTTAAAGATATAATGCCCGTTTGTTTACCTTGCTCATTTACAGAAAGATCTTCTTGCAAATCCATTATAGCTTGCAGGCGAGGGAGCTTAGTTAAAGTAAATTCTGTGCCTTCATTTGCCTTTAAGTCGGAGATTTTTAAGGTTATTTCGTACAAGTTGTTATCTGAGGTTTGCCCTACACGACCTTTTAAAAGTTCTTCACCTTCAAACCATAGTGAGTATTGATTATCGGATTCAGCAACTAGGGTTAACTCTTGAGAAAGTAGGTCATCGCTAACACTGAACTTGCTAATAAGGAGCTCTTCACCACCCCAGGCATAGCTTGAGCCCCAAAAAGGTTCAGCGACATCTAAGCCCTTATGACGACGAGCAACAAACTCACCAATTAATGGAAAAAAATTAGGTTTTACGACGTTAGTAAGTTGAAGTTCATCAACTGTTTGGCCAATAACATAACGAGATTTAATAATTTGAATTTCGGTATCGGATGAACTTTCGCTTGAAAACATTTCGGTCATGTCGTCAAGACCAGGAATACCTGGTGCACTGTCTTCTACTTGAATAACCGCATTGGCTTTATAAACAGGCGTTGCGGTAATGGCATAAAACACACCCAAGAAGGTAAAAAGTACTGTTGTTAAAATGATGACCCATTTAGAATCGAGTAGGGTACCCAAAAGTTTACCTAAATCGATTTCATCATTATTTGAGTTATCACTTACTCGGTATTTATCTGTTTTTAACGCTTGTTCAGACATGGTGAAATGTTTCCTGATTCTCATCTTTTAGCTGCAAGGCTGCAAGGCTGCAAGGCTGCAAGGCTGCAAGGCTGCAAGGCTGCAAGGCTGCAAGGCTGCAAGGCTGCAAGGCTGCAAGGCTGCAAGGCTGCAAGGCTGCAAGGCTGCAAGGCTGCAAGGCTGCAAGGCTGCAAGGCTGCAAGGCTGCAAGGCTGCAAACGGCATTGTTAGTTTGCTTGATTTATTTGCAACCTGGTTTTTTATTTAAACTTCGTTGAGATACTGAACCAAGTCCAGCATGACGGTTTAAATTAACGCTGTACAAGTTCAGCACGAAGTTTTTTTAATTAAGTGCTTAGTTAGTAAAGTCGTCTTTAGCTCTGGCCATTTGGCCTAGGCTGGTGAACGTTGGAAGTAGCTGTGCAATCACACGGTTCCAACGAGCAACAGGGGCTGATGTTACATACACCACGTCCATTGGTTGTAGCTCGAATCTCGTGGTTAGCAATAACATCGCGCTGTTGCTTAAATCAATTTGATACACGTCTACTAACTTATTCGGTTCTTGGCTTGCTCTAAGCACAAAAATACCACTGGCATCGGCTGTTGTCTCACTCATGCCACCAGTATTGTTTAAGGCTTCGGCAAGAGTTAAACCGGCACGGTCAATGCGCTGGGTTTCAGGCTTATTCACATCGCCCATAACAAACACTTTTAACGCATCGTTTCTTGGCACATGAATAATGTCGTTGTGTTTAATGAGGCGGTTTTGGCTCATATCGCCTTTTTGATAAAGCGCATATAAGTCTAATTGTTCTTCAACGCTGTTACCGTTATCGTCGATACTTGTTAGTACCACTGAACGCCAGTCAGCCGTTTGCCCTAAACCACCAGACGCGTTTAGGGCATCTAGTAAGGTCATAGGCACATTGGTAATAGGCAGAACAGACGGTTGTTTTACTTCGCCAGTAACAAAGGTACGTTTTGAACGATAAGCGGCAACAGACACATCTATTTGCGGTTTTTCAATGTATTTGCTTAAGCGCTTGGCAATTAAGTCTCGCACTTCTTGTACGCTTTTATTGGCAACCTCAATTTTACCGACATATGGGTAGAAAATACTGCCATCAGCGTGCACTACGTTACCAGACTCACCGGCTGAACGAAATTGACCGGCTGGAATGGTAAGCTCTGGGTGATCCCAAACGGTAATATTAAGTACATCGCCTTTACCAATGATGTAGTTGTAGGCATCGATTTGAGTGTTTAATGAAGGGTTGGCTTGCGCGCTAGGCTCTGCTGTTCGAAGCTGTTCGATAAGGTCTGGGGTTACAAACTTAGCATTAATTTGAGCGGTTAAATTGGCGTCGGTGTCAACAAACGTGTGTTCAACGTCGTCTATGTGCCCACCAGGAACAAGGGTACAGGCCGAAAGCCCGACCATAAGCAAAGATACTGTTAAGGTTTTTAATTTTATCTGTTTCATAGTAATTAGCGCATAAGGGGTAGGTTATTTACCACCCTGTCCATACTGTATTTATGTGATTATTATTTTTAGTTTCGGGATTATTCTTGCTTGGGCTATTAAATGCAACTTAATGCACGCCTTTATTGTTTCTTATTTGTTTATTTGGCGTTTTTAAACCAATGCTAGCCTAACTTCTTCGCCCATAATTTGGCGTTATGTTCAATTTGTTTAAACACATGTTCAAACACTTCTTGGCTTTTACGATAAGGGTCCGACACTTCTTCGTCGTTATTCCACTTACCTAAGAGCATTACTTTACCCGACATCGACGGGTACAGTTTCATAATTGCCTGTTGATGTTTTTTTTCCATCACCAGCACTAAATCCGCATCGGCCAAAATTTGTTCATTAATTTGACGGGCTTTATGATTGTCGCTGTTATAACCATGTTGGTTTAAAAGTGCCGCTGCGCTCTCTTCAATGCCTTTATCGACCAATGCGCCAAGGCCTGCCGAGCTAATGGTTTTGGTTGGTATTTGGGTTTGTAAAATTCGCTCTGCACTAGGGCTTCGACAAATGTTACCAATACATACGGTTAAAATATTATTAAACATAAAAAACCAAGTTACTTTTAAGGTGTTTAGGCACGCTTCCGCCCATTGGTTTGGCTCCAAAAGGCATAACGAGATGAATTTTTTGAAATTGACTAAATCGCAATTGCGATAAGGCATTAACGATTGGCTAATACCGTTCAATCAAGTAGAAGGGATTTAAAGCATGAAGAATAATTTAACAGGGAAGGGTAAAACGCATCCTTGTTTTAAGTTTCAATATTTCATTACTTCTTTATATTGAACACTCATAATTAATTATAAGTGTCGTACTTCCATACTACTGATTGGAGAATACGTTGCTATTTAATAGTCCATTATCAAACACGATTACCATACAGGTCGTTGCTATAAACCAGAACATCATTAATTTGTCATTCTGTTACACAATTACAGCCATTATTTTTTTAGCTTTTTGTAACCGGTTTGTAAAGCAATCACTCTAAAACGTAACACAAAATGATGATACCCAAAGCTCTCTTACTAATCTACCTTTTTTTGATTTATTTCAAAAAGGCGGTTAAAAGTGTAAAAATGAAACACTAAAACATCTGCCAAAGCCAATAGAAATCGAATATCTTTGCTTTTTATCGCTAATAAAAAATGGTGGTTTTGTTTACAGCAAAAACACGTTTTAAACAGTTCATTTTAAAGTATGTTATTCTAACAAAATGTAAAAAACACTGTTTTCAAACTTCGGTTTTTGGCCCTTTTTACAACGTGCTTTTTTGATCTAAGAATGACATGCATGCTGAACAGGTTGATTTCATGTTTAAATGCCTTGTCTGTTTATGTGTTCTAAACTGTACGTGATAAATAAATTATTAGGAGTTAGCAATGAAAAACTTAACACGTGCGGCAGTATCTTTACTTGGGGTGTTTTTTTTAATTGGGTGTGCGCCAGAAGTTGGCTCAAAAGAGTGGTGTGAACAATTAAAAGAAAAACCTAAAGGTGAGTGGACTGCTGAAGAAGCGAAAGACTTTGCTAAACATTGCATATTTTAATATGAGATTTGGCCATTAAATGGCATCTATATTGCCTCTTTTAAATTTCATCAAAGCGTTTAAATGTTTGCGGTTTTTGCTCAGTTCCATCAGCGTCAGATGTACCTTTTTCAACATTACTGTGTTCAATGATGTTGCTGTTATCTTGTTTCTGCTTTTGTTTTGCTATAAATGCGCGCTCAGCAAGCTTTAAAGTAGGGTACATATATAATTTTTGCTTATGCTGTTTATCTTTAAGCCAGCTGTTGGCAAAAAAGCGCTGTACGCTTTGTTTTTTATTGGTAATGTAAAGTTCTATCTGTTGCTTTTTTAACTGCTGTTGCAGCTCTAGTATTTTATGAGCCCCGGTCGCATCAACAATATTGATTGAGCTGGCGTCTATAATCAGCCACTTTATGGGTGGTTTATGTTGCTGTTGGTGTTGCGCCAACTTATTTAATACGTCTTGCTTAAAGTAATCGGCATTAAAAAATAATAGATTGGCCTCAAAGCGGTAACATAAAATACCGGGCGTTTGTTTGGCATCCGGAAAGTCTTCAATATTATGATAACTCTTTAAATGACTCACTCGCCCTAATATTGCACTGGAAGGTTTTGAATCTACCGCCAACAACCAACACAGTGACAGCGCTATAGCCAATACCACCCCAGGTAATACCCCTAAGGTTAGTACCCCTAACGTGGTTAAAACCGACAAAACAAACTCGGTTTTATTCATTTGGTACAACTCTTTTAAGGTGCGAAAATCAAACAAGCTCATCGCGGCAACTAATATTACGGCGGCCAACGCACTCAGTGGAATTAACGCTAATGGCTCGGTTAAAAACAAAACCAACAGCATGCTAACCCCTGCAATAACCCCAACCATTTGGGTTTTACCATGCATTTCATGGTTGATAGCGGTTCTTGAGTCGGCCCCCGTAACGGGAAAACCTTGAGCAATACCAGAGGCCAAGTTACTTACCCCATAAGCGATAAGCTCTTGATTGGCATTTACCTCATAACCATTTCGCTGAGCAAAGCTTTTGGCGGTTAATATACCCGAGGTAAAACTGATTAACGCTAACGCCAGCGCATCCACTAAAAGCACTTTAAATTCAGCAACGTTCACATGTATAAACAAATTAAATTCTGGTATACCGCTTGGTACCTGCCCTAAGGTTGCCACATTTAACTCTTGCAAATTTAATTGCTTAACCAAGGCCATACTAAAAATAATGGTCATTAATGCACTGGGTAATTTAGGAAACAAATATTTAATCGCGTATAACAGGGCGATTAAACTGAGCGCCAACCAAAAGGTTGGGGCATGGGTCTGCGCCAACTTACCTACCAGCAAGCTTAGCTCCGACAACACCCCGGTACTTTCTATGTGAATACCAAGCAGTTTTTTTATTTGACCAAGGGCAATCACTAATGCGATTCCATTTAAAAAGCCGGTTAAAATGGGCAGAGATAAAAAGTTAGCAATAAAGCCCAGTTTAAATACCCCTGCAATAATATAAATACCTGCAGTAAGTAGGGTCAGCAATAACATTAACGCTTGGTACTTAGCGCCATCGCCAGCCGCTAAGTGGCCCAAACTTGCTGCCACAATAATGCACGTCGCCGCATCGGGCCCAACCATAAGTTGTTTCGAAGAACCAAATAACGCATAAGCAAATAACGGAAAGGTGGCAGAGTAAATACCATATACCGCCGGCACCCCAGCCAAATCGGCATAAGCAATACCAACTGGCAAGGCAACCGCTGCCACAGACAAGCCCGAACGAATGTCCGCTTTTAAAAAACGCGCTTGGTAGTGCACCAGAGTATTAATCCCTGGCATATATTGGCAAAGCCATCGCCACATCATTCTCTCGCTGATCACCTTAAGGGTTACCAAGTTTGAAAGGTTATTTAAGTATTAATGCCTATGGCATTTATGCAATGTTAATAAAAACCGAGTATTTGCCTTGGTTTTTATTTAAGCTCAACCTAATATTAATTTAATGGATTGAAATTATTAAGGAAATTAGATGCAGGGAAGCCTAGACATTAAAATAATCGAGTTTGAAGAAAAGTACCTTGGGATAATGGAACACAAAGGCCCGATGTATTTACTAAAACACAGTTTGCAGCGCTTCTTAACCTGGCGAAATCGCAAACTTTTGCCGCCAAACAAATTTAAAACCTACCATTTACTCTACAGCGACCCATTATGTTTAATATCACAACACCATATAGGTATTGGCTGTGATATTTTAGAACCTGTTGGCCCTAATAGCTTTGGTATCACCGAACGAATAATTCCCAATATGCAGTGCGCGCAGGTGTTATGTACAGGGTCAAAAGAGCAATTAACTAATATCATTCATTTTGTCTGTCATCACTGGCTTCCTATACAAAACAGGCAATTAAGTGCCCACCCCATATTTTTTGAACAAATGTTTTTAGAAGTCAATTCTGCCCACCACCAGCAACAACTGAAAGTCTATTTCCCACTAAAATAAATTAAGATAAAGCCAATAGGAAATCAACAAAGTGGCATTAATGACAAATGCCACTTTGTTGATAATACTAAAGACTTAAAAACACAGGGATAAAAAAATGATAGACTTTAACAACTCCTCGGTATTTAAACTTAAACCCATAAATAACAGTGACGCCAAAGAAGGCTTTCTTAAATTGCTTATTAATGGCGAAAACATTGTTGCCACCTTTAAATCGATTCGCGATCAAGTGGTGTTTACCAATAAACGTATTATTGCCGCCAATGTGCAGGGGATCACGGGCTCAAAAGTCGACTACACCTCTATTCCGTACAGTAAGATCCAAACATTCTCAGTAGAGTCATCGGGTTCCTTTGATATGGATTGTGAACTTCAACTTTATATAAGTGCGGTAGGAAAGGTGTCGTTTGAAATTTCTGGTAGTTTTGACATTCTGCCGTTTAATCGTTCACTGGCTGAATTTATTTTGTCTTAAAGCTTGGTTTTTAAGGCACTAAAACGAAAAAGGTATTGTATGCGTAATTTTTGCTTATTTGGTTGTTTGCTATGGTGTCTATCTGGCTGTGCCAACATCATAGATTTAGAAGAGCCTAAAGTTAATTTAGTCGGTATTAAGTCGGTGAAAAGCAACAGTGCATCTCCTCGGTTTATGCTCAATTTAATGGTCGCCAACCCCAACAATCGCGATTTAGAAATAAACGGCGTTACTTTCGACTTTAAAGTTGGAAGCCGCACCTTACTATCTGGCGTAGCCAATAATATTCCCACCCTTACTGCGTACGCCGAAACGCCGGTTAATGTGGAAGCCAGTATGAATTTTATGGACATGCTCATGCTACTTGCGCAATTTGCTGATGCGCCGCAAGATGATCTCTCTTACACCCTAAGAACGCGCATCGACCCAAAAGGTTTTATGACCTTTGACATTGAACACAAAGGTGCACTAAACGACGACTTAAAAAGAGTCTTAAAATCTAAGCGTTAAACGTTTTAATGACGGTTTTTACGATATGCCCTTTGTCATGAACAACCATTGCAGATTTTTTGATTCTTAAACATCTTTGTCTATAAAACGGTATACATGTAAATAAGGAGCACAATGAGGTTAACCAATGCCCTTGAAGTTTTTTGGCGATTTTTATTATTGGGCTGCATCAGTTTTGGTGGGCCTGCGGCTCATATCGGTTACTTTCAAAAAGCATTTGTTGAACGCTTAGGCTGGGTGAGTCAAAGTGATTACGCCCAATTAATTGCCCTAAGCCAGTTTTTGCCAGGGCCTGGTTCGTCGCAAGTTGGCTTTGCCATAGGTTATCAACGGGCTGGCTTAATGGGTGGTATTGGCGCCTTTTTAGGCTTTACCTTACCTTCTTTTGTCCTATTATATTGTTTAGCAGTCCTGTCGCTTGCCCACATTGACAATTCGTTGTATCAAGGCGTTATTACTGGGTTAAAACTGCTTGCGGTCATTGTGGTGACCGATGCCGTATTAACCATGTTTTCAAGCTTTTGCCAACAGGCTCACACTCGCTTTATTTGTGTGTTATCGGCTGTTGCTGTTTTAGTATTCCCAAGTTTAATCACCCAAGTAGTGGTGTTATTCAGCGCCGGCGTGATGGCTATGTTTATTGCAAAACTAACGATCAATAAAACTACCGCCCCAGCAAATAGCACCCCAAGTAACACAGCATTTTCAAAGACCCAAACATTAAAAACGCTCCCCTTGTTATTGTTTATAGCTTTGTTTGTAGGCCTACCTTTTTTATCTGATGATGCTTCTTGGTGGGCATTATTTACCGACTTTTATCAGTCAGGCAGTTTAGTGTTTGGTGGCGGCCATGTGGTATTACCCTTGTTGCAAGAGACCGTGGGGCAAAGTATCGACACCGAACGATTCTTAACAGGGTATGCCCTGGCGCAAGCTGTTCCCGGACCAATGTTTTCTTTGGCGGCATTTTTAGGCGCAGAGCAAATTCCAGAACACGCTTTATTGGCGGCATTATTAGCCACCTTGGCGATTTTTTTGCCCGGTTTTTTATTGTTGCTGTCATTTCAAAACGTATGGCAATCTTTTGCTAACAAACCAAATGCCAAGCATTTTATTCAGGGGATAAACGCCAGTGTCGTTGGTTTTATTGTCGCTGTGCTATACCAACCCGTTTTTGTCAGTGCTGTAACATCCGCATTTGCGATGGCGGTGGTATTAATGGGGATCTTTTTACTGCGCCAATTAAAGTGGCACATAGGCTATCTTGTCTTGCTATTTCTAGCTTTAGGGGCTGGGCTTAGCTTAATACCTTAAGCGTTTGCAATTAACCCAAAGCCTACGCTTTTTATTTTTTACACTATGAATCAGTTACTTGGTAATAGTGTTTATAACCTTAGCGGTTAAGTTTTTTTCTCCGCTTGTCGGTTTTTTGTTGGCCACTTCACCTTGTTAATTCTTTGTTAACCAACTCTTGCTTAATAACTCACCTATGCATTAGTCTTAATAATCACAACAGGAATAAAAATACTAACGATATAAAAATGGAGCATGCAATGAGCCAAGATAAACCTGATGTTTTTTACCCTAGCGAAGACGTCATAGCGCAAGCCAATGTACAAGAATACGACGCCTTATATAAACACTCTATTGAAAACCGTGAACAATTTTGGGCAGAACAAGCGAAAACTCTCGATTGGTTTAAACCTTGGGACAGTGTACTTGATGACAGCAAGGCACCGTTTTATCGTTGGTTTGAGGGTGGCCAAATTAATATCGTACAAAATGCCATCGATCGCCACTTAACCAACGCGACGCGTAATAAAATGGCCATTATTTGGGAAGGTGAAAACGGCGAAAAGCGCAACTACTCTTACAACGGTCTTAATAGAGAAGTGTGCCAATTTGCTAATGTGTTGAAAAGTATGGGGGTCGCTAAAGGCGATGTCGTGACCATTTACATGCCACAAATTCCAGAGTTGGTATTTGCCATGTTAGCCTGCGCCAAAATTGGTGCGGTGCATTCGGTGGTTTATGGCGGGTTTTCAACCGAAGCACTTGCATCTCGAATTGATGATGCCAACAGTCGGGTGCTTCTTACTGCAGATGGTGGCTGGCGCCGAGGTAAAGCCATTGATTTAAAAGCCATTGCCGATGCCGCAATGAAGCGATCGCCTTCCATCGAAGTGTGTATTTGTGTCAAAAATAACGACATTCCTGTTGAAATGGAGCCGACCCGAGATTTTTGGCTACATGATTTAAAAGCACTGCCTATAGCCTCGTCACATTGTGAAACCGAACACACAGACGCCGAAGATCCGTTGTTTATTTTATACACCTCAGGCACCACAGGTTCGCCAAAGGGCATGTTGCATACACATGGGGGGTATGCTGTATATACCTCAACAACCCATCGCATGGCCTTTGACATTAAACCCGAAGACAGATGGTGGTGCGCCGCCGATCCGGGTTGGATCACCGGCCACAGCTACATTGTATACGGGCCATTAATTAATGGCGCCACCATTATGCTATATGATGGCGCGCCAAATTACCCTTTCCCTAACCGATGGTGGCAAATCATTGAAAACTACGGCATCAATATTTTATATACCTCGCCGACTGCGATTCGAGGCTTAATGCGATTTGGTGATCGGTGGCCAAAAAAGCACGACTTATCAAGCTTGCGCTTATTAGGCAGTGTGGGTGAGCCCATTAATCCAGAGGCTTGGCGTTGGTATCATCATGTGATTGGTAATGATAAATGCCCAGTTATAGATACTTGGTGGCAAACCGAAACCGGCGGTTTTATGATTTGCCCATTGCCTATAACACCTTTAAAACCTGGTTCGGCAACTAAGCCGTTCTTTGGTAATGAAATGGACATTGTTGACGATGATGGCAACTCAGTTGCGGCCAACGAAGAGGGTAAACTTATTATTAAAAACCCATGGCCTGGCATGGCACGTACCATTTTTAAAGATGATGAACGTTATAAAGACTTATATTGGCGACACGTTGACGGAAATTGGCGTTATATCGCCGGTGATAGCGCCAAAAAAGACGACGATGGCTATTACTGGGTGATAGGGCGAATGGATGAGGTCTTAAAAGTAAGTGGTTATCGACTAGGTACTGCTGAAATAGAAAGCGCTTTAGTTTCACACCCAGCGGTTATTGAGGCCGCCGCTATTGGCTTGCCACACGACTTAAAAGGCAACGCCATTTATACCTATGTATTGCTTAAACAAGGTTTGATTGGCGACAAGCATCTGGTTGAAGAATTAAAAGCCCACGTCGGCAATGAAATGGGCAAAATAGCCACCCCTGAGCGGGTTGAGTTTGTGGATAGCTTACCAAAAACACGCTCTGGTAAAATCATGCGTCGGGTCCTTAAAGCGCGCGCCCTTGGTCAAGATGAAGGTGATTTAAGTACCTTGGAGGAATAGGCTGTAAGGCTGTAAGGCTGTAAGGCTGTAAGGCTGTAAGGCTGTAAGGCTGTAAGGCTGTAAGGCTGTAAGGCTGTAAGGCTGTAAGGCTGTAAGGCTGTAAGGCTGTAAGGCTGTAAGGCTGTAAGGCTGTAAGGACAGCATGTGATGGCGAGGAGGTTTTGTAAATACTCAACGTCATCCCTTCATGCTTTTCGACTGCATGGATGCAGGAGGTAGAGCGAAGCAGGATGCCAGAGCCGAAAATGGGATCTCGTACTGTTTTAAGTGTCTTAAAATGCCTTTACTTGAGATCCTCTCCTGCGCGAGGATGACGAGGGGCACGTCATCCCATCATGCTTTCGACTGCAAGGATGCAGGAGGTAGAGCGAAGCAGGATGCTAGAGAATATAGATAGATCAGAATCGGTTTACAAATAATTCCAATTTGATATATTTTTCATAGCCTTGTGTCCCCATCGATTAATTGGATAAATCATGGGCCTCCTAAGCCTAAGCTCCAGGTTCGACTCCTGGTGGGGACGCCAGCCTGACGAATGTTGCATAAAGATCAATCTAATTTAATGTTAAGCATATGATCTTTATGTGGTTTATTTCATATTTTGGATGTTCGGACATATTTAAAGTAAGTTAATACCAAATAACTTAACTAATGCGGCAAAAGTAAAAAAGCAGACTATAGATAATATAGCGCTTAGCCCTAGGGTCGCCCAAAAACTAAAACGCTCAAGCAGCCAAGGAAAGGCTAAAAACATAGGAAGAGTAGGTACCACATACCAAAAGGTATAGTAAGCATGATTAGCCAGCTTTTCACTGCTCTGACCGTCAATATACATCCATATTAACGCCAAAATCGTCACCAGTGGTAAAGCGACAATTAGTGCACCAAATTTATCGCTGCGTTTTGCAACCTCCGACACTAAGACCACAATACCCGCGGTAATAAGGTATTTGGTAATGATCCAGTTCATTAGCGTTCCTTTTGTTGATAGCAATAAAAAAATAAGATTGATATAAAAAGCCACTGTAAAATCGTTTTACAGTGGCTTATTGCTTACTTTTGTTTTTTAACTGGGCGTTGCCAACCAGATATGTTTCGTTGTTTAGCTCTTGCCACAGCAAGGGTGTCATCTTCAACATCTTTGGTGATAACAGAACCTGCCGCGGTGGTGGCCATCTTACCTATGGTTACAGGCGCGACAATAGATGCGTTAGAGCCAATAAAAGCCCCATCACCAATAATGGTTTTTGATTTGTTCACCCCATCGTAATTACAGGTAATGGTACCGGCACCAATATTAACCTTTTTGCCAATATGGGCATCGCCTAAATAGGTTAAGTGACCGGCTTTTGCACCTTCATCCATGGTAGTGTTTTTCATTTCAACGAAATTACCAATATGAGAGTTGGCTTTCATTTCACTGTTTGGACGAATACGGGCAAATGGTCCTGCCGAGCAGTGCTCACCAATAATGGCATTTTCAACAATCGAGTTGGGTTTTATTACAGCCCCTCGTTTAATATGCGAGTTGATAATAATGCAGTTAGCGCCAATTTGAACGTCGTCTTCAAGCGTTACCTTGCCTTCAAAAATACAGTTCACATCAATTTGTACTTCACTGCCAACCTCAACCTGACCACGGATATCAATGCGATTTGGATCACGTAAGCTGGCGCCATTAAGCATCAACTCTTCGGCCTTACGAAGCTGATAAGCACGTTCAAGGTTCGCCAATTGCACCCGATTATTCGCGCCTTCAACTTCTATTTCGGTTTCTGGGTGCGCGGTTGCTATGGTTTTGCCTTCACTGTGAGCCATCGCTATAACATCGGTTAAGTAATATTCACCTTGCGCGTTGTCATTAGATAAGTTGCTTAACCAACGTTTTAAATCACCACCATTGGCCAGCAAAATGCCAGTATTACACTCATTTATAAGTCGTTGCTCGTTTGAGGCATCTTTTTGCTCAACAATACCCACAACTTCTGCATTTTCACGCACTATACGGCCATAACCGGTAGGGTTTGATAAGTGTACGCTTAATAACGCCATACCATTGTCAGGTTTTGCCGCGATTAGCTTTTTAAGTGTTGAGACTTTGGTTAGTGGCACATCGCCATAAAGCACTAAAACATCTTCGTCATCTTTTAAGTATGGGCTTGCCATATCAACCGCATGACCTGTACCAAGTTGCTCTTTTTGCTCAACAAAGGTTAAATCATCACCTTGAATTTGGGCTTTTAATACGTCACCGCCAAAACCATAAACCAAATAGATATTTTGTGCATTTACCGAGCGGGCACTGTCAATAACATGCCCAACCATCGATTGGTCAGCCACTTGGTGTAACACTTTAGGAAGGTTAGAGCGCATACGGGTACCTTTGCCCGCAGCAAGAATGACAACTGAAAGAGACATAGCATTTCCATTTATTATTAATTGCGCTTATTTTAGCCTTGTTGAAATCTATTTTCTAATCATTCCAACGAAAGTATTAAAAAATTTTTAGGGTATTAGTTTTCATATAACTCAAGAGGTAAGCCATCGGGGTCTTGAAAAAAGGTAAAGCGTTTACCAGTATATTCATCGACTCGAATAGGCTCTGACTCAACCCCTTTTGATGCGAGATATTGGGCATAGTCTTCAACAGATTCAACAACAAAAGCAAGGTGACGAAGGCCACGAGCTTCTGGTCGACTGACCCTTATAGGTGGGTTAGGAAAGGAAAATAACTCAATTTGACCACCGGTTGGCATTTGTAAATCAAGTTTATACGACTGCCTTTGTTCGCGGTAGTGTTCTGCTATCACCTTGAGGTTTAAAACCTCAGTGTAAAACGCTTTTGATTTTTTATAATTCGAACAAATTATTGCGACATGATGAAAACCACTAAGCTCCATTACCAACTCCTAAAGCATTCGCACAACCAACGGCTAAAGCCAAACCTTAACGATAATAACAGCCTAATTCATGTTATTAAAATAGATTATGTTAGGCATTCAGCCGTAGCGGGGTGCGAATCAATAAAATGCTATAAAGAGGTTATTTATGAGCAATTTTTTTATCACTAAAGAGGTAATCTTTCAGTTCTTTATCAAAGGTAGGATCTTGACGGCGGATCCATTCTAGGACCATAGCGGCGTGTTCTTTTTCTTCGTCTCGATTATGGGCAAGAATGGCCTTTAGCTCATCATCTTTGCAGGCATCAATGCGCTGATTATACCAATCAACCGCTTCGAGCTCTTCCATTAAGGATGTGATCGCTCTGTGCATATCTCGAGTTTGATCTGACAGTTCGTTGATTGGTTCATGGTAACCTTCATTCGCCATAGTATATCTCCTTAATTTTCATGATAATTTCTTATAAAGCAACGGTTAAAAGTATAGGCAGGATCATAAAAATACCCATAAAACTTTTTATTAACCATGATAAAAACAGATAAAAGCTTCGTTAAGCAAAGGCATTATGGCTGATTTTTTTGATGAAAATAAAAAGAATAAATGTTGCAAGGGTAGAAAGAATCAAGGTTATAAGAAGGTTTGTTATTGGAGATCCTCGCCTTCGCGAGGATGACGAAGTATATGCGGATGACGAAATATATAGGGATGACGAAATATATAGGGATGACGAAGTATATGCGGATGACGAAATATATGGGATGACGAAGTATATGGGGATGACGAAATATATGAGATGACGAAGTATATGCGGATGACGAAATATATAGGGATGACGAAATATATGGGATGACGAAATATATGGGGATGACGAAGTATATGGGGATGATATAAAACATTTGATGGCACTAAATGACCTTGTAACACAATCTGTGTAACGACCTGATTTATATAATCCGTAAATGCAATATTACTTGTGCCAACCTTATTTAGGACGGGTCAACTAAAACAAAAAAGGCGCCTTAAGGCGCCTTTTACATGTAAGTAAGTGTTTACTTTTTCTTGAACTTGTTAGCTTCTTGGATAACACGTAATTGCGCTACCGCTCTTGCCAGCTCAGCAGCAACTTCAGCAAAGTTAACATCCGCACTTGCGTTGTTAATTTGTTCTTCTGCACGTTGCTTAGCATCTAAAGCAGCTTGTTCATCTAACTCGCCACCGCGCATTGCCACATCGGCAAGAACGGTTACTGAGTTAGGCTGAACTTCCAACATGCCACCAGAAAGGTAAATTACCTCTTCTTCGCCATGTTGTTTAACAATACGCGCCATACCAGGTTTTAACGCAGTCAGTAAAGGTGCGTGACCAGGCATAATACCTAATTCACCTTCACTACCTGTAATTTGTAATGATTCAATGCGTCCTGAGAATAAACTCTCTTCAGCACTTACTACATCCAAATGTGTGGTCATGGCAGCCATATTCGTCTCCTGTACCTATTGCTAGGCCCAATTACATGTTTTTAGCTTTTTCTGCCGCTTCTTCGATTGAACCAACCATGTAGAACGCTTGTTCAGGTAGGTCATCAAATTCACCAGCAAGAATGCCTTTAAAGCCAGAAATCGTATCTTTAAGAGGTACGTATTTACCTGGAGAACCAGTGAATACCTCAGCAACGAAGAACGGTTGCGATAAGAAACGCTCGATCTTACGTGCACGGGCAACGGTTTGCTTGTCTTCTTCAGAAAGCTCGTCCATACCCAAGATAGCAATAATGTCTTTCAACTCTTTGTAACGTTGAAGCATTGATTGAACGCCACGTGCTACGTCATAGTGCTCGTTACCAACAACTAGTGGGTCAAGCTGACGTGAAGTAGAATCTAGTGGATCGATAGCAGGGTAGATACCTTGTGCTGCGATGTCACGAGAAAGTACAACGGTTGCGTCCAAGTGAGCGAAGGTTGTCGCTGGAGATGGGTCAGTCAAGTCATCCGCAGGTACGTATACCGCTTGGATTGAAGTGATTGAACCAGTCTTAGTTGACGTAATACGCTCTTGTAGTACACCCATCTCTTCTGCAAGAGTTGGCTGGTAACCTACCGCTGAAGGCATACGACCTAGAAGTGCCGATACCTCTGTACCCGCTAGGGTATAACGGTAAATGTTATCTACGAAGAAAAGTACGTCACGACCTTCGTCACGGAATTTCTCAGCCATAGTAAGACCAGTCATCGCTACACGAAGACGGTTACCCGGTGGCTCATTCATCTGACCGTAAACTAGCGCTACTTTATCAAGTACGTTAGATTCGCTCATTTCGTGATAGAAATCGTTACCCTCACGTGTACGCTCACCAACACCAGCGAATACTGAGAAACCACTGTGCTCGATTGCGATGTTACGGATAAGTTCCATCATGTTAACGGTTTTACCAACACCAGCACCACCGAATAGACCAACTTTACCACCCTTAGCGAATGGACATACAAGGTCGATTACTTTGATACCAGTTTCTAGTAATTCGTTAGAAGCTGATTGCTCTTCATAAGAAGGCGCTTCACGGTGAATTGACCAACGTTCTTCTGTTGGAATGTCACCCGCTTCATCAATTGGTGCACCTAAAACGTCCATGATACGACCAAGTGTTGCCGTACCAACTGGAACTTGAATAGGATTACCTGTATTTACTACATTCAGACCACGACGCAAACCGTCAGATGAACCCATAGCGATAGTACGTACTACGCCACCGCCTAATTGCTGTTGTACTTCTAGTACACGGCCAGCTAGGTCACCTTCAGTGATGTTCAATGCGTCATATACCTGAGGTACAGCGTTTTGTGGAAACTCAACGTCCACAACTGCGCCAATAACTGACACTATTTTACCTGCACTCATGTTTATTCCTCTAAACTATTAATTAATCTCTGCCTATACCGCGGCCGCACCAGCAACAATTTCACCCAGCTCTTGGGTGATTGCCGCTTGACGGGCTTTGTTGTATACCAGTTGTAAGTCATCAATTAGGTTACCGGCATTATCGGTAGCCGCCTTCATTGCTACCATACGGGCAGCTTGCTCACTGGCGAGGTTTTCAACCACGCCTTGGTATACTTGGGATTCCACGTAACGAACCAATAATTGGTCAAGCAATGCTTGCGCATCTGGCTCGTATAGGTAATCCCAACGATGGGTAATAGCGTCATCATCTGACTTAGGCAAAGGCAACAATTGATCGATGCTTGGCTTTTGACTCATGGTATTTTCAAACTTGTTGTATACCACGAATAATCGATCGATTTCACCGCTGTCGTAAGCGTCCAACATCACCTTAACAGAACCGATTAAATCGGTTACTGAAGGTTGGTCGCCTAACCCTGATGTTTGGGCAACAATGTTTGCGCCAAAGCTTTGGAAAAACGCACCGGCTTTAGAGCCAATCAGTGCGAAGTCCACTTCAGCGCCTTGTTCTTGCCATTGGGCAGAGTCTTTTAAGACCTGTTTGAACAAGTTAACATTTAAACCGCCACAAAGACCACGGTCGGTAGAAATCACGATATAGCCTACACGCTTAGCTTCACGCTCTTCCAAATAAGGATGGCGATATTCAAGCTGACCGCATGCAATGTGACCGATCACGTTTCTCATTTTTTCAGCGTACGGACGAGTAGAAGCCATCGAATCTTGCGTTTTACGCATTTTCGATGCCGCAACCATTTCCATTGCGCTGGTGATTTTCTGTGTATTTTTTACACTTCCAATCTTATCTTTAATTTCTTTACCGACGGCCATGACTATTGTCTCCGAAAACTGTTAATTACCAGGTTTGCGTTTCTTTGAATGTATCAAGTACTTTCGTTAGACCTGCTTCGATATCTTTATCGTAGTTACCAGTTTCGTTGATGGTAGTCATTAGCTCTGCGTGCTCGTTATTTGCGTAGCTAAGTAGGGCAGCTTCGAAATCACCAATCTTGTTGATCGCGATATCAGTTAAGTAGCCTTTTTCAGCAGCAAATAGAGAAACAGCAGTTTCAGCAACAGATAGTGGACTGTATTGTTTTTGTTTCATCAATTCAGTTACACGTTGACCATGCTCAAGTTGTGCACGAGTAGCGTCATCAAGATCTGATGCGAACTGTGCGAACGCTGCCAATTCAGCGTATTGAGCTAGGGCTAGACGAATACCACCACCAAGCTTCTTGATGATCTTAGTTTGAGCAGCACCACCAACACGAGATACCGAGATACCAGCGTTAACAGCTGGACGGATACCGGCGTTGAATAAGTTCGACTCAAGGAAGATCTGACCATCGGTGATTGAGATTACGTTTGTCGGAACGAACGCAGATACGTCACCTGCTTGGGTTTCAATAATAGGTAGCGCAGTTAATGAACCTGTTTTACCTTTCACTTCACCGTTAGTGAATTTCTCTACGTATTCCGCGTTTACACGAGCAGCACGCTCTAGTAGACGAGAGTGAAGGTAGAAAACATCACCAGGGAATGCTTCACGTCCTGGTGGACGACGAAGTAATAGTGAGATTTGACGGTAAGCAACAGCTTGCTTAGACAAATCATCGTATACGATTAGGGCATCTTCACCGCGGTCACGGAAGTATTCACCCATAGTACAACCAGAGTATGGTGCAAGATATTGAAGAGCAGCAGCTTCAGAAGCCGTTGCAACTACAACAATCGTGTTTTCAAGAGCACCGTGCTCTTCTAAAGAGCGTACTACGTTCGCAACGGTAGATGCTTTTTGGCCGATAGCTACGTAAATAGATTTGATACCAGTATCTTTTTGGTTGATGATTGCATCAAGCGCGATAGCTGATTTACCTACCTGACGGTCACCGATGATTAGCTCACGCTGACCACGACCGATTGGGATCATAGAGTCAATTGACTTGATACCAGTTTGTACTGGTTGGTCAACTGATTTACGATCGATAACACCAGGAGCTACTACTTCAACAGGAGAGAAACCATCGTTTTCGATTGGTCCTTTACCGTCGATAGGCTCACCTAGGGTGTTTACTACGCGGCCTAATAGACCACGACCTACTGGTACTTCCAAAATACGGCCAGTACCTTTTACTTTAATGCCTTCCGCAAGGTCCGCATATGGACCCATAACTACCGCACCGACCGAATCACGGTCAAGGTTCAAGGCGATAGCATAACGGTTGCCAGGAAGTTCGATCATCTCACCTTGCATTACATCAGCAAGACCGTGGATGCGAATGATACCGTCAGTTACAGAAACGATAGTACCTTCGTTGCGAGCTTCACTAACAACGTCGAATTGATCGATACGACCTTTGATCAATTCAGCGATTTCAGTGGAATTCAATTGCATGCTCAGTTCCCCGATTAGGATTGCAGTGAGTTTGCCAAACGATCCAGTTTACCACGAACTGAACCATCAATTACCATGTCACCAGCCTTGATAATAAGACCAGATACCACAGAGGCGTCTACTGTGCAATTTAGCTTAACTTTACGAGCCAAACGCTTTTCAAGCGCGGCGCTTAATGACGTTACTTGTTCTGCGCTAAGTTCTACCGCAGACGCTACATCTACAAACACTTCTTTCTCAAATTCGGTTTTCATTTCAACGAATTGAGTAAAAACTTGTGGTAGCACCAACAAGCGTTCGTTTTCGGCCATCACCTTAATAAAGTTTTGACCTTTGTCGTTGATTTGTTCGCCACAAACCTTAATAAACAAGTCAGTAACTTGTTCAACGCTCATACCACCAGAAAGGTAGTTAGCGATGGTTTCGTTCTGGCTTACTTCAGATGCAAAAGCAAGCATCTCTAACCAAGAATCAATGGCGTTGTTATCAACGGCGTACTCGAACGCTGCTTTAGCGTAAGGACGAGCAATGGTTGTCAATTCAGACATAGCTCAATCCTCTCTTAAAGTTCAGCAACTAGTTTGTCTAGGATGTCGCTGTGGGCAGCGCCATCAATAGAGCGTTCAAGAATCTTCTCTGCACCGGCAATGGCTAGAGTAGCGACTTGTTGACGCAACTCTTCACGAGCACGGTTACGCTCTGTTTCAATTTCTGCTTGACCTGAGGCGATGATTTTTTCACGCTCAGCTTGGGCTTTAGCTGTTGCTTCATCAATCATTTGAGCTTCGCGTTTTTTCGCAGCTTCAATGATTTCTGCAGCTTGAGCTTTTGCTTCTTTTAACTTTGCAGCAGCTTTCTCTTGAGCTAACTCAAGATCTTTAGCAGCGCGGTCAGAAGCGGCAAGGCCGTCAGCAATAGTCTTTTGACGCTCTTCGATGGCAGCCATAATTGGCGGCCATACGAATTTCATACAAAAGATCACAAATACGATAAATGCAATAGATTCACCGATTAAGGTAGCATTCATATTCATATTCGTATCTCCTAATATCTAATGGATTCGCTAAGGTTAAAGAGAGTCTTATGCACCAACAGCGAACAGTAGATATAGACCGATACCAACACCGATCATTGCGATCGCATCGATAAGACCCGCTACAATGAACATTTTAACTTGTAGTTGTGGTGCTAATTCTGGTTGACGAGCAGCAGACTCTAGGAATTTGCCACCAAGAAGACCGAAACCAATCGCAGTACCTAGGGCACCTAAACCGATTAGTAGAGCAACAGCAATATATAACATGTGTATCTCCAGTTATTTTAAGTATGTTAAGTTTAAAGTTATTTAATTGAATTAAATTTGCTGCGCAAGGCGTTTACCTTGCGCCCCTCGGGTCGGCGAAAACCGAACTAATTCCTTCCCGATGAATTTTTCTTAGTGATCTTCGTGTGCCAAGCTCAAGTACACGATGGTTAACATCATGAAAATGAACGCTTGCAGTGGAATAACCAATAAGTGGAACGCGGCCCATAAAAAGTGTACTGGCAATTGGAATAAACCAATGGTCGCAATCAAGATGAAGATAAGCTCACCCGCGTACAAGTTACCAAACAAACGCAGTGCCAGTGATACTGGACGAGCGATTAATGTAACCGATTCAAGGACGAAGTTTACCGGAATGAAAGCCCAGTGATTAAACGGTTGTAAGGTTAGCTCTTTCATGAAGCCACCCACACCTTTAATTTTGATTGAGTAGTAAATAATTAAGAAGAACACACCAATTGACAGGGCAAATGTCATGTTCATATCCGTTGTCGGGACTGATTTGATGTAGACATCGTGTGGATCCATGCCAAAACCGTATTGGCCAATTAAGCCGGCAATGGTTGGGATCCAGTCAACGGGTACCCAGTCCATCGCGTTCATTAGCAACACCCATACAAAAATGGTCAGTGATAATGGCGCGATTAATGCGTTTTTGCCATGAAACGTTTCTTTAACGCTCTTTTGAACAAATTCCATTACCATTTCAACAGCACATTGCCATTTGCCAGGAACGCCGGTTGTTGCTTTTTTAGCAACGGAACGGAAAGAAAGTAGAAATATCAAACCTAACACTATCGACCATCCTAATGTATCGACATGCAAGTTCCAAAAACCTGCATCAGCACATGCCTTGTTAAAAGCCACGCCGCTGTCTGTCATACACATTTGTGCATTAGTCAAGTGGTGTTTGATATAAGAGCCTGTATCTGCAGCCATCTTAGATCCTAATTATTGTTGATTAAAGTTAAATTTATTAACAACGGCAGTCAGCCAAGGCGCGACCATTGTTAAGGAAAATGTTGCAAAAAATGCTAGTGGGGTTATTGAGAGAAATTTAAAACTCAAGGCAAATAACACCGCCGTTAATAACATTTTTAATTTTACGCCCTGATAAAACGAGTCAACGACCTGTTTTGCCCTGCGTGCTCCCGCGTACTGAAACGCTTTGAGAGCAAATACGATATTTGAGACGACAGCGATCAAACCTCCAGCTAAAACTGAAAGGATTACAGCTTCTCCCATATATACGTAAAAAATACCCGCGCTTATTATTGTTATCAGCAGTTGTATAATGATCTGCAATAGAGCGTATTTTTTACCTTTTTCTGTAAGTCTATTCACAGATACTGGCCTCATTATATTGCAGAAAATTTGCGCTTAATATTCGATGTTTTTGCGCTCTTTTTTTTTTGTTAAAATTTGTTTTCGCAAAAGCAAGCGCAAGTATACTCATTTCTACTTTCATTGCAACTTTATAGCATATTTGAAATGCAAAAATGCTACAAATTTGTAAGCCTATAGAGTCAGCTGTACTATTGGATTTTGGCTAAAATCCCATCGAGTTCATCAAGCGATGTATACGAAATAACCATTTTGCCTTTGCCCTTGTTGTTATGTTTAATTTCAACAGGGGAGCCAATGCGTAAAGACAGGCTTTCTTGCAGTTTTAACGTATCGGGATCGACTTTCTTCGGGGTTTTTTCAACGTCTGGCTCTTGTACTTTTTTTACCAGCTTTTCAGTATCTCGAACGGTCAATTCTTTTGCCGCAACGATCCGTGCCGTGGTGGTTTGTAAATCGCCATTTAACGCCAATAGAGCCCGCGCGTGGCCCATTTCAATGTCGCCATTTTCAAGAAAGGTTTTAACTTCGTCATTTAAGCTGTTTAGACGCAATAAATTCGTCACCGTGGTGCGAGATTTACCAACCGCGGTCGCGACTTCTTGATGGGTTAACTCAAATTCATGCAATAGACGATCAAGGGCAACGGCTTCTTCCATCGCATTTAAGTCTTCGCGTTGAATGTTTTCAATCAGGGCAATAGCCACTGCTGATTCATCAGGCACGTCTTTGATAATACAAGGAACGGTATCTAATGAAGCCAACTGAGCGGCGCGCCAACGACGTTCACCGGCGATGATTTCATATTGGTTTTTATCGATTGGACGAACGACAATCGGTTGAATAATGCCTTGTGCTCGAATCGAACTAGAGAGTTCTTCAAGGGCTTCTTCAGACATGTCTTTGCGTGGTTGGTATTTACCTGGTGACAATTGCTCAATAGGCAATGCTTGTAAATCGCTTTTCTCTGCAATCTCTTGCTCGTTTGAGTTTAACTCAGAGGCATCCGCTTTTCTTGGTGCAGAAGTTAATAATGCGTCTAGGCCTCGGCCTAATCCACGACGTTTCGACGTACTCATTAAAGTCCTTGCTTATTCAGATTCAGATATCGCTGCCAGCGATTGTTGTTTTTTTAAAATTTCACCCGCTAATGCTAGGTAAGCTTTGGCACCTGCGGCTGACTTATCATAATACATTGCAGGGCTACCAAAACTTGGCGCTTCAGCTAAACGCACATTACGAGGGATCACGGTGCGATAAACTTTCTCGCCAAAGTGTCGTTTTAGTTGCTCTGAAACGTCATTTGCCAAGCGGTTGCGCGGATCATACATGGTTCGCAATATGCCTTCAATGTGCAAGTCTTTGTTAACCACGGCAGCCAGTTTTGAAATGGTGTCCATTAACGCGGTTAAGCCTTCAAGAGCATAATACTCACATTGCATTGGTACTAACACCGAATCGGCGGCGGCCATCGCATTAACGGTTAACATATTCAATGAAGGAGGGCAGTCGATGATAATAAAATCGTAATCATCGCGATAATCGGCAAGCGCCATACGTAATCGTTGTTCACGAGCAAACATTTCCATCAGTTTTATTTCTGTGGCGGTTACATCGGTGTTGGCAGCAAGCAAATCGTATTTGCCCGAGGTTTCGGTGCAAATAGCTTCAGGCAGTGGTTTTTCATCGATAAGAAGTTCATAACTGGTGGCATGAACTTGGTACTTGTCGACCCCGCTCCCCATGGTAGCGTTACCTTGTGGATCTAGGTCGATCAATAAAATTTTGCGCTTGGTCGCCGCCAGTGACGCAGCTAAGTTCACTGACGTGGTGGTTTTGCCAACACCACCCTTTTGATTGGCAATCGCGATTATTTTTCCCACAACGTCTCCGACGACAAAATATTGGAATATGAATGTTCAATCGGTAACACACCGATCGCTATTATTATTTATTAAGCGGCTGTTTTTACGAGTTTTATTAAATGCCTTTCGCCTTCAAGCTCAGGAACGTCCAAAACATAACTGTCATTTAGCGCAAACCCCTGCGGTAACGAGGCCAATTCGTCTTGTGGATATTGACCTTTTAGCGCATAAAACGCCCCCGCTTGATCAACCAAATGATGACACCATGTCAACATATCCTCAAGTGAGGCAAACGCTCGACTAAGGACACCATCAAACGGTTGTTCTGGTTGATATTCTTCAACTCGAGACAATACTGGGGTGACGTTGTCCAATTTTAACTGAAAAACCACCTGACGTAAAAAAGTGATACGTTTACCCAGACTGTCTAATAATACAAAGTTTTTTTCTGGATACAAAATCGCCAATGGAATCCCTGGTAAGCCAGGCCCGGTGCCGACATCAATAAAGCGTTGACCTTGTAAATAAGGCCCATTCATTAACGAATCCAAGATATGTTTCACCAACATCTCTTCTGGATCGCGAACCGATGTTAAATTATACGCTTTATTCCATTTGTCTAATAATTGCACGTATGCCACAAGTTTTTCAACTTGAACTTTTGTGAGTTCTAAACCTGACTTGGCAATTAATGCCTGAAGTTTTGCTGTTAAGTCCATAACCGACCGTAAAGTGAGGGCAAGTCAGCCTAAGCTGACTTACGCAATAATCCGTGTTTTTTCATATAAACCAACAACAAAGAAATTGCCGCTGGGGTAATACCTGAAATGCGAGAGGCCTTGCCAATGGTTTCAGGGCGAGCATCACTAAGTTTCGCCACGACTTCATTTGACAAGCCTGAAATTTTAGCGAAATCGAAATCACGAGGGATTAACGTATTCTCATGACGTTTTTTCTTTTCAATTTCATCTAGTTGTCTGTCGATATAACCAGAATACTTGGTTTGAATTTCAACTTGTTCAGCCGCTTGAATGTCAGATAAGGCTGGACCAAACTCGTCAATACTCATTAACTCTTCATAACGTGTTTCTGGACGGCGCAATAATTCTTCCAAATTCGCTTCACGAGCTAATGGGTTTTTCAACATGGTATTCAGTTTTTCCGTCGCCGGGCTGTCTTTTTGCACCCAAGTACCACGTAAACGCTGACGTTCTTGTTCAATATTCTCTAATTTTTCACAAAAACGTTGCCATCTGTCGTCACCAACTAAGCCTAATTCACGACCTTTTTCGGTTAATCGAATATCGGCGTTATCTTCGCGAAGCAATAAGCGATATTCGGCACGAGAAGTAAACATACGATAAGGCTCTTTAGTACCCAGAGTCGATAAATCGTCAATCAATACGCCCATGTACGCTTGCTCTCGACCGGGTGTCCAACCGTCTTTATCTTGCGCACGACAACCAGCATTTAAACCGGCAATCAAACCTTGGGCACCCGCTTCCTCATAACCCGTTGTACCATTAATCTGACCGGCAAAGAATAAATTATTAATAAATTTACTTTCTAGCGTCTGTTTTAAATCACGAGGATCAAAGAAATCATACTCGATGGCGTAGCCTGGACGTGTAATATGCGCATTCTCAAAACCTTTGATTGAGCGCACTAAATTCATTTGAACATCAAATGGCAAACTGGTTGAGATCCCGTTTGGATAAATCTCATGCGTCGTTAAGCCTTCTGGTTCAACGAAGATTTGATGCGAGTCTTTATCACTAAAGCGCATGATCTTATCTTCAATCGATGGACAGTAACGAGGTCCTATCCCTTCAATAACCCCGGTATACATTGGTGAGCGGTCTAAACCGTCACGAATAATATCATGAGTCTGAGTATTGGTATGAGTAATGTAACACGAGATTTGCTGTGGATGATCGCTTGTGTTCCCCATAAATGAGAACGTTGGCGTTGGAAAATCACCCGGTTGCTCTTGCATCACTGAAAAATCTAAGGTGCGGGCATCTAAACGTGGTGGCGTACCCGTTTTTAAACGATCAATTCGAAATGGCATATCACGTAAACGATCCGCTAATCGAGTTGAAGCCGGATCACCTGCACGACCACCTTCGTAGTTGTTCAAACCAATGTGGATTTGGCCTGCTAGGAAAGTACCAACCGTTAACACCACTGATTTGCCTTTAAATTTCAACCCCATCTGGGTCGAAACACCAACCACTTGATCCTGATCAACGATCAAGTCATCACAAGCTTGCTGAAATATGGTTAAATTTTCCTGATTTTCCAGGTAATTACGTACGTAAGCCTTGTACAAAAGACGATCTGCTTGAGCTCGTGTGGCTCGCACTGCAGGTCCTTTGGATGAATTTAGGGTACGAAACTGAATACCGCCATGATCGATGGCTTCTGCCATTAATCCACCAAGCGCATCAATTTCTTTAACCAAATGCCCTTTACCGATGCCACCAATGGCCGGGTTACAAGACATCGCACCTAACGTATCAATGTTATGGGTAAGCAAAAGCGTTTTACAACCCATACGAGCGGCTGCTAACGATGCTTCTGTGCCAGCATGTCCACCTCCAACAACGATAACGTCAAAGGAATCTTGATACCACATATTTTGGTGCCTCTAAAAATTTACATCAGGAAAAAATAAGATCGCTATTCTACCGTTATTTTAAGGTAAGTGAAATGATCAAAATGTTAAAAAGATCGCAAGCTCGATCCTTAATAAAATATAAAGATCTATATAAAGATCTTATTATTATTACTTATTAAGGATCCTGTTTTCTGTGGATAAAGCTTTTAACGTCAATAAATACAGGGCTTTAAGAGCGATCAAATGCTGTGATCAAAGATTGATCAACAGCCGTATAACCCTTGATCAAAAGCCTTGTTTATCCACAAGCAGATCCAATTTAAGATCTGCACACTGAATAATAATAGAAAATTAATATGTTTTACCCATAGTTATACACACTAACAATTATTTAGATCGAAAAATGTGTATAAGTTCTTTATAACTGATCACTTATTGATCGAACCCAGTTAGCTGCTGCGAGTTCTGGATCATCAATATCGATCATATCAATCGTAAATAGTTTAGCTAGCTTTTTGCCACCCTTGTCTAACATTATGTTTTCTAAGGACTTTCCTGCCTCGCAGAAGGTGTCGTAGCTACTGTCACCAACGGCAATAACGAAAAACGGTTGATCACACAGATCGTGATCTGTTTGTTTTAGATCGTGGATAAAGTTTTTAAGGTTATCGGGAAAATCGCCAGCTCCGTGAGTCGATGTACAAAATAACCAGGTTTGATCTTGTTGTGCGATTTGCTCAAAAACCGGCTGAAAATGCATTTGAGTTTGATGATTTTGCTCAATTAACACTTCTTCAACGGCTTCAGCAACGTATTCTGTTCCACCTAACATGGACCCAACAATGATTTGAAATGATGACATTTCTCTCTCCATTTTAATAATTTATGGCCAAATTATACGGAATATATCGACCGTTCGCTTTTACTTTTTATCTTTGATCTTTGCTATTTTTAACCAAAATTGGCCATTGGTTTACTAGGGTTTTACTGGATTAAAGGCTTGCGCGAAATGCATAAGACGTTAAACCGTCGTTAATGAGCTGTCTTAGTGGGTTGTTAAAGATGAACCAAAACGGGCTAGGGTTGCTGAGGTATTTGCTTGTTTGAAGGGCAAGATACAGTGTTATCTAGCTAGTTAGTGAGTTCGATAAGTTAGGGGCTGTCGTAGCATAGTTAAATAACGATTAGCTTATACAAAAAAACCAATCGCTATTATTCGCACTTACTTCGATCAATCGTCTATAACGTTTAGGGGATATGTAGAGGTTAATGATCCCGGCTAGAGAGCAGGGCTCTAGCCGGATAAAATGTGCATCGAATTGGCTATTTACCAATACAGAAAGAAGAGAATATTTGCCCAAGCAGATCATCTGAGGTGAATTCACCGGTTATTTCATTTAAGTGCTGCTGACAGATCCTCAGCTCTTCGGCTAAGATCTCACCAGCAACATAGGACTCCAATTGATCGAGACCCGTAACAAGGTGACGGTGAGCACTTTCTAAGGCGATTAAATGGCGTCTTCTTGCCATAAACCCACCTTCCATGTTGCCTTGATAGCCCATACACTGCTTTAAATGCTCTTTTAAGGTATCGACCCCAGCACCCGTTTTCGCGGATAGAGTAATCGTCGGGGTGTTATGTTCATCACTTAAGCCGGTGTTGATGTTGCTGACATCGGCTTTATTTTTAACAATGGTTAATCCCATATTAGTTGGTAGTTGGTTGAAAAATTCTGGCCAAAAATCTTTAGGATTACTCCCTGTTTCCTTGGTAGAATCTATCATCAGCAACACTCGATCCGCTTGTTTTATTTCTTTCCAAGCGCGTTCTATTCCAATTTGTTCAACTTTATCTGGGCTCTCTCTAAGGCCTGCGGTATCGATAATATGAAGTGGCATACCATCAAGATGAATTTGTTCGCTTAATACATCGCGGGTAGTGCCTTCAATATCGGTAACAATTGCCGACTCTTTACCACTTAAGGCATTTAATAAGCTCGATTTACCCGCATTTGGACGCCCTGCGATAACCACACGCATACCTTCGCGAATTATTGCCCCTTGTTGTGCTTTACTCAGTACATCGCTTACCTGGGTGATTAGGCGCTTAAGATCGTTGTTAATTTTACTGTCGGCTAAAA